>JAKAPQ010000145.1 GCA_021806945.1 bacterium | reverse complement strand
CGGCCGACGCGCTCTTTATCGCGATCGGCCACGACCCCAACACGGCGATCTTCGCCGGTCAACTCGAACTCGACCGAGCCGGATATATCGTCTCGCCCGACGGTACCTCGACCAACGCCGAAGGGGTTTTCGTTGCCGGAGACGTGCACGATATCCGCTACAAGCAGGCGATTACCGCTGCGGGCTCGGGGTGCAAAGCGGCAATGGACGCAGAGAAGTATCTCGAAGCGCTGGAGTTTGCGGCCGCTACGCGCGCGTAAGGCACAGCTCGTACACGAACTCACCGGTAGCAGGTCCGTAGCCGCGCCGTACGCCAAGGCGCGTCTCCACATGCCGGAAACCTAGCGACTCCGCTACCGCGACCGATGCCACGTTGCGAACGTCCATCTCGGCTAGGACGCGCCGTACCCCATGAACGTGCTGCAGATGTTCGATGGTCGCGTGCGCGGCCTCACGGGCGTATCCGTTGCGGCGATGAACGACGTAGATGCCATAGGCTATGTGCGCCGTATCGTTCGCGACGATCGTGGCCTGCGTCGCGCCGAGCAGCAGCCCGGTCTCGCGCGATCGGCACAGCCAGTTTTCCCACGTTTCGTTACGGTTTGGAAAGGGGCTTCCGCGCTCCCAGCGGCGGTAGAGCGCGCGTAGGTCGTCGAGCGTCTTCGGGCGCAGATCGGGGAAAAATTCCCACATGCGTTCATCGTCGAGATATGGCCACGCCTCCCGCGCATGCTCCGGCGTCGTCGGCTCGAGTACGAGCCGCGGCGTCTGCAAGGCATGCCGTGCGGTGCTCTCGCTCACCGAAGGATCTGTGCCAAGGCCGGTTCGAGGGCCGGAAAGCGGAACGCGTAGCCGAGCCGTTGCGTGCGCTCGGGCAGGACGCGCTGTCCCTCCAGAAGGACCGTCGATCCTTCTCCGAGCAGCGCGCGTACGGCAAATGCTGGGACGGGAAAGGGCGTAGGACGGTGCAGCGCCGCGCCGAGCGCCGCTGCGAACGCTTCGTTGCGTACGGGGTTGGGTGCCGTCGCGTTGAGCGTTCCCTCAGCGCCGTCGAGAGCCATCAGGTAGATGCCGACGAGGTCGTCGATGTGGATCCACGAGTACCACTGGCGGCCGCTTGCGATCTTCCCGCCGAGCCCCAGCCGGAATGGCAACAATAGGCGTGCGAGCGCGCCGCCGCCGGCTCCCAACGCGAGGCCCGTCCGAATGCACGCGACGCGCATACCCAGTTCGGCCGCGCGGCCCGCCTGCAGCTCCCATCGCTCGCAGACGTTCGCCAGGAAATCCGAACCCGCCGGATCGGCCTCAGTGAACGTTCGGGTTTCGCTGGTGCCGTAGTAGCCGACCGCCGAGGCCGAGACGAAGACCTTCGGGTGCCCGTCTGTGACGGCGAGCGCTTCGAAGAAAGCGCGCGGTAAGGCCACGCGGCTGGCCTCGATCCGCTCTTTGGCTTGCGCGTTCCATCGCTGGGCGATCGGCTCGCCCGAGAGGTTCGCTATCGCATCGCAGCCGGCGGCAATCTGCGCGGCGCGCGACGGATCGCGCAGCGAGCCCGCGCGCACCTCGTCGCCGCGGGCGGAGAGCGCAGCAGTCAAATGGCTACCGATGAACCCGGAGGCGCCGAAGACCGCTATGCGCACCGGAGGTTCCTGCGACCCAACCACATGGCGGCATCTTCCCTAAGGCGCCGTGCCGGGCCTCGCGAGCGCTTCGACGAGCGCCCGCGCTTCGCCGTCGAGACCTTGCTCGTAGACCTTCGGATGCGTCAAATAAAAGAGGCTCATCACGCGCAGCACGAACTCGTGCACGTGCGGCCGCGCCAGATGCGCGAAGCCGGCCCGCGCTCGCCGTGCCAGCACGCCCGCCCGCGCCAGAAAGCGGTCGGAGCCGGCGTAACACGCGATGAAGTTCAGTTCGTCGTGCTCCCGGTCTTCGGATTGGTCGATGAAATAATCGAGCAGGACGTGAAGCGCCGAGACGTTGGGGAAGTAGGCGTCGTGCGTCGCGGCGATCTGGGGAAGATCCCCGCAGAACGCCGCGTAGAGTGGAGCGTACACCTGAAATTGCGAACCGGCGGCGCTGGCGAACTCCCACCAGGTTAGGTCGCCGAAGCGGTCGCGATGACGCTCCCACCACGCGATGCATGCGGCTTCGCGCCGGTCCTTCGGGTAGTGCTTGAACGTCTGCAAGTCGGCGTAGAGTTCGGCAGCTTCCCTAAAGATGGGAACCAAGCGGCGGTACTCGGGGAAGCGCGCGATGGCGTTGCGCGTCTCGCATACCAGCCCTTGCAGATATCCCCCGTCGTCGCCGGCCGGACCGAGCGTGTAATACGGCCGCAGAGGCGCGTCGGGGTCGAGCGCATCGGCGATTGCGCGATGGAGGACCGGATAGGCATCGACGGGTACGGCCTCGTGGCGATCGCAGAGGTTGTCGAGGTAATCGTAGATCGATTCCAGCGGCGTGACGATCTCGATATAGTGCTGGCGCGCTTTGCGCGGTAAGAAGGTCGCGAGGATGCAGGCGCCCGCAGCATGGTAGGCCTTGGAGCCGACGCTCGAGAGCGCCTCGCGGCGAAGCGGACCGTCGGGTATGCGTTCGGCGCGCAGTTCGATGCGGCGCAGGCTGCGGCGAGCCGAAGGCACGACCGCGCACAGAAAACGTGCTAGCGCGAGGGCATCGCGCGGACCGGCTGCGAAGAGCGCGCGCCGGCGAACGCGGCTGCGCAAAACGTGAGCGGCCGCCCAGCGGATCTCGTCGCGCAGGTTCAACTCCGAAAGTCTCCTAGATTCCGCCGACGAAGCGCCCGGGATTCAGCGTGCGATTCGGATCGAAGCGTGCTTTGATCTCGCGCATCTTTGCAAGACCGCTCGGTAGTTGGCCCCAGACGAGCAGTGACGAGCGGACCGGGGAATCTCCGGCGACGATCGTCGCCCGAGGCTCGATCGCGTGCAGCGCGTCGTCGAAGACCTCGACGCTCGCCGAAAACGCGCGCACGTCGCGCCGGCTGACGCGCAGGATCGTATCGCCGTTCATCATGTCCGCGAGCACGTCGGTGAAGAGTTCGTGCCGGTGCGCGAGATCGCGGATCGCAGTGGACCGGCCGGCGATGCTTTCCGGGGGGCCGAGCGCGCGGTAGGTAACCGAGCGATCGGAGATGCAAGCGACGGTCGCGTCGAGGACGCGCTCGAACGCCTCGCGTGCGCCGGCATCCAAAATCGTGGTTTCGGGTACGCCGGCTTTTCCCAAGGCCGAGCGCAGGTCGCGCGTGGCGCGCTCGATCAGCGTCGACGACCCCTCGAGTAAGACGAAGAGGCGGCCGTCGGTCCCGTCCTCACCATCGATAGCTTTGCGGTAGCCTTCGACGCAAAAGGCTGCGGCTGGCGCGATCGCGAGCTCTGCGATCTGCGCGATAGCGCGCGAGCGTGTGCCTTCGGGAAGTTTGGCGACGAAGGCGCGGCGCCGCTGCGGCAGCGGCAACGTCTTGAAGTTGACGCGCACGAGCGTGCCGAGCGTGCCGAACGAGCCGACGTAGATCTTGCTCATGTCATATCCGCTGACGTTCTTCACGACCATTCCGCCGGCTTTTGCGAGAGTACCGTCGGCGAGAACGACGTGCGAGCCGATGACGTAGTCGCGCGCACGCCCGAGCAGATGCCGGCGCGGTCCGAGCCACCCCGCCGCCAGCGTGCCGCCGACGGTCGCTTTTCGAGCGAAGGGCGCGTCGATCGGCACGTACTGGCCGCGAGCGGCCAAGGTCTCGGCGAGAGAAGCGAGGGTTATGCCGGCTTGCACGGCGCACGTGAGATCGCGGTACTCGTGCTCCAACACGGCATCGAGTGCGGTTGTCACGAGGGTGACGTCGGCGCTCGCCGGTGGCAGACCCATCCCGCGCAGCGTGTTTCCGCCTTCGATTGCGACCGTCTCTCCAGTGCGATCGCAGGCTGCCACGACGTCGCGAAGCCGGTCGACGTTTTTTGGGGTGATGCGGCGCCCGGCTCCGGCGCTCACAATGGTTCCCCGCACTTGGCGCCTGCGGGAAAAATCTTTTCGGGATTGAGCATGCGCTTGGGATCGAAGACATCGCGCACGCGCGCCATCGCCGCGAGATCGTCGGTCGAATAGATGAGATTCATCCCCGCTCGCTTCTCGTGGCCGATGCCGTGCTCTCCGCTGATGGTGCCGCCGAGATCGATGCACGTTTGCAGGATCTCGTTGCCGGCTTCAACGACGCCGGCAACTTGGCGCCGGTCGCGCTTGTCGTAGAGCATGAGCGGATGGAGGTTGCCGTCGCCAGCGTGGAAGACGTTGCCGACCGCGATGCCGTGCGCACGTGCCGACCGCTCGACCTCTCGCAGCGCCTCGGGGAGCCGCGTGCGCGGCACGCAGACGTCCTGCGTGTAATAGTTCGGCGCGATGCGACCGGTAGCGCCGGCGGCGCCTTTGCGCCCGGCCCAAAGCGCGTCGCGCTCGGCTTGGGTGGCGGCGGCACGCCACGAAAGCGCACCCTGCGCTCGGACGATCGCGCGGATCTCGGCTTCGCGGGCGTTCATCTCGTCGGTGAAGCCGGCGCTCTCGATCAGCAGCACGGCGCCCGCATCGGTCGGGTAACCGGCGTGGAAGGCGGCCTCGACCGCACCGAGGATGACCGAGTCCATGATCTCAAGCGCGGTGGGCAGGATGCCGCTGCCGACGATCGCCGAGACGGCCTCGCAGGCGGACTCCACGTTGGGAAACGCGGCGAGCCAGACGCGCACCGATTCGGGTAAACGGAGCAGCCGGACCCAAGCCGACGTGACGATCCCCAGCGTGCCTTCGCTCCCCACGAGCACGCCGGTGAGATCGTACCCTGCATCGTCGACATTCGACGTGAAGACCTCGCCACGTTCGTCGACGATCTCCAGGCCCACGACGTGGTTGACGGTGACGCCGTACGATAGGCAATGCGGGCCGCCCGCGTTCGTCCCGATATTGCCCCCGAGGGTCGAACTTTTCTGCGACGCGGGGTCGGGCGCATAGAAGAGGCCGGTCGATGCGATCTGCTTCGAGAGTTCCAGGTTGATCAGCCCTGGCTGAACGCGCGCCCGGCGGTTTCGAACGTCGATTTCGAGCAGGCGATTCATACGCGTAAACGACATCACGACGCCGCCGCCGGTCGGCACGGCTGCGCCGCAGAGGCCGGTGCCTGCGCCGCGCGCGACGATCGGCTCGCCGCAGGCGGCGGCGATCTTCACGATCGCGGCTACGTCACGCGTGGATGCCGGCAATACGACGGCGGAGGGCAGCGTCTCCGATTGCGTATAAGCATCGAATGCGTAGACGGCCAGGTCCTCGGGGGCCGTCTTGACCGCTTCGGCTCCGACCGCCTCGATCAAACGTTCTGCAATCACAACGGTTCAGGTACGGTCGAGCAGGAGGCGAGGCCTGCCCC
>JAKAPQ010000020.1 GCA_021806945.1 bacterium | reverse complement strand
CGCCCGGCGGCACCCGGAATCCCTCGCTCACGATCTTGAAGTGATGGATCAGCGCTTCCATCGATAGCGCGATCGTCTCTTTCGGCGGCTGAAAAATCTTTGTGTCGTCGGTCATCACCGGGCCGGGCCGGAGCGCCTTGCGCACCTGTTCGACGATGCGCATCGACTCCTCCATCTCGTCCAAACGCACGAGAAAGCGCGCGTAGGCGTCGCCTTCCGAGCGCGTCGGCACGTCGAAGCGATAATCTTCGTAACCGCAGTACGGGAATGCCTTGCGCACGTCGTACGCAAGGCCGCTCGCGCGCAGGCTCGGCCCGGTGACGCTCCACGCCAAGGCGTTCTCCTGCGATAAGACGCCGACGTCGATCGTCCGATCCTGCACGATTGGGTTGCCCACAAGCAACGTGCGTAACGCTTTCATGCGGCCGGGAAACTTCTCGATCAGCGCGTCCAGACGCGCGGTGAAGCCATCGGGCAGATCGCCGTTGAGCCCGCCGACTCGGAAGTAGTTTGGGTGCATGCGGGCGCCGCCCGTAGCCTCCTGCAGGTCGAGGATATTCTCGCGGAGATCGAAGCAGTAGAAAAATATCGAGAGCGCGCCGAGGTCGATGCCGTGCGTCCCCAGCCAAACGCAGTGCGACGCGATACGCGCCAACTCGGCGAAGAGTACGCGCACCTGGCGCGCGCGCTCGGGAACCGCATCGGCGACACCCAGCAGGCGCTCGACGCCGAGCACGTAGCAGAGCGCGTTGGAGAGCGGCGCGAGGTAGTCCATGCGCTCGACGACGGTCTGCGCCTGCGACCAGAACAAGTTCTCGGCCGACTTTTCGATACCGGTGTGGAGATAGCCGATCTCGGGCTCCGCCTTTACGACGTTCTCGCCTTCGATTTCAAGCATGATCTGCAAAACACCATGGGTCGATGGATGCTGCGGCCCCATCGAAAGCACCATGACGTTCCCGTCCTGCGAGACGAGTTCCGGCGAGAGCGGAGTCGCGCCGAACGTCACGCGTTCGTCTCCGGCTGCGTCTCGGCCGCGCGGACACGCGCGATCTGTTCCTGCAGCGCTTCGAGCGTCCGGCCCGAGGGCGGCGCGCCCGCCTGCACGTTGCTCTTCAACGCAAACGCAGGGCGCGGAGAGCGTTCCCGCGCCGGTCCGCGCAGCGGATAGTCCTTTCGGAGCGGGTGCCCTTCCCAATCGGCAGGCATCTGAATGCGGCGCAGATCGGGATGCCCTTCGAATGCGATGCCGAAGAGATCGTAGACTTCGCGCTCGGCCCAGTCGGCAGATATCCAGAGATCGCTCGCCGTCGGCACCGACAGATGCTCGGCTGGGAGCCCGCAGAGCACGCGCACGCGCTCCGGCGTTCCGATCTCGCTCGCGCTCGCGGCCGCCGGCGGCAGCTTCAGCAAATGGTAAACGACATCGAAACGGGGCGTCCGCTGCGGATAATCGACCGCGCCCAAATCCAGAAGCATCGTGAAGCCTTCCGCCTTCAACGAACTCAGGCGCGCGTGCAGCCCCGCGGGTTCGACGCGCTCGATGCGCGCGTCGTCGATCGGCGGGCGAAGGCTCGGCGGATCGATCGCGAGCCCCGTAATCGATGGCCTCTGCGTACTTGGCATGCGTCTTCCTTACTGAAGCGTTCGAACGGATGCGGGCTTGAGATTACGCACGGGTCAACAAACCGCCGCGCCCGCCTTCGCGGATCTGCTGCTGAATCAAGTTGACGGCATAGAGCAGACCGTCGGGCGTCGGCGGGCAACCGGGCACGTAGACGTCGACCGGAACGACCGTGTCGACCCCCTGCACGATCGCGTAGTTGTCGAAGACGCCGCCCGAGCTCGCGCAGGCGCCCATCGAGATAACCCATTTCGGATCGGCCATCTGATCGTAGAGGCGCTTGACGACCGGCGCCATCTTCTGCGAAACGCGTCCGGAGACGATCATGAGGTCCGCCTGGCGCGGAGAGGGCCGGAAAACTTCGGAACCTAAGCGCGCGATGTCGTACTCGGCGGAGGTCGCCGTCATCATCTCGATCGCGCAGCAGGCCAAACCCATCGTGAGCGGCCAAACGCTCGAGCTCTGCGCCCAACGAACGACGTCGTCAACGCGTGCCAGCAGAAACTGTCCGGGGCTCATCTCCACTCTAAGCCGCCGTTCTTCCATACGAACGCATACCCGATCGCCAAGACGACGATGAACGCGACCATCTCGGCAAGACCGAAGACGCGCAGCGCGTGCATCTGCACTGCCCAGGGGTAAAAGGACGCCGCTTCGACGTCGAAGATCACGAACAGCATCGCGATCAAGTAAAACTTCACCGGGAATCGGCCGGAGACGCTCGACGTAGGCTCGACGCCGCACTCGTAGGCGCGCTCTTTTTCAGGATTGGGCTTGCGTTGCGCCAGCAGCCCCGGCAACAGGCTGAACGCGAGCGCGGCCGCCACAGCGACGGCCACGAAGACGGCTACCGGTCCATACGGATTCATGTTTGTGAAATTTTTCACAAGCGAATGCATTAACCCTCGTTGGATGGTATCGATGCGATCTTTGGATGGTTCGATAGGAGAGAACGCGCTTTGGACCGCATGAAATCGTCATGAAGTTGTTGGTATGTGGCCTAGTCTTCCTGCTCGGCGCCGCCAACGGCGGCGGCTGCAGCAATCCCAACTACATCGGCGTTCAACAGTACGGATCGATCACCGGCCGCGTGCTGGATGCGTCGAACAACCAGCCCGTTCCGAGCGCCCTCGTCTCGGTCGGCTCGCTCTATACGGCCTATACCGATGCGCAAGGGGCCTTCACGCTCGGCAGGATTCCGATCGGGCACCAGATGGTAACCGCCACGGCCCCCGGCTACTCACGCGCGAGCCGGACGGTCCGCGTCGTACAGAGCCAAACGGCGTCCATCGACTACCTGCGCCTCGCGCCGCTGACCGGCGGACCAACCGCGCCGCCGCCTGCGCCGCCACCGACAGCAGGACCGACTGCGACGCCCGCGCCGGCCGCTACGCCCGCAAGCGCCTCGCCTCGGCCCTAGCCGACTCGCTCCGCGGCTGCGGCAGGCTCCGCACCGCGCCATTTGACCTTCGGCAGGACGTGCGCGGGATCGATGCGCTCCACGTTCCGGATGCCGACCTCGATCAGCTGGGCGATCAGCGCGTCGTCGAGATGCCGCGGCGTCAAGCCGAGGTCCATCAAGCGCGTGTTGACGGTTTGGTAGTAATGCTCGTCCTTCTCGGCACGCGGGTTGTCGTAGTAGAGCACCGGCGCTTTGATGCCGAGCTCGCGCGCGACCGCTTCGACCCGCCGCGCCAGCTCGAGCACGCCAAAGACCTCGGTAAACTGGTTGAAGACTCGATACTCCCCGGGCTGCGCCGGATTGAGAATCGCCAACTCGATGCAGGCGACGGTATCGCGAATGTCCAGGAACGCGCGCGTCTGTCCGCCGCGCCCGTAGACGGTCAGCGGGTGGCGCAAGGCGGCTTGCACGCAGAAACGGTTGAGTACCGTACCGTAGACTCCGTCGTAATCGAAACGGTTCACCAGGGGTGCGGAGAGGAACGTTTCGGGCGTTTCGATTCCGTAAACGATACCTTGGTTCAAGTCGGTCGCACGCAGCTGCCAGGTGCGGCAGGCAAAGTATATCTGATCGCTGTCGCTCACTTTGGTCAGGTGGTAGAACGAGCCCGGCTGTTTGGGAAACGGCAGCGTATCCGTACGGCCCTTGTGCGCGATCGTAATGAAGCCTTCCTCGATATCGATGTTGGGCGTTCCGTACTCGCCCATCGTACCGAGTTTCACGAGGTGGACATCCGGGGCTACTTCGTGCAAAGCCCAGAGCAGGTTCAGATTCCCGACCGTATTGTTCAGATGCGTGCGCAACGCGTGGTCGTGGTCGATCATCGAATACGGCGCGCTGCGTTGTTGCCCGAAATGGACGATTGCGTGCGGCCGCGCCTCGCGTAGGGTTCGGCAGACGTCTTCGTACACCGTCACGTCGCGCGGGAGATAGGCGATCGTGCGGCTCGTCCGTTCGTGCCACTCGCGCAGGCGCGATTCGATCGGCGCTATCCGCGTGAGCGACGTTATGCCCAGTTCGGCGTCCCACCGCCGGCGAATCAGATTATCCACGATCGTCACGTCGTGACCGCGTGCAGATAAGTGAAGTGCGGTGGCCCAGCCGCAGTAACCGTCTCCGCCGATAACGAGTATTCTCATGCCGTCCTCTCTGCAAGTAGCGCGCCGGGTACGACGCCCGGGAAGCATATCTCGAAAAAGCCCCGGGCGATCCTTGAAAGAGCGTAGCCTCGGGCACGCCCGAACGCCGCCTCCGCGTACCGGCGCCACGCCCGCTCCGCAGCGAGCGCTTCGATTGCCCGCGCCAAAGCTCTTTCGTCCCCCGGCCGCACGCCGATGCCGGCCCCATCGATCCACTCCGGAATCCCGCCCACCGCGTAAGCGACGGCCGGACGGCCGCGCGCCTGTGCTTCGATGCCGACCAGCCCGAAGGGCTCGTCCCACAACGAGGGGAGCGCCACCATATTCGACCGGTCGATCTGCGCGCGCAGCGCGGCCTGGCCCAAGAAACCAACGTGCTCGGCGGTGACGCGCAGGCGGTCGGCCTCCGCGAGGGCAAGGTCCATCTGCGAACTACGCTCGCTCGCGATCCGCAGGAGCGGGCGCCGCTCGGGCGCGATCAGCGCGATCGCGCGGACGAGCGAGAGCAGCCCCTTCTGCGGCACTGCCCGCCCGGCGAAGAGCACGGCCGCCGCAGGCATCGCACCCACTCCGGCCGCGTAGGCCTCCGGTGGCAGCGGCGGCGGAAGGATCTCGACCCGCGTCCGCGCGATGCCATGGCGCTCGCATTCGCGCCCCATGAACGCGCCGCTCGCAACGACCGCGTCGGCGCAGGCTAACGCCTCGCCCACCAGCAGCCTCCGCCGCACGCGCGCTAGGCTTTCCGGACGCGGTCCGCAGACGCAGCCGCGGAGCAGGGCGTTGACGACGCAGGCTCGTCCGGCGCGCGCCGCGCAGCGTCCCGGGAACTGCGGGAAGACGCGATCGCCGTTCGGGCAAAAGGGCCGGTGATCGTGAACGCGCGCGATCCACCTGGGCCGCGTCCGCGCCAGATTCAAGATCCCGGTATCGAAGACGTTTGACGTCAGCACGACGGCGGGGCGGCGGCGCTCCATCAACCGGCGGAGCTCCTCCGCCGCGCGCGCCGAAGGCAAACCATGCTCGTCCGACCAGTCCAACGGCTCTACCGCATCGATCCCGAAAGCGTCCGCCTGCTCCACGCGGCGGGCGGCGATCGATACGCGGGCCCCCAGCGCCTGCAGGGCCGGCAAGAGGTGTTCCAGATACCGTTCGGTCCCGCCGGACCTCCCGACCGTATCGCAGAGCACCAGCAGTTCGTGAGAGCGCATGCTTATATACCGTATACGAACCGCCTGAAGATTTACTGTAGAAAACGTTACAAGCAGGTTAGATTATTAGCCAAGGCCCACACGGAACCGGATGAAATGCACAGGGGCCGAAGGCCGGGGGGCCGGCGGCGGCCGACAGGGGGTGCGGAGCGCGCAGCGCGGATGCGCCATTTTCACCTTAGGAGGCTGTCGGAGTTGAGCTGTTTTCGGATTTGGTGTCGAATTTTGTTCGGAGACGAGGCGCGAAGAAGCCGCGCCAGCGCGCATCCTGCGCTGCGCGGCACCTCCGCTTCCGTGCCGAATGGGAGCGAAGCCGTAGCTTCGTGACTGATGAGCAACGAAGTATTCGGGAAAAAGGCGGCCCAAAGACGGAAACGTGCTCAACTCCGACAGCCTCCTAGATCCGCGAGCGCAGCGCGCAGGGCGTCGAGACCCTCGCCCGTCTTGGCGCTGAGAAGCATCGCGCCGGCCGGCAGCGCCGGCTCGCCGTGGGGAGCGTCCGCCTTGTTGAAGGCGACCAGCCGCGGCTTGGCTTCCAGGCCGAGTTCGCGCAGGGTCGCGTCGACCGCCTCCATCTGCCGAGGCCAATCGGGGTTGCTCGCGTCCACCACGTGCACCAGCAGATCGGCTTCGTCCAGCTCTTCGAGCGTCGCGCGGAAGGCCGCCACGAGATCCTTCGGGAGGTCGGTGATGAAGCCGACCGTGTCGGTCAGGCGAACGTAAGCCCCGGGCGCGAGATAGACACGGCGCATGGTGGTGTCGAGCGTAGCAAAGGGGCGGTCTGCCACCAAGACGTCGGTTCGGGCGAGCCGGTTCAACAGCGACGACTTGCCGACGTTGGTATAACCGACGAGCGCGACGAGGGGCTCCTGCCGCGGTGCGGCGCGGCGCGTGGCACGCTGGCGGCGAACCTCGTCGAGTTGCCGCCTCAGCACGGAGACGCGCTCTTGAATGCGGCGGCGATCGACTTCGAGCCTCGTCTCGCCGGGGCCGCGCGTACCGATACCGCCGCCGAGGCGCGAAAGCTCGGCGTTGACGCCGATGAGGTTCGACTGGCGGTAGCGCAACTGCGCGAGCTCGACCTGCAGTTTGCCCTCGCGGCTGCGCGCGTGCCGCGCGAATACGTCGAGGATCAGCATCGTCCGGTCCACGATCGGGAGGGGCACGATGCGTTCGAGGTTCTTGCGCTGGCGCGGGCGCAGATCGTTCAGCACGAGCAGTAGCCCCGCGTCGACCTCCTTCGCGCGTTCGGCGATCTCGTGCGCCTTGCCGCTGCCGACCAGCGTCGCGGCATCGACGCGCTCGCGCCGTTGAACGATCCGATCGACCACGTCGGCACCGGCGGCTTCGGCGAGCGCCTCGAACTCGAGGAGCTCCGGTTCGATAGGGCGGTGCGGATCTTCGATATCGACGGCGACGACGAGCGCGCGCGGCCGCAGAGGGCCGGTGCCGTGCACGGTTAGCGCGCCAGCGGCCGCAGGTGCGCGACCAGCCATGCGATCCCCATGTTGTACTCGGGTCCGGGTTGCTCGAGTATCGATGGCCGCTCCACGACGAAGACCCGGTGGCGACGAACTGCGCGCAGCGATCTCCACGGTTCGTGATGGAGCACGGCGGGAAGATCCGCCGCCTTCACGGTGACGATCGCGTCGGGCTGCAGTTCGAGAAGGGCCTCATCGCTGTACTGCCCCCAGGGCGCGGGCAGCGCCGTCACCGCGTTCTCTCCACCGGCTAGCCGAATCAGCGTCGATACGTAGGAGCCGGGGCCGGCCGTCCAGATCGGCTCCGACTGCAGCACCACAAAGACGCGCGGCCGTCGGCGAAAGTGCTCGGAGGCTTGGATGCGGCGCGTCCGGCCGCGCATGCGCGCGACGAGCCGGCGGGCGCTCTCGCGGTGCCCGCTGAGCGCCCCCAACTCCTCGATGTCGCGGAAGATATCTGGGTAGGTGTCGTCTTTGAAGAAACGCGTAGGAACGCCGGCCTCGCGAAGCGACTGCGTGAGGCGCGCCTGGGCGGCGATTCCAACCACCACATCGGGTTTCAGCGCGACGATGCGCTCCGCGTCGATGCCGACGGCATCCCCGACGCGCGGCACGTTCTTCGCGCACGGGATGCGCGCGCTGTAGGCGGAGACGCCGACGATCTGGCGGCCGGCACCGATCGCGCAGAGATCGGCCGTCAACGAGGGCACGAGCGATACGATACGATGGGCGATTGTAGGCACGCGCGGTGCGCGGGCGCCGGTGCAGGCGGCCAACGCCATCGCAGCGGCGGCGACGGCGAGGACCCGTAGAGCAGGCGCGGAGTGGTTACGCAAGGCTTCTGGCTGTTCCGGGAACCAGGAACGCCGGCCTGCACCTGCGTAAAGAGTCCCTTCGCGTCTGCGCGGGGAAGCCGGTGGGAAACCGGCACGGTCGCGCCACTGTAAGCGGGGAGCCGCCCGACGTCACTGCCGCAAGAGCGGCGGGAAGACCCGGGCACACGGGCTACGATCCGCGAGTCAGGACATCCTAGCAGACGACGTGCATTCCGCCTCGCGTTCAGGAAGGATTTGCTTGTGACCCTACGCGTCTTCACGCGTGCGCTCTGCGCCGCATTTTTCGTTCTATTAGCCTTCTCGATGGCTGCCGGCACGGTTGCCGCGCAGCCGGCACCCTCTCCGTCTGCATCCCCCTCGCCGGCACCGCTGCGAGAGATCGCCCACGTCTTCACCAGCGACCGCGCGACCGAGACGCTCGCGGGCGCGGCCCGAACGACCTACGTCGTGACCAAGCAAGAGATGATCCGCCACGGCTACCAGACCGTTGGGGAGGCCATCGCATCGCTGCCGGGCGTGAACCTTGTTCGCTACGGCGCATTCGGCGCTTCGGCGAATTTCGGCATACGTGGTAGTTCGAGCTCGCAAGTGCTCGTGCTCGTCAACGGCATGCCGGTAGCCGGCGCCGAGATCGACAACGTCGATTTGGAGATCCTCCCAACCAGCGGCGTCGAACGCATCGAGGTCGTCGAGGGGGGCGGCTCGACCCTCTACGGCTCGGGCTCCATCGGCGGCATCGTCAACATCATCACGACGCCCGGTGCGCGCCGCACCTTCGCTGCCATATCTTCCGGTTCGTTCGACACGCATTCGCTCGACATCGAGACCAAGTACGTCTCCTTCGTGCGCACGATCGCGCGCAACGACTTCGCGCTTCCCAACGGCACCACGCGCCCGAACGACGACAGCGAACTGACCGCCGCACGTTTCGCGCTTCATCGCCGGCTCGGCGGAGTCGACGCGACGTTCGCCGGCGGCATATCGGCTCAGCACCTGGGCGTGCCCGGTCCGGACGGTTTCATCTCGCCGACGAGCCGCGAAAACACCGTCGACAAGGACGTCCTGCTCGCCTTTGCCCGCCGTACGGCACACGCGGCGTCGACGCTGGATTTTAGCGCAACGGCACTGCAGACCGCCTATACCTGCGACACGCCCGTCGACCCGAGCTGTTTCAACAGCTATCTCGGTGCGGGAGCGCCGCCGTTCGCGCAGCTGCTCTCGGACGGCCGCGTGCAAGCGAGCCTGCGCAACGTGGTTTCAAACGGACGTTCGCGCACGATCTACGGTATCGATCTCGCGCGCGACGTCGCGCGCGTAGACGACGGCATCGACCCCCTCGCGATCCACGCGTTCTCGCAGAGCGCGGCGTATTTTCAGCAAAACTGGCTGCTCGGGAGCGGCGCGAGCTTCTATGCCGGCGTCCGCGGCGAACGAGACGGCGCCCAAGGCGGCGCCGTCTCGCCTTCGATAGGAGGCATCGTGCGCCTGTCGTCTGCCCTGACGCTCAAGGCCAACGCGGCAACCGCTTTCCGCGCGCCGACCGCCGTCGATCTCTACTACCCGGGCTTTAGCAACCCCACGCTGCAGGACGAGCGCACGCGGGTCGGCGACCTCTCGCTGCTCGACTCGACGCTGCTGGGCGGGGCGTCGCTCACGTGGTTCGATACGAGCGGAACCAATCTCATCGTCCTCGATGCGAACTACGTCCCGCGCAACGTCGGCCACGCCTCGATCGCCGGCTTGACGTTCGCCGTGCGCACCGTGCCGCTGCACCGCGTGTACGCTGCGTTGAACGTCACCAACCTCTACCGCGCGCAAGATCTCGGCACCAATCCGAGCACCGACATCTACGCCGGTCAGCGCCTCCCCGGGCGCGGCCCGGTCTTTGCGAGTAATCTCGAGATCGGTTACATTGGAAAGCCGCGGGCGGCGCTGCACGGTGCGGGCGTAACGATTCATACGTCGGGGCAGCGCGGATTCGTCGACCCGACGCAGCCGATCTTCGATCAACCGGTAGCCTTCAGCTCGATCGACGCGTTCGCGCGATTCCGGCTGGCGCCGAGCATGCTGCTGACGCTGCGGGGATACGATCTCGGCAACGAGCGGTACGGCGAGATCGGCGGTTATCCGATGCCCGGACGCTCGTTCGCGCTCGAACTGAGCGATCGGTAGCGTGGCCGCCCGGCTGGCAGGTCTCGCGCTCGTCGCGCTGCTCGCGATGCTCGTCGGCCTGCTGGTCGGCGGCGTACCGCTGCCGCTCGCAACCGTTCTCGCGGCGCTCGCGCACCCGCATGCCCTTGGCGATGCAGGCACCATCGTCTGGGCCATCCGGCTGCCGCGCGTCTGCGTCGCGGCTACCGTCGGTGCGTCGCTGGCGATCTCGGGCGCGCTCCTTCAAGGCATGCTGCGCAACCCAATCGTCGATCCCTACCTTACCGGCGTAAGCGCGGGCGCGGCCGCGGCGATCGCCATCTGCGTCGTGCTCGGCGTCACGCTTGCGCTGCTTCCCGCGATCGGTTTCGCCGCCGGAATCGCGACCGCGCTCGTGGTTGCCGCGCTCGCGCGCCGCGGCACCGGCATCGACGTCAATCGCCTGATCCTAGCCGGCATATCGCTCTCGGCGCTCTTCTCCGCGGTCATTGCGATCGTGCTGACGCGCGCGCAGGCGAGCGGTTACGCCTCCGCGATCCTCTCGTGGCTCGCCGGATCGATGGCCGGCCGCGGATGGCACGAGCTCGCTTTCGCGCTGCCGTACGCGCTCGGCGGCCTGCTGCTCGCGCTGCTCGCCGTCCCCGCGCTCAACGCGCTGCGTTTGGGCGACACGCGCGCCGCCGCGATCGGCGTCGACGTCGGCCGCGCTCAGTGGACGATACTGGCGGCGGCGTCGCTGCTGACCGCCAGCGCCGTCTCGCTCTCCGGCATGGTCGGCTTCGTCGGCCTGATCGTGCCGCACATCGCTCGCCGCGTCGTCGGGTCGGACGCGCGGCGGCTCATCGCCGCCTCGGTGCTGCTCG
The DNA here is from genome assembly GCA_021806945.1 of bacterium. Taxonomy (GTDB): domain Bacteria; phylum Vulcanimicrobiota; class Vulcanimicrobiia; order Vulcanimicrobiales; family Vulcanimicrobiaceae; genus JAJYFL01. Next base: position 13,929 of record JAKAPQ010000020.1, on the reverse strand, counting down.
GTGCGGCGCTGACCGTCCTCGCCGACGCCGCCGCCCGCACGCTCTTCGCACCCGCCGAGCTCCCGGTCGGCGTGCTGCTGGCGTTCATCGGCGTACCGGCATTTCTCTATCTCTACCTGCGTGGCGGAAGGCAGTTCGCGTGATCCAGGCGCGCGAGCTGCGCGTGAGAGCCGGCACGCGCACGTTGTTGGAAGGCGTGAACTTCGACGTGCGGGAGCGCGAGTTCGTGGCGGTACTCGGGCCCAACGGCGCCGGCAAGACGACGCTGCTGCGCGCGATCGCCGGTACGGGGCACTTCGAAGGCGGCACGCTGCGGGTCGGCGGGCGCCCGATCGAATCGCTGCGCGCGAACGAGCGCGCGCGAACGATTGCATACATGGCGAGCGACGACGCGTTCGCCGAGAACATGTGCGTACGCGATGTGGTCGCAATGGGCCGCTACAGCTTCCATCGCTGGTGGCAATGGCACGAAGAGCCGCGCGACCGCGAGGCTGTCGATGCGGCGCTGCGGGCCGTAGGGATGGAACCCTTCGCGGACCGGGCCTTCCCAACGCTCTCGACCGGCGAGCGCCAGCGCATCTGGCTCGCGTTAGGGCTCGCCCAGGAGGCGCCGCTGCTCTTGCTCGACGAGCCTACGAGCCACCTCGATATCCGGGTCGGACACGAGATCCTCGAACTACTGCGCCATCGCGTTGCCGCGGGAAAGACGGTCGTCTGCGCGCTTCACGATCTCAACGAAGCCGCCGCATATGCGGACCGCATCATGCTCTTAGGGTGCGGCCGGATGCTCGCCTTCGACCCGCCCGAATTACTGCTGCGCTCCCCGCTGCTCGAGGATGCATATGGAATACCGATGGAGGCGGTCGCCGCACCGTCGGGCATCCTGCGCGTCTTTCCGCGCGTCACCAATCGTCGGAGTCGCTGCTCCTCGTGAAGATGTCGGAGGACTTCACCCAACCGTAGCGCCCGCGATAGCGCCCGCTCGTGATGCGAATGGCAATCGCGTCGTCCGTGGCGAAGTGGTATCTTGGATGGACGATCCCCGGCTCGCAGCGCTCCACGACGGCATACGTCCCAGGGTGGGCCAGCATCGCATGCGGCATGAGCGAGGGTATCGCGGTAACCGAATCGGCCGAGTACTCGAGCAAGCGCATCTTCGAATCCCAGACGAGCACGTCGGGATCTTCCGCCGGCCCAAAGAGACGGACGTGCTGATTCCTGCTCAGATTGCAGTTCGCGGCCGCGGCGGGCGTGCCGAGTGCGGCCAGCAACCCGAGCGCCAGCGCCGGCAGCAGCAGGTTACGCATCGCCGCCGCCGGCAGGAGGCTCGATGACGCGGATGGCGAGGACGGCGAGATCGTCGCGCAAGACGTTGCCGCTGCGAACGCGTACCTGTGCCACCAAACCGTCGGCAAGCAGCTGCGGGTCCCAGCTGCCGCGCTCGATCAAGCGCATCGCGCCATCGGCTTCGAGTAAAGCGCCGCGCGCGTCGCGCGCCTCGGTCAGCCCATCGGTTGCCAGCACGATCATGTCACCGTCTCCAAGGTTCAGCGTCTTGGTCTCGAACTTCTCCTCCATCACTCCTAGCACCGGGCCCGTAACCGCAAGCTGTCGCACGCCGCCGTGCGCGCGGCGGACGTACGCCACATCGTGCCCCGCACTGGCGTACTCCAAACGTAACGTCTGGGTATCGAGCATCCCGACGAACATCGAAACGAACATATACGGATCGTTTACCGTGCGCGGGAACGCCGTATTGAACTCCTGCAGGATGAAGCCCGGATCGCGGCGGCGTAGCGCGATGCCGCGAATCGTGAACTTGATGAAGGCGGTGAGGACGGCGGCATCGACGCCTTTTCCACTGACGTCGGCGATGAGCAGCAACGCCGAGCGATCGGAGAGTTGGTAGACGTCGAAGACGTCTCCCCCTACGGCCAAGTGGCTGCTCGCTGCGCCGTAGGCGCTGCCCACCTTGCAGTGTGGCAGGGGAACGTGCTCGCTGCGGAATGCACGCTGCAACGTTTGCGTCGTCATGCGCTCTTCGTCCAGTTCGCGGTTGAGGCGCGAGCGGTAGGCGTTAAACAGTATGGCGAGCAGACCAAACGCGACCAGCCAAAACAGGCGCACGTACAGCGATTGGTTGATCTGCTCTTGGGTTTGGCGGCCTACGGCGCGGCTGCGGCGGTCGAGCAACGCCTCGATGGCGAGCGCATCCTTGGTCTCTTCGTCGAGCAGAATCTTGCCGCGTTTGTCGATCTCGCGCGGGTGGAGCTCCGGATGCCGCAGGAGCGGCTGCGCTACTTCCTGATGCCAATCCCGGTGCGCAAGCTCGTAGTCTGCCAGCGCGCCCTGCGCCTCTTGAAGGTGCTCGCGGTCGAGTTCGCTCTGGAGCAAGCGAACTTTGCGGTCGAATTCGAGCTTGGAGGCCCGATACGCATCCAGGTACCCCGGGTCGTGCGTGATGACGAATTTACCAATGTAATTCTCCTCGTCGAGCTGCAGTTTGAGCGTCTCTTCGAGGGTCAGTTGCCCTTGCTGGATTTGCGTCTCGCGCTCGAACGAATCTTTGATCTGCTGGCGCGTGGCGAGCGCTCCGGTAACCGCTATCGCGAGCGCGAAGAACAGAATCGCCGTAGCGGTGAGGGTGCCCCTCCCGCGCTGCACCTCTTGGAGTACTCGCGAGCGCAAACGCTTCACGCGCCCCCCCTTGGGATCCGGCCTCGCCAGGGCTCAGACGCGGCGCATATTATAGGGGGAAGCAACCAGACCTCCGAAGCGTGCTTAATGCAGACGCAGTTGAATACGGCTATCTTCAAGAGTTACGACGTCCGCGGGATTTATCCGTCAGAACTCGACGAATCCGTGGCGTACCGGATCGGCCGGTGCTTCGTGCCGTTGCTCTCTGCGAAAACCGTCGCGGTGGGCCGCGACATGCGCCCTTCCGGAACGGCGCTCTTCGAGGCCTTTGCAGCAGGCGCGACGCAGGCCGGTGCGGACGTGCTGGACGTCGGGCTGGTCTCCACCGACGCCCTGTATTTCGCGGTAGGCAGCTACGCGCTCGACGGCGGCGTCATGATAACCGCATCGCACAACCCCGCCAAATACAACGGCCTGAAATTCGTGCGCGACCAAGCGCAGGCGATCTCGCTCGAGACGGGCCTCTCGAAGATCCGCGATGCGGTCGCCTCCGGTACGCTTCCACCCAAGGCCGAGCGGCCCGGCAGGACGATCGCCAAAAATATCCTCGACGATTTTGCGAAGCACTGTCTCTCCTTCATCGATCCCGCGCAGATCAAACCGTTCAAAATCGCCATCGACGCGGGTAACGGGATGGCCGGCGAAACCGTGCCATACGTCTTCAAACATCTCCCGTGCGAGATCGTCCCGCTCTACTTCCAGCTGGACGGTAACTTTCCAAATCACCCCGCTAGCCCGATCGAGCCGGAGAACATGGTCGATTTGCAAGCGGCCGTGATCGAGCACCGGTGCGATCTCGGCGTTGCGTTCGACGGGGATGCCGACCGTATGTTCATCGTCGACGAGAAAGGCGCCCTCGTCGACGGCAGCACCGTGACGGCACTCGTCGCGATCAACGCGCTCGAGCATTATCCGGGAAGCCGCATCCTCTACAACCTGATCTGCAGCCGCAGCGTTCCGGAGATCGTCGAAAAGCACGGAGGTACGCCGATTCGCTCGCAAGTCGGGCACTCGCTCATCAAGAAAACGATGCGCGAGCTCGATATCGTCTTCGGCGGCGAGCATAGCGGCCACTTTTACTTCAAGAACAACTGGTACGCGGATTCGGGCATGATCGCGCTCATGGCGTGCCTTGAGGTATTCTCGAAGTCCGGACAACCGGTGAGCCTGACGATCGCGCCGATCGACACGCGCTTTCGGTCCGGCGAGATCAACACGCAAGTGCTGGACGCTCGCGCGAAGATGAAGGAGATCGAAGACTACTACGAGGATGCGCAGATCGATCGCCTCGACGGCGTGACCATCTCGTACCCCGATTGGTGGATGAATCTTCGCCCTTCGAATACCGAGCCGCTCCTCCGTTTGAACGTCGAAGGCGATACCAAAGCGCTCATGGAGCGCCATCGCGACGAGGCGCTGAACCTGATCCGCAGCTGATCCATCGGCGATCTCCTGTCGATGAGGAGACCGCATCCGTGCGGCGAAGCAACTTGGGTTCTCTGAAGGAGGCCACCCCTACGTCTGACCGTTTCATTTTGGGCCCCGCCGCGCTTGCGATAGGCGACGGGTCCTCCGTCCACGGGCGCCTCGTCGTCTCGAATGGCCGCATCAGCGAGGTGCTCGCGCCGGATGGGCCGGCCGACTTCATGCTCGCGCCGGGTACGACGATCGCGCCGGGACTGATCGACATCCACACCAACGGGGCGGGCCAGTTCCTCTTCAACCGCGACCAGGGCAACGCCGTGCCCGGCGCCGCGGCCGAATACGCCCGCCAAGGCGCGACGGCCTTCGTCGCCGGCGTTATGACCGCGCCGTGGGAATCGATGCTGCACGCCGCCGGTGAGATCGTAGAGGCCGCGCACGGTTTGGAAGAGTCCGCTCCGCTCGGCGCTCGATGCCTCGGCATTCACTTTGAAGGGCCGTTCCTCAACGCGAAGTTTCGCCGCGTTCATCGCCAAGAGTGGATCATCCCGGCGACACCCGAGCGCGCGCGTGCGCTCGTCGACGCATGCCGCGGTGGTTGCCTCATCGTCACGATGGCGCCGGAGATCGACGGCGCCGGCGATGCCGCGCGCCACCTGCTAGAACAGGGCGTCGTCTGTTCGGCGGGCCACACGGGCGCGCGCTATCGCGAGGGTATGCTCGCCATCGGTCTCGGCTTCCGATCCCTGACCCATGCGTTCAACGCAATGCCGCCGCTGGATCACCGCGATCCGTCGATCCTCGCTGCGTTCATCCAGGACAAACGCACCACCGTGCAACTCATCTGCGACGGCAAGCACGTAGCGCCGGTCATGGTCGACATCCTCTATCGCACGCTGGGCAACCGCATTGTATTGGCGACCGACAGCATGCCGGCCGCGGGTCCCGGGTACCGCATCGAAGGCGGCGTGATGCGTGCCGAAGACGGCACCATCGCCGGCAGCGCGCTTACCATCGACCGGGCCGTGCGCAACTATATGTCCTACACCGAACTCCCGTTCGCGCGCGCCGTCGCCGCAGCCAGTTACGCGCCGGCCAAACTGCTGGGCTACGACAGCGAGATGGGCCGCATCCGTAAAGGCTTGCGCGCGGATCTATCGTTCTGGGACAAAGACTACCGAGTCGTCGGAACGATGGTCGGCGGTACGATGGTGCATGGCCGGTGCCTCACGCCGTCCGCGGCACAGGCTAGCTGATCGCTTATAAACGCGCCTCCACCAGTTCCGGCGCAGCCGCTAGGCCTTCTCGCAAGAGGGCCGTTTGCTCTTCGTCAATGCCAGCCGCGCGTGGGCTCGGTCTAGAAGACCTTCCGCGAGCGCTTTCGATGGAGGCACGTTCGATTATGTACGCTTTCGCACAGCCACGTAGGTTAACGCCAGCACGCTTCGGGAAGTGATGGCGCGTTCAAAGCGCCTGAAGATAGGAACTGGAAACGCTCGTGGAAACGTAGCTTTGATGAGTGAGATTGATTCAGCGCTCCGCCAATCTATCGACGATTGAGCCGCTTTGTGTAGTATCAGCAACCATCCATCGCGTTGTACCTCCTCCATGACGCGAGGCGTTGATGGATGTCGAACCGCATTGAGACTACATCTGCGCTTTCGAAGCATGCTCCAAACCAGGTCGCGAATAGCACTTGCACAACACTCTTACACGTCTCCGCCGTGCACTTGTGTAGAGGCTGATCAAATGAGCCGGCCGATTCGCCCTCCTCGAATGAGGGACCGTAATGCCAATCCGCATGCCACAGGTTTAGCCGCGCAATAAGGTCAGGTTCGGACGCACTAATCCGAAGTGCGGGCACGAATTGCGCCTCGCCTAATTGCCCCGAAAAGTCCGGCAAACCCATCGTGAAGAAGCCAGCTGCGATTGTCAGGGCTACTGCTAGGCCCGCTATCACAATGACCGTTGCCGTACACGTACCACGTCTTAGCATCGCCCCTCCTACGGAGCGGGTTCGGCTTCAGCGCTCCCGCCCCCTCACCCCCGACCGGACGCGATGCAGTCGGCGCACCGAAGGTGTACATTTGCATGCGTGCCGGGCGCGGCGGAGACCAGCAAAAGGTCAGCGCGTAGCGGCTACTAGAGATTGTGAACCGGCAGTCGCCATCAATCTCCAATTCCTGCCAATTGCGAAGGCTTATGATCTTCGCAACGCGTTTACCGTTGCGGCGCTCGCGAAAGGCTTCGCGTCGCGTAGCGCAGATCGCGCCAGAGTGACTCTGCCCGCATCGCGATGCCGCCCGCGAAAACGTCCCAGCCCGCGCGCAGCACCTCGCTCGCGCCGTCGCCGCCCTCTTCCAAATCGCTGAGGATTTGCGCGCGATACTCTTTACGAAACTCGCTCGGATATTCAAACGGCAAGGACCCCAATAGCTCGCCGTCACCCGCCTTCCGGACTCGCGGGCTCACGCGCTTCCGAGATACGCGTCGGCGACGGCCGGGTCCGCGAGCAGATTCGCACCCGTGCCTTCGAATGCGACGCGGCCGGTCTCCAGCACGTAACCGCGAGCGGCGATCCGCAGGGCCTGTCGCGCGTTCTGCTCGACGAGCAGCACCGTCGTTCCACGCGCGTTGATCTCTGCAATTACCCGGAAGATCGTCTGCACGAGCACGGGCGCTAGCCCGAGCGACGGCTCGTCGAGCATCAGCAGGCGCGGACCGCTCATGAGCGCGCGGCCGATAGCGAGCATCTGCTGTTCGCCGCCCGAGAGAGTCCCTGCCGTCTGTTCGAGCCGCTCGTGCAGCCGTGGAAACGTCGCGAGGACGTACTCCAGACGTTGCGCGAACGCCGCGCGGGAGCGCACGGCGTACGCACCGAGATCGAGATTCTCGCGCACGGTCATCCCCCCGAAGACGCGGCGCCCTTCGGGCGCGTGACCGATGCCCAGACGCACGATCGCGTCGGGCGAACGCTTGCGTAAGCTCGCCCCGTCGAGCGCGATCTCGCCGCGGCTCGCGCGCACGAGGCCGCTGATGGCCCGCAGCGTCGTCGTCTTCCCCGCGCCGTTGCCGCCGAGAAGCGCGACGATCTCGCCTTCTTCGACGCGCAGGCTCACGCCGCGCAATGCCTGGATGCCGCCGTAATGAACGTCGAGACCGGAGATCGAAAGCAAGCTCACGGCGCCGGTGCGCCCAGATACGCTTCGATGACGCGCGGATCGCGGCGAACCTCGGCAGGAGCCCCCTCGGCGATGCGTTCGCCGTGGTCGAGTACCGTTATGCGCTCGGCGAGTTCCATGACGAGCCCCATGTCGTGCTCGATCAAGAGCACCGTCACGCCGCGGTCGCGAATCCCTCGAATCAGCGCGATGAGATCCTGCCTCTCCCGCGGGTTCATGCCGGCAGCCGGTTCGTCGAGCAGCAGCAATTTCGGCAAGCTCGCGAGCGCGCGTGCGATTTCGAGGTGCCGTTGCGAACCGTAGGGGAGATTACGCGCGTAGCGCTCGCTCAGGCGTTCGAGACCGACGAACGCGAGGAGCTCGCGCGCCCGTTCGCGCGTCTCGCGTTCCTCCGCCCGCTGCGCGGGCGTGTGCAGGAGCGAGTCCCAGAGCCGCGCACGCAAACGCGCGTGCTCGCCGACCATCACGTTGTCGAGCGCCGACATGAAAGAGAAGAGCCGGATGTTTTGGAAGGTGCGCGCGATCCCGGACGCGGCGATGCGGTAGGTCGGCTCGTGGTCGATCCGTTTTCCGTCGAAGACGATCCTGCCCGCGGTCGGCGCGTAGATGCCGGTGATCGCGTTGAAGATCGTCGATTTCCCGGCGCCGTTTGGCCCGATCATCGCGGCGATCGCGCCGGAGTCGATCCGCAGAGAGACGCCGTTCACCGCAACGAGCGTCCCGAAGGTCTTGGTCACGGAGTCGAGTTCGAGCAGCGGCATGGTTTACGCCCGTACGTCTTGGGGGGCAGTCGCGTGGCGTAGCTCTTCGCGGCGCTGGACGCTGGGCAATAGACCTTCGGGCTTGAAGAGCATGATCCCGACCAAGATCGCCCCGTAGATGAAGAAATGATAGCTGCTGAAATCTACGTGCAGTCCGACGGCGCCTGCGAGCGCGTTCGCCTGCGGCAGCACCACGCTGTTGACGAGCGTCAGCACCAGACTGCCGACGACGACGCCCGGGATGTTCCCCATTCCGCCGAGCACCAGCATCGAGACGATCAGCACGCTCACCTGGAACTGAAACAAATCCGGTGAAACCAAGCTCAACTTCGCCGCGAAGACCACGCCGCCCAGACCGCTGAACGACGCCCCTAGAGCGAACGCCGAGAGCTTCACGAGGGTGGTGTTGATGCCCATGTGGCGAGCGGCCAGCTCGTCCTCTCGAATCGCCATCCACGCACGTCCCAGCCGGCTTTCGCGCAAATTGCGCGCGAGGGCGAGCCCAAGCGCGATCAGCGCGAGCGTCACGTAATAGTACGGAAGCGCGCGCTGCCCGAACGAATGTCCGAAGAAACTTGGGAAATCGAGCGCGCTGATGCCGTTGGGTCCGCCCGTATAGGCCGTGAGATTCTGAAAGATCTGTGGAACGATCTCGCCGAAACCCAGCGTGACGATTGCAAGATAGTCTCCGTGCAAGCGAAGCGTCGGCGCACCGAGTATGATGCCGAAGAGCGCGGCGAGCGCGGCCGCCACGAAGAGCAGTACCCAAAACTGCAGGTGGATGCCAAACTGCGGGCTCGCGAGCATGCCGTACGTGTAGGCACCGATCGCAAAGAACGCCGCGTAACCCAAATCGAGCAACCCCGCGAACCCGACGACGATGTTCAACCCGAGCGCGAGCAGCACGAAGACGCCGGCATCGGCCAAAACGTTGTAATCCGCGTCGTTGTGATCGACGAGCGGCGCGAGCAAGAGTGCGGCGCCGAGCGCCGCATAGAGCGCTCGCTTGGCGCCGACGGACGGCACGCGCTCTGCCACGACGACGACGGCGATCGCCGCCAGAAAATAGATGTAGATCATACCTTCTCGGGGAGCGTTTCGCCGAGCAGGCCGGATGGGCGAAAGACGAGTGCGAGGATCAGGATCGCGAAGACCGCGACGTTGCTCCACTGGCCGCCAAGCAGCCAGGTCGCGAACGACTCGACGATCCCGATCAAGAATCCGCCCAGCATCGCGCCGGCGAGATTGCCGATGCCGCCCAGCACCGCAGCGGTAAACGCCTTGAGTCCCGCTCCGAAGCCGTTGAAAAACCAAGTCGACTGATAGTAGACGCCGGAGACGAAGCCGGCCACGCCGGCCAGCGCGCTGCCGATGAGAAACGTAAGCGCGATCGTCTTGTTGATGTCGATGCCCATCAGCCGGGCCGCGTCGCGGTCTTGCGCCGTCGCGCGCATCGCCCGGCCCATCCGCGTACCATGAACGAAGAGCTGCAGCGCCAGCATCGTCGCGATGGCCAAGCCGACGACGACGAACTGCTGCAGGGAGATCGCGACGCCCGCGACGGTAACCGCCGGATTGGGAAGAATCGCCGGAAACGGCACGGGCGACGGACCTTTCCACACCTGCATCGCGTTCTCGAGAATGAACGAGACGCCGATCGCCGTGATGAGCGGTGCCAGGCGCGGTGCGTTGCGCAGCCGCCGGTACGCCAACCGCTCGATCAGGACGCCGACGATGCCGCAGAGGAGCGCCGCTCCGAACAGGGCGAGCCCGGCGTCGATTAGAAGCGCCGGCCCGTGGAGTTCGCCGGTCGCCCCGAGCAGGGCGAGAATCGCGAGCGAAAAGAACGACCCCAGCGTATAGACGTCGCCGTGCGCGAAATTGATTAGCCCGATGATGCCGTAGACCATGGTGTAGCCGAGCGCGATCAGCGCGTAGATGCTGCCGAGCGAAATGCCGTTGATCAATTGCGCGAGAAACTCGTGCATGAGGTGGCGAGCCTACTTTGTCGTGAGGTTGCTCTGACTAATGAAGTACGGCGTTCCGTTCTTGAATCCGTAGAGGCTGATGACCGGGTTTTGGATATCGCCCGCTGCATCGAAGCTCACGGGACCTATCGGCGTCTGCAGATTATCGGTCGCGGCAACCTGCGCGAGCACCTGCGCGCGCGTCGGCACGGCGCCGCCGCCGGCCGCGATCGCGCGTTCGATAGCTGCGATCGCCACCTGCGCCGCAGCGTACGCATTGGCGCTATACGGGCCGATCGGCTCGCGATAGCGCGCCGTGTACGCTTTCAGAAACGCTCGCGCCGCCGGCAGTCTCTCCGCGTTTGGCGCTGCCAGCGTGAAATACGCCCCATCAGCTAGCTTCCCGGCGACCGTCGCGAGATCCGCGATCCCGTCGCCACCGATGAACGGCACCTTCCCCAACCCGACGTCGAACATCTGCTTGCGAATCAGGCCGCCGCCCGTGCTCGTAACGCCGCCGAAAAAGATCGCATCCGGTTTGGTTGCGGCAATCTTGATGAGCAGCGATTTGAAGTCTTGCGTGTCTTGCGCCAAGTGGTCGTGGCCGAGCACGGTGCCGCCGAGCCGGCGAAAGTCGTGGTCGAAGCGGTTGGCCAGGTCCAAGCCATACGTCTCGTTGTCGTCGATGACGTAGATGCGCCCGTAGCCGAGCTTGCGTGCGTAGCGCGCGAGCGCCGCACCTTGGAGCGAATCGGTTGTGCAGACGCGGAAGAATGCGTTGCGCGCGGGATTGGCCCGGCGCAGATTCGCCGCCGCCTTGCCGAGCGTCAACCCATCGCTTACGACCGATGGCCCGATCTGCGCCAAACCGGCCGCGTTGGTGATCGGGATCTCGGCCGCCGCCACGTTGGAGTTGTACGGACCGACGACCGCGAGCACGGCTGCGTCGCTTACGAACGAGCGCACGTTGCTCGCGCCTTGCTGCGGGCTGTGCACGCCCTGCAGCGAGTCGTCCAGCGGATCCGCCTGCAGCGTAAAGCCGCCCGGCAGACCCTTCTTCTGCGCTTGCTCGATCGCCAGCAGCGCCCCTTGTTCGGTACTGATGCCGACCGATGCGTCGGCGCCCGAGAGCGGCAGATCGATGCCGATCTTTACGATCCTACTCGCCGCCGCTCGCGACGAGCCGGAGGAACCGCCCGAGCACGCCACTAACAGCCCGGCTGCGGCCGCGACCGCTACTAATCGAGTCACCGATTTCATCGAACGCATGGCGAGTCTCCCCAGAGCATCTGAAGACGACGCCGGAGGGCGCCGTCGGTATCACGGTGGGTTACGCCGGGTTGGGACGCATCCCTCCGCTCGCCTCGAACGAATCGAGCTCGCGCACCGCAGCGGCATTGAAATACGCGGCGCGCGGGTGATGGAGTACGATGGCAGCCGTGGACTGCTCCGGCACGATCTGGAAAGCGGTTGTCAGCGAGACCCCGATCGCCGCAGTCGCGTCCAATACGCGAAACGCGGTCTCGTGCTGCGAGAGATCCGGGCATGCACCGTATCCCCACGAGTAGCGTTTGCCGCGCGCGGCGGGCAGGGAGAGCTCGCGCCGAATGCGCCGGTGCGACCACTCGGCGAGCGCCTCCGCGCTCTGCACCGAGAATCCGTGCAAGAAATACGACTCGGTGTATTCCCCGGCCGCGTGCAGCGCCTCGGTGCGCTCGGCAGCGAGCGTACCGACCGTAACGACCTGCAGCGCGACGACGTCGACGCCGCGCCCGCCGTCGGGCGCACGAACGTAATCCGCGAGGCAGAGATGCTCGCCACCGAGCTGCCGGGCGAACGAAAAGCGCGCTAATTCGTTCGAAGCGTCGGCCGGGTCGTAGAGGATGACGTCGTCGCCGACGCCGGCCGCGGGGAAGTAACCGTAGACGACACGCGGCTCGAGGAGCCCTCCGGCGGCCGCCTGCGCTTGATAGCGCTCCAAACGCGGCTTGAAATCGTCCTCGATCAGGCGTTCGAAGGCCACCCCTTTCGTATTCGCCGCGCCCCACGAAAGCCGATAGAGGCTACGCAGATCGAAGCACGGCCATAGTTCCGCGAAATCGATTCCGCGCACGGTGCGCGTGCCCCAAAACGGCGGCGCGGGAATAGCGGCGGCTTCGGATCGCACCGCAGAGGCGATCGCCGGCGCGCCCGTCTTCGGCACCGCAGCCGCGCGCGCGTCGCGCTGCGCGAACGCCTCGCTGCGAGCGCGTTCGACCAGCGCGGCACGCCGCGGCTCGCCGGCGGTCAGCGTCTCCATGATTGCGAGGCCTTCGAAGGCGTCCTTGGCGTAGAATAAGCCGGGCTCGAAGAAGCGCGCGCCGTCGTCGAGCAGTGCGATGCGCCGCCCGAAATCGCGATTGATCGCGGCACCACCCACGAGAACCGGGAACGCCAAGCCGCGCGCGTCCTGCTCTTGCACGCATATCGGCATCTGCTTGCTCGTCGAAACCAGCAGCGCCGAAAGACCGATCGCGTCGGCCTCGACTTCGACGGCCTTCTCGAGGATGGAATGCATCGGAACCTGCTTGCCGAGATCGTAGACCGTGTAGCCGTTGTTCGAGAGGATCGTGTTGACGAGATTTTTGCCGATGTCGTGCACGTCGCCGAAGACCGTCGCCAGCACCACTTTTCCTTTGCTCGCGCCCTCCTTCTTGTCGAGAAATCGCTCGAGGTGTGCGACGGCCTTCTTCATCACCTCTGCCGACTGCAGCACGAACGGGAGAATCAGTTCGCCGGATCCGAACTTGTCGCCGACTTCCTTCATAGCCGGCAGCAGTACGTTGTTGAGCACGTCGACCGGATCGCGCGCCTGCAGAGCCTCGTCGATCTTCGCCTCGATGCCATCCTTGCGCCGCCGCAGAATCGCGTTGTGGATGCGCACCTCCGGCGGCTCCCCGGCATCGTCGTCCTTCTCGCCTTGCGTCTGCCGAACCGTACCCCGCGCTTCGAAGTGTTCGATGACGCGTTGCAGCGCGTCGGGCCGGCGGTTGAAGATGAGATCGTCGCAGAGCTCGCGCTGTACCGTGTCGAGCTCGGCGTAAGGCGTAATCTCCTGAGGATGCACGAGCGCCATGTCGAGCCCCGCCTCGACGCAGTGATGCAGAAACGCCGAGTTGAGCGCGGCGCGCGCCGCCGGCTTCAGGCCGAACGACACGTTGCTCACACCCAGCGACGTTAGGGCGCCCGGCAGCTCGCGCTTGATGAGTTTGATGCCATCTATCGTGGCGATCGCCGACTCGAGAAACTCTTCCTCGCCGGTCGCCAGCGTAAACGTGAGCGCGTCGAAGATCAACGCGCCCGGCGGGAGACCGAACTCCGCGGTGGCGATATCGTAGATGCGCGTAGCGACGGCGAGTTTCTCCTGCGCCGTCTTTGCCATGCCGCGTTCGTCGATCGTGAGCGCGACGACGGCGGCTCCATGTTCCTTGACCAGCGGCATGACCGCGTCGATACGCGCGCGCCCGTTCTCGAGATTGATGGAGTTGACGATCGCGCGGCCGGGGTCGGCTTCGAGCGCCGCCCGGATCACCGTTGCCTCGGTCGAATCGATCATCAGCGGGGCCTCGACCGATTGAGCGAGCCGGCGCACCACCGCCCGCATCTGCTCGTCTTCGTCGGTGCGCTCCGTGAGCGCGCAGCAGATGTCGAGCACGTGAGCGCCTCCATCCACCTGCTCGCGCGCGACGAGCACGATCTCGTCGTAGTCGTCCGAGAGCAGCAACCGCTTCATGCGGCGCGAACCCTGCGCGTTGATACGCTCGCCGACCAGGAGCGGCCGGGGCTCCTGTTCCAGGCAGATCGCCGTCATCGCCGACGCGGCATATTGTTTGGGCTTGGGCTCGGGCCGGCGCCCGGTGC
>JAKAPQ010000144.1 GCA_021806945.1 bacterium | reverse complement strand
TGGGGCTTCGAGCCGTCGCGCGCCGAGCGCATCGCATCGCTCGCGCGGCCGCGCGTCGAGCGCCTGAGCGATCTCGGGCCGCTGCTGGCCTTCCTCTTCGCCGGGCGCCTGCCGGTGACGGCCGAACAGCTGCGCGACGGCAAGCTCGACGGCGAGCAGGTGCGCCGGTCCTTCGCGCTTGCGATGTGGCGCTTCGACGCCGTGCGCGACTGGCGAGTCGCCGAGATCGAGCGCGTGCTCAAGAGCGTCGCCGAGTCGCTGGGGCAGAAGTTGCGCGACGTCACGCGACCGTTCTACGTGGCCATGACCGGAAGCCCGACATCGGTCCCGCTCTACGACGCGATCGAACTGCTCGGGCGCGATATCGTGCGCGAGCGTTTGCGCTTTGCCCTCGATCTGCTCGGCCGACCGAATGCCGCCGAAGAGAAGGCCTGGAAGGCTTTGCAGGCGGCCTCCGCACTGCCACCGGAGGTAGCGCAATGAACGTCCGAGCGATCGTACTGGCGGCGGGCAAGGGAACGCGCATGAAGAGCGCGCGGCCGAAGATCCTGCACGAACTCTGCGGCCGGCCGCTGCTCTGGTACGTCGTTCGCTCCCTGCGTGCGGCCGGCATCGGCGAGATCCTCGTCGTCGCCAGTCCAGATCTCGACGGCATGCTCGGCGAGTTCGGGGTGCGAAGCGTGGTGCAGCCGGAGCCGCTGGGAACCGGGCACGCCGTCGCCGTCGCCCTGCAAGCGCTCGACGAGCGGCCCGGCGGCCGCGTGGTCGTGGCTTACGGCGATATGCCGCTCGTGCGCGACGAGATTTTTCGTTCGGCGATCGCCTCGCTGCAAGAAGAAGGCGGCTCCGCGCTCGCAATCGTGACCGCACGAATGCCGTTTGCCTCTAACTTCGGGCGCGTCATCCGCGGCGCCGGCGGCGTGGAGCGCATCGTAGAAGTTTGCGATGCGACGCCCGAAGAGCTCGCGGTAGACGAGCTCAACGCCGGCATCTACGCCTTCGACGAGGGCGCGCTGCGCGAAGCGGTATCGAGTTTGCGTTCCGACAACGCTCAGGGCGAATACTATCTGACCGATACGATCGGGCACGTCGTCCGCAGCGGGCGCCGCGTGGTCCCCGTCGAGGCGGGGGATTACCGGCATGTGCTCGGCATCAACGATCGCGTGGAACTCGCCCGCGCCCGGGGCGAGATGAACGAGCGCATCTGCGCGCGGCACATGCGCGACGGCGTCACGATAGTCGACCCGAGTACGACCTATCTCGAGCCGGAACTCTCGATCGGCCGCGATACGGTGATCTACCCTAACACGACCATCGGGCGCCTCTCCGAGATCGGCGAGCGCTGCACGATCGGTCCGAACGCGCGGCTTTCGAACGCAAGGCTCGGCGACGGCGTGACGGTGCGCGAGAGCGTCGTATCCGACGCGAAGATCGGCGACGGCGCCATCGTCGGCCCGTTCGCGCACGTTCGCGGCGATGCGGCGCTAGGCGCCGGGGTCCGCATCGGAAACTTCGTAGAAGTAAAGAGTTCGCAATTGGAACGCGATGTCAAAGTCGCGCACCTTTCGTATCTCGGCGACGCCTGTGTCGGCGAGCGCGCCAACATCGGCGCCGGGACGATTACGTGCAACTATGACGGGCGGGTGAAAAACCGCACGACCATCGGCAAGGACGCGTTCATCGGCTCGAATAGTTCGCTCGTCGCGCCCGTAACGATCGGCGAGGGAGCCCTCACCGGTGCGTCGTCGGTCGTTACGAAAGACGTGCCTCCCGGCGGGCGCGTCGCGGGAAATCCCGCAAAACCGCTTCCTCCGAAGAGGTAGCAACCCGCTCGTTCTTACTCCGCCGCAAGGCTGCGCAGCGCGTCGAGCAGCACGTCGAAGTCCTCGTCGCGCGAACGGTGGTTGACGACGCAGACGCGGATCGCGCGGCAGCCGCCGACGGTCGTCGAGGAGGCGACCGCGATACCGCTCTCTTGCAAACGAATCGTGAGTTCCTCGTTGAAACGGTCGAGAGCCTCTCCGTGGAGTC
The DNA here is from genome assembly GCA_021806945.1 of bacterium. Lineage (GTDB taxonomy): Bacteria > Vulcanimicrobiota > Vulcanimicrobiia > Vulcanimicrobiales > Vulcanimicrobiaceae > JAJYFL01. Next base: position 3,442 of record JAKAPQ010000144.1, on the reverse strand, counting down.
CCGGCGCGGCGTAGCGGAAGCAGACGACGTTGAGGCCGACCGGCGCGAGTAGTTCGAACGCCGGGTCCCGCTCGATAAGCGTCTTGAGGTATTGGGCTTGCGCGCAGTTGCGCGCTATTGCCTCGCCGAGCTTGCGCGCCCCGTGCTCCTTGATCGCAAACCAGACCTTGAGCGCGCGAAATCCGCGCGAGAGATCGGGGCCGAAGTCGGCGAACCACGGCGAGCCCGAAGATAGTCCCCGTTGCGTACGCGTCAGGTAGGCCGTTGCGGAGGAAAACGTCGCACGCTGCATCTCGCCGTCGCGCACGAGCACGCAGCCGGCGTCGTAGGGGACGTGCAGCCACTTGTGAAAATCGAACGCGATGGAATCCGCGCGTTCGATACCGAGCAGCAACGGTCGAAGCGACGGCGCGAGGTACGCCATGGCCCCAAACGCGCCGTCGACGTGGAACCAGAGGGCCTCGCGCCGCGCGAGTTCCGCGAGGTCGTCGAGCGGATCGATCGCGCCGGTATCGACGGTGCCGGCGCTCCCGATCAGCATGAATGGGCGATATCCGGCGGCACGGTCCCGCGCGATCGCCGCCGCTACGGCGGCGGTAGGCAGGCGGTGCCGTTCGTCGACCGGGAGCACCCGCAGCATCGCCGACCCGAGGCCGGCGTTTTCGAAAGCCGCGCGCACGCTACGATGTGCGTCGGCGGAGGCGTATGCCGTCAGGCGCAGCGCGTCGCCGGCGAGCCCCGATTCGCGTACGCGCGTACCGAGCGCCCACGTTCGGGCCACGAGAACGGCGATGAAGTTTGCGGCGGAGGTTCCCGTCACCGTTATGCCCCCGGCCGTGGGCGGGAAACCGAAGAGCGTTTTGAACCAGTCGAGGACCTGCCGTTCGACGTAGACCGCACCGTGGTTGCGCCCGCCCACGTTCGCGTTCATCGTCGCGGCCAGCAGCTCGGCGATCGCCCCGCTCGCAGACCCCGTGCCTTGTACCCAGCCGAAGAAGCGCGGGTGGACGTTCGCGCCGTTGTATGGGAAGATCGCCTCCGAAAACTCGCGGTACGCGCCTTCGAAGCCGGCCGGCTCTTGCGGCATCGGCGCTCGCAGCCGCATCTTTACTTCGTCTGGGACCTCTCGCCACGCAGGCTCGTCGCGGACGCGCTCGAGATAATCGAGCGCATCGTCCAGCACGCGGTGGCTCTGCGCCCGAAAGGCGCTCCAATCAGAGGGGTCGAGCACGACGCGAATCCACCATGCGCTCCAGCGCTTTGAAGATACGGGTAACGTAGCGGCGTTTGTAGGGGAACGTCTCGACAGGGTCGCTCGCGTGTACGATGATGGCCGGGTCAACTTCAAAGACGAGCAGCCGCCCGTCTACGCCGATCGAACAATCGATGCCGACGTACTCGAGTCCGACGGCCAGTGCGATATCGCGAAGCGCGCGTTGCAGCGGCGCATCGAAGACCGATTCGAAGGCTGCGAGGTAACGCTCTTCCTCGGCGCGCATCCACGCGTTGTCGGCCATCGGTGCGTTGTAGTAATGGATCATCCAGTTGGGAGAGATCGCCAGATGGTACGGATAGGGGATGCCGTCGACGCAGACGACTCGATACTTCCGGTAGTAGCCGTCCGGCCGCCGGTACTCGACGAAGGGGCTCAGGTAGTATGCCGGCGCGCGAGCGCGGTCGAGATAACCTTGGAGCTCGCCGGTTGCGCCGATCCTCGAGAGATCGTGGCCGGCGTGCGAGTCGACCGGGCGAATCAGATACGGCGGTGCGAACGGCAGGCAGCCGCGTTCGAGCTCCTCCCGCTCGATGCGAGCGACGGGCGGCGTTACGCAGTTCGCGATTCCATTCAGGCATTCGACGAGGCGCATGCGGTTGGTCCGCAGCACCGCCTGCGGATCGTTGACGTACGGCACGCGGAGTCGTGCGACGAGCACCGACGCGAGCTTCAGCGCCTCGGCGCAACGCTCCGATTCGCCGATCGCGTTGAACACGACGTCGGCGGGAGGAGGCACCAGCAGGCGCGCTTGTTCGGGCGAGACGAGGTAGAGCTTGTGCAGCGTCGTCGTCTCGCGATCGAATAGAAAATCGACGGGCGTATTGGCGAGCCAGTCTCCGGGTGCGAGCAACGCCAGGACGCGGCGTCGTTCGTGCGGGGCGGCGAGCGTGAAGACTTGCTGCCTGGCAAGGGCGCGCGCCTGGAATGCAATCGCCCTCTGCGGGGAGCCTTCGATCTGCTCGATTTCGTACATCGCGAGATTGGCGGCGACGTTGTCGGGCTCGCGCTCTAATACGCGCAGGTAGCGCTCCTTCGCCTCTCCGGTTCGCGCGCCGCGCAGCAATATGGCGGCCATGCCGATCTCGGCCGCGGCGAGTTCGGGCGCGATGGCGAGCGCCTGCGCGTAGGTTCGCAGCGCCGCTTCGGTCTCTCCGGACTCGTCCAGCACGAGCGCGAAATTGCTGCGTAACTCCGCGAGATCGGGAAAGCGCGCGACGGCATCCCGCAACGCTGCCAGCGCCTCGTTCCGTCTTCCCTGGGCGCGCAGCGCGATGCCGTGCTGATTGGCGACCGCGGCGGCCGCCGGGAGCGCTGGCCGGTAAATGCGTTCGATGGGTACTATCCTCAGCGTGTACGCGACTATGCTCACGCTTGTCGCCCTCGTCGTCTTTCTCCTCGCTGTACTCGCTCGGACCCATCGCCGCGGCGCGCGTACGGCTCGCCGCCTAGAGCGGCAGCAGGCGAGCGAAACGGCTCTGCTGCATGCGGCGCGCGCGCTGATGGCGGCATCGCGCGAGGGCAGCGATGCGGTCCTCTCCGAGATGGATCGAACCTTGCGCGCGCTGGAACCTGCGATCGATGCGGTGCTCGTCTTCGTGCCTGCCGGCGAAGACCTGCTGTGCGTCTACGCGGGTGGCCGGCGGACGGGAGAGTTCGCCGGAGCGCGGTTGCGCCGCGACCGTTCCCGCGTACTGCCGGCGCTTGCGGCCGCGGCCGGCCATCGCATCCTGCTCTGTGGAGATGCGCGGCCGGTACTTCCCACCGATCGCAGCGCCCTAGCGGCGCCGATGGCCTACGAACGCGACGGATGCGCCGTCGTCTATGCGGCGTCGGCGGCTTCGCAGCCGTTCGGGAACGTCGGGGCTCTCGTGCGCACGATCGAGTTGGCCGCGCAGCCCTACGCGCTCGCGGTAGACCGCGAGGCCGATCGTGCCGACGCGACCTTCGACGGTCTGACGGGGCTCCTGACGCCCCGTGCTTTTCGCATTCGGCTGGAGCGGGAGATCGCGCGGGCGCGCCTCACCGGCAACGGAACGCTGTCGCTGTGGTTCGTCGACACGGATAATTTCAAACGCGTCAACGATACCTTCGGCCACGCCACCGGAGACGTGGTGCTGCAGCGCATGGCGGCCCTTCTGCGAGCGCACACCGTACCCGGCGTCGACC
>JAKAPQ010000143.1 GCA_021806945.1 bacterium | reverse complement strand
ACCCCGACGCTCGACATCGCTTGCCGGGCGCCGTCGCGCACTTGCAGCACGACGCGCATCTCGCGCCCGGCTGCATTCGCGGGCACCCGCAGCAGGCTCGTGCCGTCGGAAGCGAACGGGGCGGTCGCCCAGACGCGCCCGCCGAGACCGAGCAGCCAAACCTTGCCCGAGGACGCGGTCGCGGTATACGCGACGCGAAGCGGTCCGCCGGCTCGCACCGGAGCCGGAGAGACGGAGAGCGCTCCGATCAGCGTCGATGCAACCGCGCTCGAAACGATCGATCGCCCCGGCGCCGCCGGCAGGCTTACGGACGAGAGCGCCACCACGGACGCTGAACGCCGCACGCTGCCGAGCGGACCGGTCATGCGCAGATCGACGCGATAGGTTCTCGCGCCACGCGAGGCCGGTATGGGAACCTGTACGATACCGGCGCTTGCCGGCACCATCCCCGCCGCGACCTGCCGTCCGCCGGCGGTACGCACGTCGTACTGCAACGTACCTATACCGCCGAGGACGTAGGGAATCTGGAGCGTGCTGCCCGCCGTCATCTTCGGCGGCGCGTCGAAAGATACGATGCGCGGCGCGGCGGCCGCAAGCCCGAACGCGGCGATTCCCAAGCACACCACGGAGGCGGACGCCCACCGGAGATAGCCGATAATGCGCGGCCGTGGCTCCGGCGGCCCCGGCGCTTCGACGCGGAAGGCGACGCCGGCACCTTCGATCTCTACGATCGCGCGATCGTAGGGACCGGTTTCACCGACGCGTACCGGTAAGAGCTCGTCTTTGACCGAAAACGGAGCGATCTCGATCTCGCTCGGGTAGTCGAGAGCCGTCTCGTGCCTGCCTTTTGCGCAGCACAGACGCGCGCGCAGCGGCATCGAGCTCTCGTTCACAAAGCGCGCCGCATAGCTCGCGACGCCGCCACGCCGGTCGTATCCAACGAACGCCAACTGCGCGGACGCCGTCCCGCCCGCAACTTGGAGCTGCGCGCGCGATCCAAAAAAACTCTTGCGCGAGTATCTATCGAGCCGGCACTCCCCGTGCCCCCGTGCCGTCCCGGAACGGGGCAGGCCGCCCGGCACGGGACAGGCCATCGGGAAAGCGTCCGTCTGCGCCACGGCTATTGGCACGCGATGTTGTACGGCGGCGCCGGCGGCGGCGTAGAACCGTTGGGGATCGGGGTCGGCGGCGTGGACGAACCCTGCGCGGTGATCGCACCTTGCACCCGGCTACGCACCTCCGAGCTGCAGTACAGGATTATCCCGGGATAGGCTGCGTGCACGAACGAGTCGCTTATCGTCGCGATATTCGTCGTTTGGCCGCCGAGAATGCCTTGCAGAAACGACGGGATATCCACGCCCGCGGTGACGCTCAGCGAGGTCGCCGTGAAGTAGTGAGAGGCGAGGAACTGCGCGCCTCCGAGGCCCGTGACGGCCAGCGTGCACGTCGTGGCCGGCGTCGCATTGGGATCGGGCTGCCAGAACGGCGCGCTGGTCGGCCCTGGAAACGGCGTCCCGTTGCTGAAGGCCCCCGCCGGCGGCGTCGGACACGGCGACGGCGGCTCCGCGCCCGAAAGGTTCGCGTAGATGTTCGCCGCGCTATAGGCGCTAGCACCCGTGTCGAACGCCGCGATCCCGCCGTAGCGAAGCGCGAGCTGCGCGCGCTCGTTGACGACGCCCAAACGCGCTACGTAGAGAATACCGAAGAGGGCGATCAGCACGACCGGCAACGCGATGACGGTTTCGATGAGCGTTTGGCCGCGCGCCGTGCCTACGCTGCGTGCTACGAACATTGGTACTCCCCGTCCCCGTTCCCCTGGGAGATGCTGCCGTCGTACGGAGCGATCGAGCCGGCGCTATACCAGTTGAGATTCACTTGCAGGGCGTTGAAATCCACGGTGTACGCGGGCGCGCTGTAGGCTTGCGCCCATTGCGGCTCCGGCGGCTGGTAGGGCTGGCCGGTCTGCGGATTGATGGCGGTCCCCGGATCGAACACCTCGGTGTCTGCGGGAATCACCGCATCCGCCGCCCGCCCGAGCGCCTGAAACGACGCACCGGCGCCGAGCTTGAGCAGCAACGGTACGAAGTACGGAACGTTCCTGCAGGCGGCCACGTCTACGCGCTGAGGCGCGAGCAGGCTGTGGTGCGAGTCGTCTCCGTTGCCGTTGCCGCCGTTTATCGGATAGGTGCTCGTATCGATGACGGTATACGTAAAGGCGCAGTCGGAGATCGCGCAACTGGTACCGAGTGCGGCAATCGCCTTACGCGTGTCGGTTTGCTGGCCGCCTTGTGAGAGATTGTTGGCCTGGCCCATCAGTTGGATGTCCGCCGTATACCCGTTGAGCGCAACGTCGTATTCTGAGAGCAGCGTTTGATAATTTTGATCGCACGTCCCGCCCGGGCTCGGATTGCAGCCGCCGACGCCGTAGATCGTGTTCAGCAGCGCTTGATTGAGGTAGCGCAGGCGGTTTTCGTCCAACGCGGCCGCATAGAGAATCGTCGATGTCTCGTTGAAGTTGTTGGCTTGAACCGAGAGGGCGACCGAGGCCGCGGAGTCGGCCGCGTTCTGCGCGCGAATCTGCCACGCGACCACGTTGAGATAGTTCGCCGTGAAGAACAGCAGCGAGAGAACCACCAACGTTCCGACCGCCCAAAACGGCAACGTCTGGCCGCGCTGGCCGTCTAGTTGTCGCTGTTGCACGTGTGGCTCCCCGTGTCCCATGCGTAGATCGGGTACTCGGGAGAATCGTGGTTATTGGGATCGTAGAGCGAACTGGGCGTCGGGCGCGCCTGCGGAAAGAATCCGTTCCCTTGAACGAGTGCGGCAAAATACTGCTGATGGCATTGCCACTCCGCAAACGTCCCGTTCCGGCCGTTCCCGTCGCCTTGCGGATTCAAATTTTGCGCCAGATACATCGAATAACTCGAAGGCAGCGAGCACGACCCATGGTATGGGCAGTAGTTGTCCAGCGTCGCCGTAACCGCAAATGCGAATGGCGCGGGCGTCGCCTGCACGCCCGTAGGCGCGTACTCGACGTCGCCGCCGACCACTTGATAGGTCGACGCGACGCCCGGCAGGAGGATGAAGCCGCCGACGCTCTTGGTGACGACGGCCGACAGCAGGTTGTTTCCCGGCGTGAGCGTTACGGTGGCGTTCCCGAGTTGCGGAAAGGCTTGATTGATGACCGACACCGCGTTTGCATTGGGATCGCTTGCGACTTCGTGCGCGGCGATGAACGCGGCACCGTTGACCGAGGCCTGCGTAAAGCTGATGATGGCGAGCTGCGAGGCTCCGAGCAGGATCAGCAACACGATGCCGATCATCAACGCGGTCTCGGGTAAGGCGGTCCCGCGAGCGCGCCGGATCACGGTGGGTTCTGCCCGAGCGAGGTCAGACCGGTCGCGGTCTGGTTGAGCGTCACTCCGCAGGCGACCGAGATCGCCGCGCCGATCGCGATGATCGGCACGGCGATGCCCGCGGCGATGATCGCGTACTCGACCAGTGCCGCCGCGCCGTCGTCGCGCAGCATGGCCGCGAAGATTCGCACCATACTCCGCGTTACCGCGTGATGATCTCCGGCGTCATCACGAAGACGACATCGGAGCGCTGGTCTTGGTATGAGGTCGAACGGAAGAGCTTGCCCAGAATCGGCAGGTCGCCGAGCAGCGGAATCTTCTGAATGTTGCGCTGCTGCAGGTGGCGTAGCATGCCGCCCATGATAATCGATTCTCCGGGCTGCGTGATGACGTCGGTCGAGAGTTTGCTCTCTTTGAGCGCCGGGATGGTGAAGCCCGAGATCTGCACGCCGTCTTGAAAATCGAGATCCGAGACCTCCGGCGCGATCTTGGTCTCGACGCTGCCGTTGCCCAGCAGCGTCGGCGTGACGTTGAGCTTGACGCCGTAGTTCTTGTACTGAATGCTGACTTGCCCGAGTCCGCTCGCGTATGGAATCGGAATCTCGCCGCCGACTAGGAAGGTGGCCGCATTCCCCGGCGTCGTCACGAGGTTCGGTGCCGAAAGAATGCGCGCGTGCCCCTGCGTCATCAGCAGATTGAGCGTCGGGGCGAGGGTGACGGTGCGGAAGAAGGCGCCGATGTTCAGCGCCTTGCCGATGCCGCCGGGACTTTCGACCGCCGGGAAATTGGGCCCGCCGAGCGTATAGCCCCCGCCCTGCCCAAACGTGGCCGATTGTAAGCCGATACCGAGATCGCCGAGCGCCGTCCGGTCGACCTCGAGCACGTAGACCTTGATATCGATCTGGCTCGTCGTGTCGGTCGCGATGCGGTCGATCAACTTGCCGTTGCTGGCCAAGTAGCCGCCGGCGAGGCCCCGGACGCGGTCGAGGATCGCTTGCGCGGTGACGGCGTCGTAGGCGCTCCCGCTGACGATGACGTTGCCTTTACCGTCGAGGTCGATGCGAATGTTGCTCGCGCCGGGAATGCGCGCGACGTCGTGCTGCAGATCTCCCAGCGGATGGGCGATCGTCACGGCGTTGACGATGATGGACTTCTGCGCCGCCGCATACGTATTGAAGCGCGAGAGGATGTCGCTGATCTGCTGGAACTGGGCGCCGTCGCTCACCGTGCCGCGCACGACGACCGAGTGGCCGAAGCTCACGACTTCGACGTTGCGGGCGTCGATCGAGGTCCGCAGCATCTGCGCGAGGTCGTCCATCTGCTGCTCGGTCACGGTGAGATCGTAGGCCGCGCGGTGGCCGGCATACCAGACGTAGATCGTCGTGTGGCCGGGCGCCTTTCCGCTGACGACCAGCTCGCGCTGGCCGATCGGCACGACGCCGGCGATCCGGCCGTCGCCCACGGCGACGCGTTTCAGCCCCGGCGTGCGCAGGACGACCGAGTGCCCCGACTCCACCGAGAGCAGCGTCTGCGTATCGGCAGCTCTCGCCGGCGCGGAGGAGGCCGCGAGCACCAGCGTGCCCACGAGCACCAGCGCGGCGAGTCTGTTTTCAAAGGGCCCGAGTTGCATCCAGCATCCTCCTGACATCGAGCGGCGGCCGTGCGCAAACCGCACGGATTGCCGTGGATGCCATTATGCCATGTTTAGATACGTTAATGCGTTAACATGCAATAGACGTTTAGTAAAGAATTACCACCAAACATATTATAGCCCTTGAACCGGCACCGCCGCAGTGGCATGATGGCGCCACCGAAAGAGACGGAGGCACACCCATGCGTAACCCGGCGACCGCCCTAGCGGCAGCGCTCTCGCTCTCGATGCTTCCGGCCATTGCGGCCGGCGCGCAGAGCGGCGTTCCGCTCGCGACCGTCGCGGCGCGCGCCGGGCTCGCCTATCGGTGGCTCGGACCGGAGCGCTCCGTCAGCCTCTCACGGCCTGGACTCGTCGTCGTGCTGCGGCCCGGGGAGACGCTCTACGACGTGAACGATCGCGTCGAGATCGCCGACCGGGCGCCGCGTTACGCCGGCGGGGACCTCGTCGTCGACCAGAGCCTGGCCGCTCATATCGAGCG
>JAKAPQ010000019.1 GCA_021806945.1 bacterium | reverse complement strand
GGACGCCGTCGCGATCGCGGACGGCGACGGCGGAGAGCGCCGGCGAGGCCAGCCGCGCGCCGAAACTTTCCATCGCGGAGGCCATCGCGGCCCGGAGATCGGCCGGCACGTCGGCCACCACCTCCGCAGGCCCGATTCGGCCGATCTCGGCGAGGAGATCCTCGTACGCCGCTTCGCCGGAGAACGCCGTCGCGGCGCAGTACCCGGTGGAGATGTCGGCGTACGCTACCGCGTACGTCTCTTCGATTGCGGCGATCGCGGCGAGATAGTTGTTCTGCTTCCCGTCGAGCAGCTGTTCTTCGATCAGCGTACCGGGCGTAACGATCCGCGTGACATCGCGCCGCACCAGTCTGTTCGGCTGCGGCGCTTCCAACTGTTCGGCGAGCGCGACGATGTAGCGCTGCTGCACGAGCCTCGCCAGATAGGTGGCGAGCGCGTGATACGGCACGCCGGCCATGGCTACGCGCTTGCCGCCGCCCGCCTCTTTCGAGGTCAAGGCGATGGAGAGCGCGCGGGCTACGGTCTCGGCGTCCTCGCCGTACGCCTCGTAAAAGTCACCGACACGAGAGAGCAGCACGGCTTCGGGGTGCCGTGCTTTCATCCCGAAATACTGCTCGAGCATCGGCGAATACTGGGTCACGCCGCATGCGATTCGGTGGGGGTCCAGTGGATAACTTCCAGCGGGCACTATGCCCAGCGTATGGCACACCGGCGGTCCATACTCGCCACGTGCTCACCAAGGAAACGGCCATCGAGGAACGCCTCATCACCCTACGGGCGCTGCCCGATCTCACCGAGCGGGCGCTCCGGGAAGGGCTGCGCGCTGCCATACTCGGCCGCCAGTGGCGAGCGTACGACCGCGGCGGCGCCGTGCTGCGCTCCGCAGTCCTCGCACGTTTCGACGCACTGGCAGGCAGCCTGCCGCTCGCCGCCGCCGATCGCGTTCGCACCCGCACGGAGATCGCCGCGCTCGCCGACGGTTTCGCGATCTCGCGTCTCGCCCGGCGATTGCTGGCCACGCCGCTCTCGCGGGTCGCGCGGTCGCGGTCGCAGCGCGTCGACGTCGTCGTCTGCGATCGCGCGGGCCGCCGCTTCGCGATTCGCTTCGCCCGCGTTCGCGACGCATTTCATGCCGCCGAGCTGGCCGCCTCCGCGATGCGAGGCGAGCCCGCCGCCGCCGTGCTCGTGCACGATCTCCTACGCGGGCGCACGCGGCGCTTTCCGCCGGCGTCGCGCGAAGTGCTGCGATGCGCCTAGGAGGCTGTCGGAGTCGAGCCGTTTTCGGATTTGGTGCCGAATTTTGTTCGGAGACGAGGCGCGAAGAAGCCGCGCCAGCGCGCATCCTGCGCTGCGCGGCACCTCCGCTTCCGTGCGGAATGGGAGCGAAGCCGTAGCTTCGTGACTGATGAGCAACGAAGTATTCGGGCAAAAGGCGGCCCAAAGACGGAAACGTGCTTAACTCCGACAGCCTCCTAGCTGTCGTAACGCGCGCAGCGGCGTAGGATCGTCCCGGAGCAGCCCCACACGTGCGCCGCGTCGATCTCGACGTCGATCCACGGCTCTCGCGTCGCAAGGTACTCCGGCGGCGCCGGCGCGATCACCGTCACGTTGTCGAGCGTCTTGGCAGCGAGTTTGCTGCGGTCTTTTTTCGACGGACCCTGAACGAGGCAGCGCACCGTCGTACCGATCTTGCGATCGTGGTGTGCGCGCGACGCGGCATTTTGCGCCTCTGCCAGCCGCTTGAAGCGCGCGCTCGCGACCGCTTCCGCAACCAGTTCCCAACTCGCGGCGGGCGTGCCGCGCCGCTGCGAGTAGACGAACATATACGCATTGGCGAAGACGCCGGTCTTCACGTAGTCGAGCGTGCGCTCGAAATCCTCGTCGCTCTCACCCGGAAAACCGACGATGATATCGGTCGTGATCGCCCACTGCGGCAGGTACCGGTGAATCGCCGCGACGCGTTCGCGGAACTGCTCCATCGTGTACTTGCGGTTCATCCGCCGCAGAACCCGATCGCTGCCCGATTGCAGCGGCAGGTGCATGCGTGGGTTGAGCTGGGGGACGCCGGAAAGATCGCGGACGATCTTCTCCGTGAAATCCTTCGGGTGCGGCGAGATGAACGTCAGGCGCTCGAGCCCCGGCAGCGCGGCGACCGCCTTGCACAAGTCGCCGAAATCTTCGCCCGTAGCCGGATCCTCGTACGCATTGACCGTCTGCCCGACCAGCGTAACCTCGCGCGCACCCTCCGCGATCCGTTCGCGCGCTTCCGCGAGCACGTCGCCCATCGGCCGGTGATCGAAACGCCCGCGCACGTGCGGCACGATGCAGAAGGTGCAGTAATACGAGCAGCCGCGCTGCACCGTCACATAGCCGCGCAAGTGCGAAAAGCCGTCGGTCACGCAATCGGCCGCACCGCCGAGCGGAAAGACGAGCGCGCGCTCCTCCGAGAGCTCGGTATGCTCGAAGCTCGCGCTCCACTCGCGCAGCGTATCGCCGAGCCGCACCAACTCGCTCGTTCCGAAGATCGCGTCGACGTGTGGAGCCGCTTGCCGCATGCGGTCGCGGTCCTGCTCCGCCAAGCAGCCCATAACGACGAGCTTCAGCGCCGGATCGGCATCTTTGAGCGCCTTGAAATGATTCATGCGGCCGTAGGCCCGGCGCTCGGCGTTATCACGTACCGTACAGGTGTTAAGCACCAGCACGTTGGCCTCTTCGGGCCTGCCGGCGATGGTATAGCCCGCCGACGACGCGCGCTCCGCGATATACCGGGAGTCGGCCTCGTTCATCTGGCAGCCGAAAGTTTCGATATAGACGCTCGCCATGCTCTCCGTCGTCGTCGTTGGCCCGTGGGATGCTCCTCATTCTCCGAATCCGCCCTCACTCTTGTGATTTCGGGGATTATGAAGGCCGGCTGCGAATGTAGTGAGCCCGTGCAACCGCTAGAGACCACCGACCGGCAGAGGCTGCGGCCGGTCACCGTCGCCATCGTCGGCCGCCCCAACGTCGGGAAAAGCGCGCTCTTCAACCGCCTGATCGGCCGGCGGCTCGCGATCGTCGAAGACACGCCCGGCGTCACGCGCGACCGGCTCTATGCCCTGTGCGAATGGCGCGGGCGGACGTTCAGCGTCGTCGATACGGCCGGCATCGATCCCGCGCAGGACCACGACGAGAACGGCGATCGAATCGTCGTCACGACGCGCCGGCAAGCCGAGGCCGCGGCGCAGGAAGCCGATGCCGTCATCTTCGTCGTCGACGCGGCGGCCGGGCGGAACCCGCTCGACGACGACGTTGCGGCGATCCTGCGGCGCACGCGCCGGCCCGTGGTGCTCGTCGCCAATAAAGCGGAATCCCCGAGCGCTTTGGCCTCCGTACACGGTGAGTTCTCGCGTTTGGGCTTCGGCGAGCCGGTCGCGGTTTCGGCGATCCACGGGGAGGGCACGGGCGACCTGCTCGACGCCGTGGTCGCGCATCTTCCGACCGAACTGCCGGCGCCCGCAGACGACGGCGAGCTCTCGCTCGCCCTCATCGGCCGCCCAAACGTCGGCAAGAGTTCGCTGCTCAACGCCGTGCTCGGCGAGGAGCGGTCGATCGTCTCCGAGGTTCCGGGCACCACGCGCGACGCCGTCGACACGATTCTTCGCTTTCACGAACACACGATTCGCCTGATCGATACGGCGGGCGTGCGCAAGAAATCACACGCGCACGGAGCCATAGAGTACTACGCCGCGCTGCGGTCGCTCTCGGCGATAGCGCGCTGCGACATCGCGCTCCTCCTCTTTGATACGATGGCCGGCATCACGCAGCAGGAGCGCAGGCTGGCGGGCATCGCGCTCGAGGAGCGCAAAGGGCTGATCCTCGTCGGCAACAAGTGGGATCTGGCGCGCGAACAAGGCGAGTACAGCCAAGGCGAGCTCGCCAACGTCATCCACGAGCAGATGCCGTTCGCGCGCTTCGCGCCCGTGACGTTCCTATCGGCGAAGACCAAGCGCCGCCTGAATAGCCTCATGCCGGTCGTCATGAAGGTCGCCGACAACCTCGACCGCCGCATACCGACCGCAAAGCTCAACGCCATCATCCGCGACGCGGCGGCAGCGCACCCCGCACCGGCTCCGGGCGGCAAGACGTTCAAAATTCTCTACTGCTCGCAACCGGCGTCGCATCCGCCGCTCTTCGTCTTCCACTGCAACGACCCCGATCTCGTGCAGACCTCATACAAGCGCTTCTTGGAGAACACGATCAGACAACACTTCGATTTTGAGGGAGTACCGTTGACGCTCGAGTTTCGCAAGCGCTCGCGCGATCGCGAGGAGGCACCATGATCGCCGCGAGCGTCGTCGCAATCGCGTTCCTCGTCGGGTCGATCCCGTTCGGCTACCTGATCGGGCGCATCTTCTACCACACCGACATCCGGGCGCACGGCAGCGGCAACGTCGGCGCCATGAACGCCATGCGCGCGATGGGCGCGCGCGGCGCCATCGCGACCCTGCTTCTGGACGCCGGAAAGGGCTACGTTGCGGCGCTGCTCGCACTGCACGCGCACGACGGCGCGGTGCTGGTCGCCGTAACGGCGGCCGCCGCGGTACTCGGCCACTGCTATTCGCCCTGGCTAGGGTGGAAGGGCGGCAAAGGCGTCGCGACGTCGGTCGGCGCGATCTTCGCCATCAGCCCGGCAGCCGGACTCGTCTGCATCGCGGTCTGGCTAGCCGGCGTGCTCGCGACCCGCTACTCCTCCGTGGGCTCGATGCTGGCCAATCTCGCAGCGCCGTTCGCGCTCTGGTACCTCACGCGCAACCCGGCCTACGCGGCCTACGGGCTCTTCGCGGCGATCTTCATCGCCTACGCGCACCGCGAGAATATCCAGCGCCTGCGCGCCGGGCGCGAGAACGGGATCCCATTCCTGCGGCGGGGCGGAACGGCAAACCGCACCTAGCAGGTTACACCCAACCAGGGCTCGCCGGTTCCGGCTGCGTATTGGGGCTGGTCATGATCTCTTCCAACGATTTCCGCAACGGCGTTACCATCGTGATCGACGGCCAGCTCTGGACCGTGATCGAGTTCCTGCACGTCAAGCCCGGCAAGGGTTCGGCGTTCGTACGCACGCGCTTGAAGAACGTCAAGACCGGGTCGACCGTCGAGCGGACCTTTCGCGCCGGCGAGAAGTTGGAGCGAGCCACCGTCGACAACCGGCAGATGCAGATGCTCTACAACGACGCCGACGGCTACCATTTCATGGACCAGGAGACGTTCGAAAACGTCACCCTCCAGCGCGAGCTCATCGGCGATCCGGCGGATTTCCTCAAAGACGCCATGGTCGTCGACGTGCAGTTCCACGACGGTCTCCCGATCGGATGCGATCTCCCGGCGCACGTCGAGATCCGGGTCGAGAGCACGGACCCGGGCTTCAAGGGCGATACCGCGACCGGCGCCACCAAGCCCGCCACCCTAGAAACCGGCGCGGTCGTCAACGTGCCGCTCTTCGTCAATCCGGGCGATTTGATCCGCATCGATACGCGCGATCGCCGCTACATCGGCCGCGTAAACACGTAGTGTACCTCCTCGCCGCCCGCGACCCGCACGCCGCGGCGTCGTTCGCGGCGGTCTTCCTGCTCGGCGCGGTGGCCGGAACCTTCGGTTCGATGGTCGGCTTGGGCGGCGGCTTCATCGTGGTGCCGATCCTGCGCATGGTCTTCGGCCTCTCGCCCGCCGCAGCCGCCGGCACCTCCCTCGCGCTCGTCGTCGCCGGCACCGGTAGCGGTGCCGCTACCTATCTAATGCAACGGCGCGTCCACCTCCGCGTTGGGATCTTCGTCGCGCTGGGGGGTCTCCCGGGCAGCATCGCTGGCACCATCGTCGTCCATCGTCTCCCCGGCACGGCCTTCGACTCGATCTTCGCCCTCTTCTTGCTAGCGGTAGCGATCGATATCCTGATCAACCGCCGCAAACGCCTTCGCGGGCGCGAGGAGGCCGCCCCCGGGGCGAGCACGGTCCACGGCATGTCGGCCGGCCGCAGCCTGGCCGCCGGTCTTGCCATCGGCTTCATCTCGAGTCTTCTGGGCGTCGGCGGCGGCTTCGTCCTCGTGCCCGCGCTCCTCTACCTCTCCGATCTGCCCGCCCACGCCATCGCCGCGACCTCGCAGTTCGCGATCCTGCTCACGTCGCCGGTCGGTCTAGCGGCACACGCCCTTGCGCACGACGTCCGGCTCGCCTACGCGGTGCCGCTGGTCCTGGGGGGCCTCGCCGGGGGCGCCGTCGGCCCGCACCTCGCGCGCAGAATGGCGGCCGAGCGCTTGATCGTCTACGTCGCCGGCGCGATGATCCTCGCGGCAGTCCTACTGCTGGTACGCGACGTCGGCGGCTATCGCTGAGGCGGGACGGCCTTCCGATTCGTAATGATTTCGTTCGAATGGCATCATCGGCGAGATTCCCGGAAGACTCTTGCCCGTTCGTGCCGATACAAGGTATGATCCGTTAACTAAGGGTAAGGAAAACATGAAGAAACTCGGCCTAGTAGCCGAAATCGGAAGCAACGACATCTTCTTCCTCGATTGGCTGCTCGATCTGGACAGCGCAGAGGCTCGCGGCGCAGGCACCTGCGACGAGCGGCTCTGGGCGGGCGTCCGACCGGCTTTCGCGGCGGCACTGGTTCGCGAGAACTAGCGCACCGGCCGGTTATTTCGGGTAGGTCATCTCCTTAGGAACCACGTAGGCGTCGAACTCGGCGCCGGTCACGTAACCGAGCGCGAGCGCCGCATCCCTCAGGGTCGTACCCTCGTGGTGCGCCTTCTTCGCGATCTCGGCGGCCTTGTCGTAGCCGATCTTGGGCGAGAGCGCGGTCACGGTCATCAGCGAACGATGCAAGTACGTTGCGATGATCTCTTCGTTGGCCTGCAGCCCCTCGACCGCATGTTCGCGGAACATCGTGCAGGTGCCGCGCAGCAGCGAACAGCTGTGCAAGAAATTGTAGATCATCACCGGGTTGAAGACGTTCAGTTCGAAGTTGCCCTGAGAGGCACCGAACGAGATCGCGAGATCGTTGCCGAAGACCTGCGCGACGACCATCGTCATCGCTTCGGACTGCGTCGGATTGACCTTGCCCGGCATGATCGAACTCCCGGGCTCGTTCTCCGGAAGGGTCAGTTCGCCGATGCCCGCGCGCGGGCCCGAGGCCAGCCAGCGGATATCGTTGGCGATCTTCATCAGCGCCGCCGCAAGCGTCTTGAGCGCCCCCGACGCGAAGACGAAATCATCGTGCGAGGCGAGCGCTGCGAATTTGTTCGGGTGCGAGCGGAAAGGTAAGCCCGTCAACTCGGCGATCCGGGCGGCCGTGCGCGCGCCGAACTCCGGATGCGCGTTCAAGCCCGTACCGACGGCGGTACCGCCGATGGCCAGATCGTAGAGGTGCTCGAGCGCCTCCCTACAAGCCGTCATCGCCCGGTCCAGCTGGGTGACGTAGCCGGAGAACTCTTGGCCGAGCGTCAGGGGCGTCGCGTCCTGCAGGTGCGTGCGGCCGACCTTTACGAGGTGCGCCCACTGGGCGGCCTTCCGGTCGAGCGCATCGCGCAGCTTTTGGACGGCGGGCAACAACTCGACCATCGCTTCGGCGGCCGCCACGTGCATCGCCGTCGGGAACGTGTCGTTCGACGACTGCGACATGTTCACGTGATCGTTCGGATGGACCGGCTTCTTCGAGCCCATCTCGCCGCCGGCCATCTCGATCGCGCGGTTCGAGATGACTTCGTTGACGTTCATGTTGGTCTGCGTGCCGGAACCGGTCTGCCAAACGCGCAACGGGAAGTGCGCGTCGAGCTTGCCCGCGACGACTTCGTCCGCCGCCCGCACGATCAGGTCGGTCCGCTCCTTGTCGAGCTTGCCGAGATCGTTATTGACGAGGGCGCAGGCCTTCTTGAGAACGCCCATCGCCTTGATGACTTGGCGGGGCATCACGTCGCGCGGCCACTCGCCGTCGCCGATCTCGAAATGGATGAGCGAACGCGCCGACTGCGCGCCGTAGTACTTCTCTGCGGGAACGTCGATCTTCCCCATCGAGTCTGACTCGACGCGCTTACGGCCGACCCCGTTGGTGGTGATGTTGCTCGTCGTCATGGCAACGCTATCTTCGCTCCCCGCGGATGGTTTCAGCCTGGATTAAAGTCGCACCGGCGGCCGTTTGTTCCCCTGCTGAGCCGTCAGCGTCCGCGAAGTGCTGCGACGTCCGCCGTGCTGTCGGCTTCACGGGTCTCGACGATCTCGTAGATCGTGAGCGGGAAGCGCGGGTCGTAGCCGCGCTTGGCGCAGCGGCCGCAACTCGTCGGCTGGGCCGGCCGGCGCTTACGCAGGATCTCCATGGCGCACTTCTCGCAGCGCAGAATGTACCGCTTGGCGCTCTCGTTGAACGGTTTGGCGCTGCCCAGATCGTGATAGACCGAGGTCAAGCCGCATTCGCGCATCTTCTTCTTGAACGCCCGGCCGTGCCCGGTATCGCGCATGCGATCGTAGAGCCAAGCGTGGATCATCTCGTGCAGGAGGGTCTCGCGCAATGCCTCGGGATGCTCGCGGAGGTGCTTCGGCGAGAGTTCGATGAGCAGCGGGCGCACCCCGTAGGTGATCCGCCCGGCCGAATTGGAGAAGCGCGCGTTGTACCGTATCCGGCATGCGGGCGCTTCTCCGTTGAAAAAGTAGTTGTTCAGCTCCGCGAAGAGCAGTTGGAGGTCGGTTTCGCTCGGCAGCACGAAGAGTTTTTTCGCCGCGCGTCCAAACGGTTCTTGTGAACGTCTCTCCATCGCGTGGTTTGCCGCCCCGCACCTACCTTCCGATCCTGCTCGGCATCGCTATCGTCTTTCTCGGCATCATGGCCTACCTAGTGCGCTTGGGCTTCGGCACGAGCGGCTCGGTCTTCGGCTCCAGCAACGGCACGCCGGCTCCGCAGGCTCCAGCCCCGGCGAGCCGGGGGAACAGCGTCAGCGTCGAAGGGGGGCCGCCGCCTGCCGTGCGCCTGCAGGTGCGGCAGCTGCAAGCGCGTATCGCCCGCAACCCCAAGGACGACGTGGCGCTCACGCAGATGGGAGATATGTACCTGGCCTCCGGCCAATACGCGCAGGCCGTGCCGTATTACAAGCGTGCGCTCGCCGCGAACCCGCACAACGCCGCGGCTAAAGAAGGCTTGAGTCAAGCCGACTCCGCGCTCGCGCCGGGGCAGTAACGAAGATGCACGTCTACATCTCCTGCGATATGGAAGGCACCGCCGGCGTCTGCAGCTGGAGACAGTGCGACCCGCAAAATCGCCACGAATACCCGATCTACCGCCGTTACATGAGCCAGGAGGTTCGCGCCGCGATCGACGGCGCGCGCGAAGGCGGCGCGACGACGATCGCGATCAACGATTCCCATTCGGATATGCGCAACCTGTTGTGGGACGAGCTTCCCCCCGACGTGCGCGTGATCTCGGGCTCGCGCAAGCCGTTTTCGATGGCGCAGGGCCTGCAGCCGGGCCTCGCGGGCGTTTTCTTCACCGGTTATCACGCGAAAGTCGGCGACCGCGACGGCGTCCTCGCACATACCTACACGGCCGAGACGCTCTACGAGGTTCGCGTGAACGGCGTCCCCTGCAGCGAGGCGCTGCTCAATGCCGCGATGGCCGGCTATTACGGCGTCCCGGTCCTCCTGATAACGGGCGACCGGGTCGTGGTCGACGACGTCGCGCAGCACTTGCCTTGGGTCACCGGCGTCGCCGTCAAGGATGGCATCGGGCATTACGCCGCCGATTCGCTCACGCCGAACGCCGCGCAAGCGGCGATCCGGGCCGGCGCGCGCGAAGCGATGCGGCGCGCCGGCGAAGCCAAGCCGTTCACGTTCGCACCTCCGATAACGCTTTCGCTCGAAACGGCGCGAGCCGAGGGTGCCGACTTCATCGAGCTGATGCCCGGGTTCGAACGCACGGGCGGGCGCAGCGTGCGTTTCGTGCACGACGATTACCGGACGATCTTCCGCGCCTTCGTCGCCGCGTTCCGCCTCGGCGGCGCGGCCAACGTGACGCCATGAAGATCTACGTTTCGTGCGATATGGAAGGCACCGCCGGCGTCTGCAGCTGGGAGCAGGTCGACGCCCGCAACTACACCTCGGAGTACTCCATCTATCGGCGCTACATGACGGGCGAGGTCCGCGCGGCGATCGAAGGTGCTCGCGCCGCAGGCGCCTCGGAGGTGCTCGTCAACGACTCGCACGGACCGATGCGCAACCTGCTCTTCGATCAACTCCCAGACGATCTGCGCGTCATCTCGGGCAATCGCAAGCCGTTCTCGATGGTGCAGGGCTTGGACCGCACCTTTGCAGGCGTCTTCTTCACCGGTTACCACGCCGCGATCGGCACCGCAGACGCCACGCTCTGCCATACCTACACCCCTTCGGTCGTGTACGACGTGCGCGTCAACGGGGTGCGCTGCGGCGAAGCGACGCTGAACGCCGCACTCGCCGGTTACCATGGGGTCCCGGTGCTGCTCGTCACGGGCGATGCCGCAACCATCGCGGAGGTCCGCGAACAGATGCCGTGGGTCGCGGGCGTCGTCGTCAAGGAGAGCGTCGGTAACTACGCCGCCGACTCGCTCTCGCCGCAGGCCGCGCAAGAGGCCATCCGCGCGGGGGCGGCCGGCGCAGTGCGCAACGCCGCTGCGGCACGCCCGTTCGTCTTCGAAGCGCCGATCGCTCTCGAGATCGACCTGGCGCGCGTCGAACAGGCCGATCACATCGAAGTCATCCCTTCGTTCGAGCGCACCGGCAGCCGCTCGGTACGCTTCGTGCACGACGATTACCGCACCGTCTTCAAGGCCTTCGTGGCAGCCTTTCGCATGGGCGCTCTCGCGGACGAGCCCGCGTAAGCTACGTCGCTACGGCTGGTTTCTGCGAGCTGCCGAGCGCGGCCGCGATCTCCACCACCTCGGTTTCGGAGATCGCGAGCTTGTTCGCGGCCGCTTCGTAGAGCTCGATCGTCTGCCGGCTGATGCCCGCGGCGGCGCGTTCTTCGCGCAGGCGTTTGACTTCTTCGGTCACGCGGTGCGCGAGCTCGCCCGTCACCGAGACGCCCCGTTGCCCGAGGCTCGCCCCGTGCCGCTTGAGCGTCTCCTCGACGAGCGCGACGCCCGAGTGCTTGCCGAAGGTCCACGACATCTCCGCACCGACGAGCCTTGCCGGAACCGCTTCGTACATCCGGCGGTCGATCAGCATCGCGTGCGTGTGAATGCCCGACTCGTGGGTGAAGACCCGGCTGCCGACGATCGGTTCGTGCGGCTGAAGGGGGATGCCGCTGAGCCGTTCCATGAAACGCGCGAGCTCGCGGAGCTTATGGTACTTGAAGCCGGGAATCTCGACGCCGTAGAGCACGTTGAGCGCGGTCACGAACTCGTGCAGCTTGACGTTGCCGGCCCGCTCGCCGTAACCGTTGGCCGTCACCGAGACGACCTTGAAGCCGCAGGTGACGGCCGCAATCGCATTGATCGTTCCGAGGCCGTAATCGTTGTGAAAGTGGCAGACCAGCGGCAATCCCGCGGGCATGGCGCCGACGATCCGCGAGCAGTACCAACGCGTGGCCTCGGGAGTCAAGCACCCGACGGTATCCGGCCACGACGGGCGGTCGCCGCCGGCCTCCAGCCCGGCTTTGAAGCAGGTGATGAAGTAGTCGACGTCGCCCCGGCTGCCGTCCTCGCCGCCGAACTCGACGCGCGTCGCGCCGCGCGCCTTCGCGTGGCGGATCGCATCGCATTGCAACTTGACGTTGGCGTTGCGGTAGAACTCGAGCGGCAGGTCGAGCCACTCGCTCTCGTCGTGCCCCTCCCTCTTCAGCAGCATCTTGCCGATCTTGTATTTTAGGTGCAAGTCGCTGCCGCTGGTGAATACGAAGAACGTCACTTCCGACGGCGAGATGCCGGCTTGCTCCAGCGTATCGGCCGTGATGTCGATATCCGCAGGGGTGCAACGGCACATCACCACGACCTCGACGTCGCCGAGTTCGCCGCGGCGCTTCCCCTGCATCACGAGTTGGAGCGTCTTGCGATCGCCGGAAGAGGCGGCCGGAAACCCGACGCTCATGACGTGCACGCCGATATCGGCCAGGTGCTTGGCGATCTCGTACTTCTGTTCGGGCGTGTAACAGATGCCGGGCATCTGCTCGCCGTCGCGCAGCGTCTCGTCGTAAAGGCGGATCTGCGACGGCTCCGGGAAACGCACGTCTTTCGTAAACTCGCGCGGATCGCGAATCAGGCGCTCGATAGGCTCGCGGAATTCCATGATAGACGACCGTCCCCCGAATGCGGTATGCCGCCAAGACTTCGCCCCGCGATAGGCGCGGCCTGTGCGCAGGCCACCGACGGCAGCGGCGGGTAAGAAGCCCTCGTGGACGACCAGCAACGCCCGATCCTGCCCGCACGTGTACCGCCCAATCCGTACACGAGCTCCTGGAGCGCCGAACGGCCGGCACCGGAGGATGCACAAACACAGCAACCGGCGGTCGTATCGCCGGAGCGCAAGAGCAAGAAAAAGGGCCTCGGCGCCATCGCGGTGGCGGCGGCGGCGCTCTTTGCGAAGTTCAAGGCACTGTTGTTCTTGCTGCTCAACCTAAAATGGTTCGTCATCGGGCTCAAGGTCTTTTGGTTTGCCGGCTCCTTCTTGTTATCGCTGTGGTTTTACGCGCTCTTCTTCGGCTGGACGTTCGGCTTGGTCTTCCTGCTCTTGATCGCCGTCCACGAGTTCGGCCATTGGTTTGCGATGCGCTACTACGGCGTACCGAGCAGCCTCCCGTTCTTCATCCCCGGGATGGGCGCGCTCGTGAATATGCGTGGCCGGCCTGCCTCGGCGTTTCACGAATCGCTGATCGCCTTCGCGGGTCCCTTGACGGGAACCGTCGCCTCCGCCGTCTGCGCGTGGATCGGCTTCCAAACCGGCCAGCCGTTTTGGCTCGCGGCGGCCTATCTGGGTTTCTTCCTGAATCTCTTCAACCTCGCGCCGGTGATGCCGCTGGACGGCGGGCGTGTGGTCGGATCGATCTCGCCGCGCATCTGGATCGCGGGGCTCGCGCTCTTCCTCGTCGCGATCTTCGTCTTTCGCATCTTTAACCCGCTGATCTGGATACTCGTGTTGCTGAGCTTGCCGCAAGTCTGGGCCGCGTGGAAAGGCCGCCTGGATCCGCGCTACTACGACATACCGATCGGGCAGCGCATCGGCGTAACGGCGCTCTATTTCGGGCTTGCGGCGTTCCTGTTCGCCGGGATGC
The DNA here is from genome assembly GCA_021806945.1 of bacterium. GTDB lineage: Bacteria > Vulcanimicrobiota > Vulcanimicrobiia > Vulcanimicrobiales > Vulcanimicrobiaceae > JAJYFL01. The sequence goes on along the minus strand of JAKAPQ010000019.1, from coordinate 11,670 downwards.
TGCTGACGCACGTCCCCGTAGCGGGCCACCCGATCGCGCAATGAGGGCCGCGCGCTTCGCGCTTGCGGCCATCGCGGTAGCGTGCGCACTGCTCTTCGCGCGCCCGCATTCCACGCCCGGGCCGGCGATGCGGGATTTCGAAGCGTACTACGCCGCGGGGCGGACCTGGTCGCACGGCGGCAACCCGTACGGCGTCGCAATCTGGAAGGCCGAGCGCAGGATCCCCGGCGTCGATCCGCATCGCTACGAAGTGCTGCCGTTCGTCGGCCCGCCGGCGACTCTGCCGCTTTGGGGTCTGCTCGCGCGCCTGCCGTTTGCAAGCGCGATCGCCGTATGGGGCGCCGTGCTCGGAGCCTCGCTCGCCGTCGTCATCCTCGTCACGCTACGCTTGCTCGAGATGCGCGTGAGCCCACTCGCTTTCGGCACGCTGCTCCTCGCCGCACTGGCGTTCGGCCCGGTCACGAGCGGCATCGCGCTCGGGCAGGTCGTGCTGCCGGCGTTCGCGAGCGCGTTGCTCGCGCTCGCCTGGCTCGAGCGCAACGCACTCGCCGCCGGAATCGCAACCGTCTTCGCCGCGCTACAGCCGAACGTCGCGCTGGTGCTGCTCGCGCGCCTGCGGCGCCTGCGGTCGTGGCCGGTCTTCGCCGCTGCGTTCCTCGCGTTCGAACTGCTGGCGGCTGCAGCCGGCGGCGGCTTTCGAACGCTGTGGGCATACCAGCGGCTGCTCGGAGCACAGGGCGCGGCGGAGGCCGGATCGACGATCCAAACGACGCCGTACGCTATCGCGTCGGGCTTCGGCGCCGGCCACGAAGTTGCAACGTTTGTCGCGTTGGCGGCCGGTGCGGCGGCTATCTTCGCGTGGGCGGCGCTCGTCGTGCGCAAGGAGCGCGGCGCCGGTGCGATCGCGATCACCTGCGCGCTGCTGCCCTTCGCCGTACCGTTCTTTCACGAACAAGATCTCACCGTCGCGTACTTCGCCGCGATCTTCGCGGTCGCGCGCGCCGACGCGCGCCGCTGGCCGATCGCCGCTGCCGGCGCGCTCCTGGTCACCGTCGACTGGCTCGGCCTCGCGCAGAGGCCGGACGGCGTGCTGCAGACGTTCTTGCTCGCCGTAGGGGCGCTGCTCGCGTACGCGGCGCTGCGCCGCGACGTTCGCTCCGTTGCGTTGGCGGCGCCCCTCGGCGTCCTGGTACTGCTGGCGCTGGCGGGCACCTACGCGCAAGCCCATCCGGCACCGATCTGGCCTGACGCGATGGGCGCGCTCCCGCCGATCCCGCCCGGCACGCCCCTCGCTTCGATCTGGCACGCGGAGCAGCGCGCCACCGGCCTGTTCGCGCCTAACGCATTTTGGGCGCTGCTCCGCTGCGGGCCGCTCTTCGGGTGCGGGCTGCTCGCCTATTGCTGCGCCGCCGCTTCATCGCAGCCTCAGATATCCACGTCCATCATGTTGTCGAACGGGGTGACTTGGTTCGGGTGGAAGTTCCGCAGATCGCGGTTGAAGACGTAGATGTTTTCGGTGCCAGACGTGACGATCGTCGGCACGTCGCGGTCGAGCTGCTCCAACACGATCGCATCGTCCGCATTGCGTTTGGCCTGGTCGTAGTGCGTGTAGAGGGCGCGCATCGCCGCGTCGGCCTTGGCGTTGCACCAGTGCAGGTCGTTCTGGCCGTTGGGCGGGATCTGATTGCAGGCGTATTCGGATGAGAAGTCACCGATCGGATCGATGAACCACTGGAAGGCAACGACGTCCCAATTGCCTTTGTAGACGATTCCGCCCTCCGCGTACGGCGCGAAGAGCAGGCTCGCCGGGTAATGGCGCACGTTCATGCCGACGCCGATCTTCTTCCAGGACTGGCGAATCAGCTCGATCTCTTCGTCAACGTCAGGCGTGCCGGAACTCGTGGCGAAATCCAGCACCAAGCGAACGCCGTTCTTGGCGCGGATGCCGTCGCGCCCGCGCTTCCAGCCCGCCGCGTCCAGGATCCGGTTCGCCTTAGCGATATCGTAGGGAACCAGCTTGATCGCCGGGTCGTAATAGGGAGCGATGCTCGGGGCCGGCTCCTCTTGAAGGATGCCGACGCCGTGGCCGACCTTCCGAATGATCTCCGCGCGGTTGGTGGCATATCGCAAGGCCTCGCGCACGGCGAGATCTTTGACGCGCGGGCGGGTCAAGTTGAAGTCGAGGTGGTCGAAACTGTAGCCCGGCTGCCGCACGTAGGTGAAGGGCGCCAGCGCCTGCGCCCGCTGGAAGTAGTTGCCCGATACGAGGGCCCACATGTCCAACTCTTTGGCTTCGAGCTCGGTGAGCACCGTGGTACGATCGGGGACGATCTCAAAGTCGATCTCTTTGAGTTTCGGCTCGCCGCGCCAATAGTACGGATTGCGCACCATCACGACCTTCTGGCCGCGATCCCACGCTTCGTACTTGAAGGGGCCGATGCCGACGGGCAGCGAGTTGTAGGCGACGTGGTTAATGTTCGGGTACTTCGCCAGGAGGTGTTTGGGAAGGATGCACGGGTTCGCGCCGGCCGACGAAAAGAACGTCTCGATAAACGGCGAGTAGGGTTTGCTCAAATGGAGCACGACCGTGTACTTGTTCGGTTCGCCGATCTTCTCGATGCGATCCCAGCCCTCGCGGCTGATGACGTCGTTGGCTGGGTTTAGGATCGCATGGATCGTCCACACCACGTCGTCGGCGGTGAAGGGCGCGCCGTCCGACCACTTGACGCCCTTGCGCAGGTGATAGGTTATCGTCAGGCCGTCTTTGCTGACGCCGCCGTTGGCCTGGCTCGGCACCTCCGTCGCGAGTTCGGGGTAGGCGAGGTTGTGCCGGTCCCACTTGATGAGCCAAGCCATCGTGAGCGAGGACATCAATCCCAGCGACTCTTGCTGCCCGAGCAGTGGATTGAGCGTATTGACGTCCTCGCCCGTCGCGTACCGTAAGACGTGCGGGACCGTCCAGGAGTTGACTCGGTGGCCGGCGGACGCCGTGCCGCCCGGCCCCCCGGCCGTATGCGTGCAGGCTGCGAGAGCGACGCACGCCGCAACGAGCGCGACGGGTCGAAAGAATGGCTTCATGCTGCCTCCTAGATGTCGACGTTCATCATATTATCGAACGGCGAGATGGCGTTGGGGTGGAAGTGCTTGAGATCCTTGTTCCAGACCCAGACGGTATCGGTGCCCATGACGACGATCGTCGGAACGTCCTTATAGAGTTCGCGCATCACGATGCGGTCGTCGGCGTTGCGCTGCCGCTGCGTGAAGTGCGTGTAGAGCGCGTGCATCGCCGCGTCCGCTCTCCGGTTGCACCAGCGAACGTCGTTCTGACCGTTGGGCGGGATGCCGTCGCACGCGTAGATCGGCGAGAAGTCCCCCAACGGATCGTCGCTCCACTGGAAGTACGAGACGTCGAACTTGCCGCGGTAGATGATTCCGTGATCGGCATAATCGGCAAACAACAGCGAAGACGGATACTGGCGGATGTCGAAACGCACGCCGACCTGCTTCCACCAGGCGCGTATCAATTCCATCATGGAGGCGGCTTGCGGATCGGCCGAGTCCAGCGCTACGTTCAGCGAGAGGCGCACGCCGTTCTTCTCGCGCACGCCGTCCGGCCCGCGCTTCCAACCCGCGCGGTCGAGAATCTGATTGGCTTTGGCGATGTCGAACGGCACCGGTTGGATGCTCGGGTCGTAATATGGCGCCGACTTCGGTGAGGGCTGCTCCTGCAACGAACCGATGCCCTTGTAGATTTTCGCGATGATCGCCGGGCGGTCGGTGGCGTAGCGCAGAGCTTCGCGCACCGCCCGGTCCTTCAATTTCGGGCTGGCGAGGTTGAAGTCGAGGTGGCGGTAGTAGTAGTCCGGCATCACGTACGTCGTGAACGGCAGCAGCGAACGCAGCTGCCCGATCTGCGCCGGCGGCGCGTTGTAGAACATGTCGAGTTCTTTGGCTTCGAGCTGGGTAATGACCGTGTTGGTGTCGGGGATGATCTCGAAGTCGATCTCCGCGAGCTTCGGTAGGCCGCGCCAATAGAACGGATTGCGCACCATGACGACCTTCGAACCGCGGTCCCATTCCTTGTATTTGAACGGCCCGATGCCGATCGGCAGCGAGTTGTACGATACGTGGTTGATGTTTGGGTACTGCGCCAGCAGGTGTTTGGGCAGGATGCACGGATTGCCGCCGGCGGTCGAGAAGAACGTCTCCACAAACGGCGAGTAGGGCTTGCTCATGTGCAGGACGACCGTGTACTTGTTGGGTTCGTCAATCTTGCGGATCAGATCCCAGCCGGTGCGGCTCGTAATATTGTTGGCGGGATTCATTATCGCGTGAATCGTCCACACGACATCGTCGGCCGTAAACGGCGCTCCGTCCGACCACTTGACGCCCTTACGCAGGTGATAGGTTATCGTCAGGCCGTCTTTGCTGACGCCGCCGTCCGCCTTGGTGGGGACCTCCGTCGCGAGTTCGGGATAGGGCTGGTCGTGCACGTTCCACTTGATTAGCCAGGCCATCGTGAGCGAGGACATCAGGCTGAGCGTGGTCTGCTGGTTCAGGAGCGGGTTGAGCGTGCTGAAGTCCTCGCCCGTCGCGTAGCGCAGGACGTGCGGGACCGTCCATGCGTTCAGGCGCCCGTTCTTGCCAGCGGGACCCATGGGGCCCGTGCCGGACCGGCTGCAGCCGGCGGCGGCGATGGCAAGCGTGAGGGCAAGCGCGGCCAGTCGTTTCATCGATTACTCCTACTCCCGTGGGGGTTATCCTCGATCATCGCGGCGGGGTCTATGCCGTTGCTCGCGCAGAACTCGCGATAGGCGCTCGGCGCAATCTCCGAAGGCTTGATCTCGCTGCGCCCGCCCCAAAACACGTTGGTATACGCAAACGGGATTCCCTCGCCGCGCAGGTGATCGTCGATGGCCGCCTTATGCGCCAATACGACGTTCTTGTCCAATCCGTGCGCGACGGCCATAATATTGACGTTACGAAACTCCGGACCGCCCTCGCGCCAGTACGCATGCGTGATGATATGGTGACGGCCCACCTCGCGACCGGCGTCGAGCTCGCGGCCAGGCGGAACGGCCCAGTGAAAGAGCGCGTTGTAGCGCGTCACGCGTTCGTCGTTCGACGTTTTCTTGACATGCTCGAGAAACGTCGAGAAGCGGCCGATCACGCTGCGCGCATTGAGCGAACGCGCCACCTCGAAAAACGCCGGCAGCTCGACGCCGGCTTCTTGCGCGCGAGCGCGCCACAGGTCGCGCGAAAGCTCGTCGGGCCGGAATTCGCGTTTGAGCGCACCGAGCACGCGCCAGTCGAGATCGTTCAGTTCGACGACCTTCGTGTCGAGCGGCTCGGCCAGCACCTCGGCGCGGCTGCCCGGCTCTATGCCGCGGCGGCGCATATGGCCCACGCCGAGCGCAAAGAGTTTCCGGGCCGGCATCAACCGGAAGCGCTCGGCGCCGACGCGCGCGCGGAGGAACTCCGCGTGCTTGGCGATGGCATACCCCTGCGGCACCTTCAGCGTCGTCCAGAGCCGGTAGGCCGAACCGGGCGTGGCGGGATCCGCCGTGCGGATCACGACGTGTCCTGAAAACGGGTCTTCTCTATACAGGTAGTCGAATGCGGCGTCGAGCCGCTCGGGCAAGATCTGCCACGCGACGAGCGCACCCTCGGCCAGGTTCGTCGCCATGAGGGTCTGCCGAACCCGGCGGATCGTTCCCGCGCGCAGCATCGCTTCGACCCGCTCGAGAACGGTCTCCACGGGAATCCCGCAGCGCGCCGCGACCTCGCCGAACGGATCTTCTTGGAAACCGGAGAGGCGATCTTCGGAGATCGCTAGGATGGCGGCGTTGACCGGATCGTTGGTCGCGCTCGGAAGGGTGGTTCCAGAAGGCATAGAGCCCGGTATTAGCACCCGGGAACCCGAGTCCCCTACAACGGTGCCTAACGCGTCGACCTGCCGAGCTAGGGCCCTGGGGGCATCAGGTCGGACTCCCCCAACGCATACGCGTAGGTTTGCTCGGCTTGCCGCAGAGCGTAGACCGCGTTGAGCTGGTCGGTCTCGGCTTGCGTCAGACCCACTTGCGCGTTGAGCAAGAGCGGTAGCGTCGTGACGCCGGCCCTGTACTGCGCCTGCGTCGCCTTCAGCACCTCCTGCGCCGTGTTAAGCTCGGCCTGCGTCTCGCCGAGCGCCGCCTCTGCCGAAACCAGACCGACGAGTGCCTGGCGCACGCCGAGCTGGATGCCGAGTTTGGCCGAACGGAGCTGTGCCTCCGCAGTATCCAATTCCGCGGCCGCTTGGGCGACGTACGCCGCCGTAACGCCCTGGTCGAAGATAGGAAGGGAGATCTGCGCGCCGATGGAGTTCGCGTTCAAAAATTGCGAGCCGTTGATGGGGTTGGTCGAGTTCGCGCCGGTGCTCGCGGTCGCGGTCAGGACCGGAAAGCGCCCCAGACGCTGCGCTTGCAGCGTATATTGGTCGGCCTCGACGGTCCGTTCGGCCGCAAGATAATCCGGCCGCAGCGCGAGCGCCCGTTTCAACGCCGTTCGGTACGGCAAGACCGGCGCGTTCAACAGAGTTGCTGCCCGGTCCGCCGGCGTATCGTCGACCGGGCGAATGCGCGTATCGGCGTCGAGACCGAGGACGTTGGCAAATGCCGCGAGCGACGAGAGTTCCGCTCCTTGCGCTTTCACGAGCGCGACGCGCGCTTGCGCGGTCGGCAGCTCCGCCGTCATGAGATCTGCCGGCGCGGTCGTTCCGGCGCGAATCTGCGCGCGCACCAAGTTTTCCTGTACTTGGTTCTGGTGCACGACCTGCGCGGCTAGGCTCGTCGCCCGTTCGGCTTGCAGCGCGCTGTAATATGCTTGCGCGACGCTGTAGGCGAGCGTCTGAAGCTCGCGCTCGTAGGTGTCGGCCGCGCCGGTCTGCGTCGCCTTTGCCGAATGGATCTCCGCAATCACCTTGCCGCCGTCGTAGATGAGTTGCTTGACGTTCAGCGAGATGCCCTTCGAGACGAAGGCGCGCTGGCCCGAGCGGAAGGACGAGCCGCCAAAGACGAGCGCGCCGCCCGTTCGCGTTATCGACGCCTGACCGGTAACGCTCGGAAAGATCGCCGATCTAGCAAGGTTGACGGGTACTTGGGCGAGCCGGTAGCTCGCACGCGCCGCCGCAAGCACGGGCGACGACGCCGCCGCGATGGCCAACGACTGCGCGAGCGTGACGCGCGGCGGTATCCCCGGCTGCAGTTTCGTCGCCGATACGCTCGGTGCCGGCGTACCGTATGCAGGATACGGCAGTGACGACGATGCGCTCGGGATCGGCGTCGGCGTCGCGGCGGGGGCCGGCAACGCTCGCGCGGAGGCGACGGGCACGCTCAGAACCGCGAGCGCGGCGAACGCGGTCGCTACGACGAGGAATCGATACGGTATCACGGTTTCGCTTGGTGACCTCCGTTGACGGCTACCGTGCTGCCGTTTTGCAGCGCGTCGGGCCGCGTCGTGATGACGAGGGTTCCGGGCACGATTTTCGGGCTGCGAACTTCGGAGAGCGTACCAGTTTGCAGGCCGATGGAGACGGGGACCTGTTCGGCTTTGCCCGCACGAACGATGAAGACGCTGGTGCCCGCGTCGCTCTGGGCCAGGGCCGAACGCGGAACCACGACGGCACCATCGTGTCGCGCCGTTTGGATCGTGACCGAAACCAGCATCCCGCCGCGCAGCAGATTACCGGGATTGGGCTGCAGGATGCGCGCCAGATAGGAGAGCGTGCCCTGCGTCGGTACGGCGTTGACCGCAGCGATGCGGGCCGCAAACGTTCGCCGGCCGAGCGAGGTCGTGTCGAACGTTACGGGCGTTCCCGCATGCACGAACGAGAGATCTCGATCCGGCACGTTCACGTTTACCCACACTCGGTCGATCTTCGACACCTGCAATACCGGAGTAGCGGGGCCCGCCATCGCTCCGGGGTCCATGTAGCGCGCGGTGACGATGCCGGTAAACGGAGCGTAGAGCGCGGTCTGCGCGATTTGAGTGCGCAGCGTAGCGGCTTGCGCCTGCGCCGATTGCACCGCGGCGCGATCCGCCGCCGCATTGGCGCTCGATACGCCGGTGCTCTGGCGGTTTGCGAGGGCGCTGCTGTACTGGCTCTGCGCCGCGACGTAGGCCGAACGCGACTGTTCGAGTTGCAACTGCGAAACGTATCCCTGCTTGAACAGCTGCGCGTTTTGATCGTAGGTGAGCTTGGCGCTGGCCAGCGCGGCTTTGGCCGACTCGACCGCGGCAGAGGTCTGCGAGCGCGTGATGGGCACGCTCAGCGTGGAGCTCTGCGCGCGTGCCGCGGCTTGCGCGACGAGCGTTTGATCCTGAGCGAGTTCCGCGCGAAACGTAGAGTCGTCGATCTTCGCAAGCAACTGACCGCGCGCAACCGCGTCGCCGACGTTCGCATAGATCCCGACGATCGGCCCGGACTGCTGAAACGAGAGCGTTGACTCCTCGAGCGGCGCGATCTGACCGTCGAGCGTAGTATAGGTGGCGATGCTGCGCCGCTGCGCGGCGGCGACGTCCACGTTGAGCGCGGCCGGGCCGCGTTGCGATGCCCCGTGGGCACACCCGGCCAGCCCGGCGGCGGCGGCGAACGTAAATACGATCGCCAAGCGGTGATGCTGCATGGTACTCCTGTAGGTGATCGAGAACTGCGTAGCGTTCCTTGGTTACTACGGCGCACCGGCCGGTTTGATTCAAGTACTAGGGCCTAAACCTTAAATCCACCTGGTACCGAAGCGAGGGCTAGGGGAGCGCCGGCGCCGGCGACGTATTCTGTGGTGCCATGAGTGCGAAACTCGATATCGGTCGGACCTACAGCAGGCAGAGCCGCGTAGAGGAGTGGATGACGGCGGAGAAAGCCGGGAACAAAGGGGTCGACGTGCTGTCTACTCCGATGCTCGTCCAACTGGTCGAAGATGCTGCGATAGCGTGCGTCGCCCCGGTGCTCGAAGAGGGGCAGATCACCCTGGGAACTCACGTAGACCTGGAGCATCACAGGCCGGTTCCGGTCGGATTCATCGTCCGAACCGAAGTCGAGGTCGTCCTGGTTGACGGCCCGCGCGTCAGTTTCGCCGTCCAAGTTTTCGACGAACAGGAGCCCGTAGCCGAGGGGACGCACGAGCGCTACGTGATGGACCGGGCAAAATTTCTCGCCCGGCTGCAGGATAAGCTCGCGTAATCCTGCCTCCGCGGGTTATACTGCAGGGGGGGCAATCTGCTCTCCCCGAAGGATTATAAAGGACTGTCTTTGGGTACCTTGTGGGCGGAACCCGAGCGCAGCTCGGCTCGCTATCGAGGATGCTCCCGGAGCATCCGGGAGAGCCTAGGCAGCTGAGGTATCATTCTAATTAGGAGGAAACATTGAAACGACTGAGCACCGGAGTCCTAGCCGTGCTGTTCGCAGGCGGCCTCGGACTTAACGCGGTCGCCGCTCCGTCGAATCCCGCGTCGCATGGCAACGTTGGACCCAACGCGATAGCCCAGGATTCGACGGTCACGACGACTTCGATGGCCCCGCCGGCGGACTTCGGTTCCCCGCCGTCGGGCCAAATCCCGATCCTCTATAACGACCACCACGTTTACACCAAGCCGGACACCCTCAAGCAGGGTCGCGTTCTCGCGGCGCTGATCAAGAACGGAACCATCTTGATCCCGTTGCGCGCGATGTTCGAGCAGATGGGTGCCACCGTCAAATACGACGCGGCTTCCAAGACGGTCGACGTAAGCAAGCCCGGAGCCGACGTCCAAGTGACCGTCGGGAAGCCGGAGGTCACGATTAACGGCGAGTCACGTCCTCTCGACGTCCCGCCCGAGATCTACCAGGGCCACGTCGTCGTCCCGGTTCGCGTCATCTCCGAAGGGATGGGTGCCTACGTCGAGTGGGTTCCCGACCAGCGCGTCGTCGTGGTGCGGTACATCGTGCCGACCCCGATGCCGACGGAACCACCGCCACCGCCAACACCGATGCCGACCATGGCTCCGACGCCGACCCCGGCTCCGCCGGCTCCGACGCCGTACATGGACCGTTTCGTCGCGGGCGATTATATCTTCGCGCCCAAAGTCTACAACGAGTTCAGCCCTGGAAACACGGGCAAGCAAGGCGAAGGCATGTCGTACCGCCTGCGCGCTGCCATGGAGTTCAACCTCTTCAACCTCCCCTGGATGTTGGAAGGTGACTACCGGCAGTACAACTACCCGCACAACCAAGGCGTTGCCTCGACCGGCCCGGTGGCGGGCGGCGGCAACATCGGCGCGCAATGCAGCACGCCGGGTAATCCCGCGTCGGGCGATCCTGGATGCGTCACCGCAATCGGCGGCCAGTTCCAGACCTTCGTTCCGGCGTTCACGGTGCGTGACTACGACTTCGACGGCCGCCTCGGCCTGAAGGTCGCCAATCCCCGCATCTATGTCGGCGTCGGCTACATGGCCCGCTCCGGCAACTACGGCTATCCGCGGCTCAACGGCGTCGGTTTCGGCGCGGAGAAGCTGCCGGATCTCAACCAGCCGTTCTCGGTCTACGGCAGCGTCTGGTACTACCCGAACGTGCGCGGCACGTGCGGCACGGACGTCTGCCCGGGTGGTCCATACACCCTGGCCTATAACATCCTGAAGTACGACATCGGCGGAGCGATCTCGTTCGGCAACAGCCCGGTCTTCCTAGACCTCGGCTTCCTTGGCGACCGCGGTCAGAACAAGTCAAATGCTCCGGTCAGCTTCACGCACAACGGCCCATACTTGGGCCTCGGTATCAAGTTCTAGTCGCAATCGGCGACCCGAACGCGAAAGCCCCCCGGCAAGGCCGGGGGGCTTTCGTTTTCGGCCATCCGCACTAGCCGCTCGGCGCAGCGGTCGGCGACGCAGCCGGCGCAGCGGTCGGCGACGCAGCCGGCGCAGCGGTCGGCGCCGCAGCCGGCGTAGCGGTCGGCTGCGGCGTATAGCACGGCACCGGTAGGATGTCGACCTGCGGGCTCTCGTTCCCGACCGGCGGCGCCGCCGGCGTCGGCAGCGGAACCGGCGTGAGCCCCGGCCCCGGCGACGGTGTCGAGGAGGCTAGCGGGAAGATCGCAAGCGCGGTCGCGCAAGGTGCCGGGGTCGCGAAGTAGTGCTCGGTGAAACCGTTCTTGATGTAACCGGCGATGAGTTTCCCGAAATAACTCTTGGGCCAGCGGCGCTCGATCTCGTGCATGTCGTCCCAGGCCTTCTCCTGAGCCGTTCTCGTGTAGATTTTCTCGTACGCCTGCATCGCCAGAAACCAGGCACGCGGCAGCTGCGGGTCTTGCGGGTACTTGTGCGTCCAATCTCGCAGCGCTTCGTCGGCGAAGCCCACGGATTGGATAATACCGGAATCGGTCGTGTAGGCGCCCGCTCGAATAAAATCATCGTGAAAGGTGTTGCCGATCCCTAAGAAGCTCATCTTCATGCGCCCAAAATACTCGTCACCCGGTGCCGAGATGCGCACCATGTGCTGTTGCTCTTGCTGCCATTTGGTGAGCTTGGGCGCCCGTTCGGCGGGTGAGGCAAGGCCCAAGCCGATCGTGCCGGCGGCGACGGCTAGTGCGGTGATGGAGGTCAACGCGCGTTTCAAACTTTTCCCTACAGCCCTTTCTCGCAAGAGGAGATCTTTTGCCGTAC
>JAKAPQ010000018.1 GCA_021806945.1 bacterium | reverse complement strand
GGCACGTACGCGCCGACGAAGCTCGCGATGTCGACGCGCGCGTGGATCTCCCTGATGACGTCCTGGTCGAAGCGCATAGCGTCTGCAGATGATTCGCGGCGCCCGGCGAAGAGGCCCTCGATGAAGCGGATTTTCGATCCGGTCCACCATTTCATCGAACTCGGCGGCGCCGAAGCGCGCCTGCTGGATGCGCCGGTGCTCCAACGCATGCGCCGCCTGCGGCAGCTGGGGCTGGCATACCTGGCCTATCCGTCTGCCGAGCACTCCCGCTTCAGCCACGCGCTCGGAGCGCTCGCCATGGGCACGCGCGTCTTTGACGAGCTCGTGCGCCATGGGCGTGCCTTCTTCACAGGCGAAGCCGACGTAGCATACCAGCGCAAGCTCGTCCGCGCTGCGCTCATTTTGCACGATATCGGGCACGGACCCTTCAGCCATGCCTGCGAGGACGTGCTCGGCATACGCCATGAAGACCGGACGCGCGCGCTTCTGGAAGTGCCCGATATGCGCGCTCATCTCAACGAGCTCGGCGTAGCCGCGGACGACGTCCTCGGCTTGATACTCGGCTCGTCCGAGAGCCGGTATCCCGTCCTCGGGGAGATCGTCAGCGGACCGAACCTGGATGCGGACCGGATGGATTACCTCCTGCGCGATGCGTATTTCACCGGGGTAGCCGGCGGCCGCTACGACGCCGACCAGCTCGTCGGCTCGCTGCGCCTATTCGAGATGGACGGCCGCGCCGTCATGGGAATCGACCGCCGCGGCGTGGTGGCGCTGGAATCTTTCGTGCTCGCCCGCTACATGATGTTCGCGTCGGTCTACTTTCACCACACGACGCGCATCTTCGAACGAACGTTGCAGCAGGTGCTGCGCGAGCTGTGGCCCGATCCGCGGAAGCTCGATCCGATCGAGGAGTTCCTGCGCTGGGACGATTTCCGCGTGCTGAACGATCTGCGCGACGCGCCCTCCGAAGCCGCGCGGGCGCTGCGCGAACGCACGCTCCTCTACGCTCTGGCGGCGGAGTTCAATGCGGAGCACGACCTGCACGCATACGAACTCTGCGAAGCGGCGCTGCGCGGGCGCTGGGGCGGCGCCGTGTGGAGCGACGAACAGTCCCAGCTGCTGCACCGGCTGCCGTTGCAGGCTGCGCCCGGGCAGAGGACCGTCTGGGTTCTCACCGGATCGGGCGGCATCGTCGACGCGCGCGACGCCTCGGATCTCATCGCGAAACTGTCGGGCAAGGCGTACTGGCGCAAGCTCTTCGTCGAACGCAGCCGCGCCGACGTGTCGCAGGCGCGCGCTCTCTGCCGGGAGATCGTACTGGCCGCGACGGGTGCGCGCTCGATGCCCGAATCCTGACACACGGGGAAATTTGCCCGAGCGCAACAAACCCACCCGTTCATGAAGAACGTGTTGCGACCCGCCGTTACGTTTCTGCTGGCTTGCGTCTTTGGCGCGCAGGCGCTGGCCGCGCCCACTCCCGCACCGCCCAAGCCGCTTCCCCGCCCGTTCGGGCGTGGGCACGCGTACTATCATAAGACCCTCTTTGCGCCGTACCGCTTCAAGGACACGGTCGTCCGAGTCGGCTTCGATTTTGCAAAAGGTATCGTCTACGGCGACGAGACGGCGGTCGTGATCCCCAAGCGCGCCGGGTTGCGCCAAATTCCGTTCAATACGCTCGGCATCCACTACAAGGCGGTTACCGTAAACGGCAAGCTCGCCGCCTACCGTCTCGACGCGGCCCGCCAGCGTATCTACGTCGCTTTGCAGGCGCCGGCCGCAGCGGGGCAACCGCTGACCGTTACGTTCAGGTATTGGGCACAGCCGCAGCGCGGCATCTACTTCATCCGCCCGGACAAAGCGTATCCGCGCACCGCGCCCGAGATCTGGTCGCAGGGCGAGATGACCGATAACCGCCGCTGGTTCCCGACCTGGGACGAACCAAATCAGAAGACGCCGAGCGAGCTGATCGTAACGGTTCCGCGGGGCTGGACCGTCGTCGGCAACGGCTACCTGAAGAGCGTCGTGAAGTCGGCGAAGCTGCACGCCTGGTACGGCACGCAATCCCACGTCGCGACCTGGGACTGGAACGCGCCGATCCCCAAATCCACCTACCTCATCGCCTTCGCCGCCGGGCCGCTCTCCGAACACCGTACCTCGCTCGACGTGCCGCAATTTCAGGGCCGCAAGCCCCTGCCCGTCGACTCGTTCGTGCAGCCGCAATACGCCAAGTGGAACGCGCTCTGTTTCGGGAAAACCAAGCGCATCGTCGCGTATTTCCAGAAGCGTATCGGCATCGCGTTTCCGTGGGAGAAATACGACCAGGTCACCGCCGAGCGCTTCACTTACGGCGGCATGGAGAACGCCTCGGTAACCATTCAGACGTCGAATGCGATCCATCCGCCGATCGAGAACCTCGAGCAGCCCTGCGACGGGCTCGTGGCGCACGAGCTCGCCCACCAGTGGTGGGGCGACGACGTGACCCTCTCCGACTGGTCGAACGTCTGGATCAACGAAGGATTCGCAGTCTACTTCCAGGAGTTATGGAGCCGCCATCATTTCGGCAGACCGGAGTTCCAGTACGAACGGTATGATGCGCAGCAGGCGTATTTTGGCGAAACGAAAGCGTATTGGCGCCCGATCGTGGATTACGTCTACGACGATCCGCTCGACAACTTCGACGCGAGCGCCTACCCTCGCCCGGCGCAGGTGCTGCATATGCTGCAGTACATGGTCGGAACGCATCGCTTCTTCGCGGCGCTGCACTACTACCTCGAGCAGTACCAGCACAAGAACGCCGACACCCAGCAATTTTTCTCTGCGATCGACAAATCGCTCGGGACGAACCTCACGTGGTTCGAGCACGAATGGTTCTTCCGCGCTTCCTATCCGCACTATTACGTGAAGCAGCGTTACGACGCTAAGACGAAGACGCTCGCGCTCGACGTCACGCAGAAGAACCACGACGGCAAACCTTTCCGCATGCCGATCGTCATCCAGGCCTACTTCGGGAATCAGGTCAAATCCGTTCGGCCGACCATCGATCGCAACCACCAGGTCGTGACGATCGCCGGCGTCGCGCAAGTACCCTCGATGGTACTCTTCGATCCAAACGGCAACGTGATACGCAAACTCACCTGGCACAAGAGTTTGCGCGCCCTGGCCTATCAGGCCATTCGAGCTCGCTACGTCGGCGACCGCCTCTGGGCCCTCAACCAACTCGAGCGTGCAAAGAAAGGCGAGCGCAAAGGGGCGCTGCGCACCATACGCGAGATGGCACTCTTCGACTCGTTCTACGGCGTACGTGCCGATGCGGTCGCGGCGGCCGCCAGACTCGGTGACTGGCAGACGGTTCGCGCCGCACTGCACGATCGCGACGAGCGCGTGGTCATCGCCGCCGCGCAGGACGCCGGCCGCCTGAAAGGCGCCGGCGATCCGACGCTCGTCGCCGATCTCCGGCGCCTTGCCGGCAGCCCCAATCCGCTGGCTGCGGCCGCGGCCCTCTCATCGCTCGGAGCGCTCAAGGCACCCGGCGCCTACGAACTGCTCGTGGCCGCACTCGGGAGGCCGTCGTTCCGCGAGCAGATCGCCGCCGGCGCGCTCATGGGCCTCGGCGCCCTGGGCAATATGCGGGCGTTCCCATCGATCGAGGCTCGGACGGCGTACGGCACGCCGCTGCTGGAGCGTTCTGCAGCGATCTTCGCGCTCGCCCGGCTCGCCGTGAAGAACGAGCGGCAGCAATCGGTCGAGGGGCACCTCATCGCTCTGGCTGAAGGCGACTCGATCATCGGCACGCGAATCGCCGCGGTGCACGCACTCGGAATGCTCGGCGAGACGTCGGCGATACCGGCACTGCAGCGCATCGAGGCGTCGGACTCCCAGCAGGCCGTGCAGAGCGGGGCGTGGTCGGCCATCCTCGATATCAAGGATGCCGCAGCCATGCGCGCTTACAAAGCGAGCCGCGGGCATCGGCGGAGGTAGCCTCCTAGTCGATAGCTCCGATCGCCGCCTGTGCCGCAGCCAGGCGCGCGATCGGAACGCGGTACGGCGAGCACGATACGTAATCCAAGCCGAGTTGGTGGCAGAACGCCACGCTCGACGGCTCGCCTCCATGCTCGCCGCAGATGCCGATCTTCAGACCCGCACGCGCGCCGCGCCCCCGGCGTACGGCCTCTTCCATCAGCGTTCCGACCCCGCGGCGATCGAGCACCTGGAAGGGATCGTCCTTGAGGATCTTCAGGTCGAGATAACGCGGGATGAACGAAGCCTCGGCGTCGTCGCGGCTGTATCCGTAGGTCGTCTGCGTTAAATCGTTGGTTCCGAACGAGAAGAACTCGGCATGAAGCGCGAGTTCGTCGGCCACCACGCAGGCCCGCGGCAGCTCGACCATCGTGCCGATGCGGTAGGCAAGCGCGACGGACCGTTCGGCCAGCACGCGGTCGGCCACGGCCTTGGCAGCATCGCGCGTCACCTTCATCTCTTCTTTCGTGCCAACGCCCGGAATCATCACTTCGGGCCGCACCTCGAGGCCGCGCGCCGTGAGATCGCAGGCCGCTTCGAAGATCGCCTGCACCTGCATGGCGTAGATTTCGGGATAGAGGATGCCGAGCCGGCAGACGCGCAGCCCCAGCATCGGATTCTGTTCGTGCAACTGCTCCACACGCTTGAGCACCGCGCGCCGCTCGATATAGCGCGGCGAGCTCTCGCCCTCGCGCACCCGCAGCTCGGTCGTCTCGACCAGCAGCGTCTCGAGTGATGGGAGAAATTCGTGCAGCGGAGGATCGAGCAGGCGGATCGTTACCGGGAGCCCCGTCATCGCTTCGAGGATGCCGATGAAGTCTTCGCGTTGGAAAGGCAGTAGCTTCGCCAGCGCCTCCGCGCGCGCCGCCGCCGTATCGGCCAAGATCATCCCCTGTACGATCGGCAGCCGGTCCTGCTGCATGAACATATGCTCCGTACGGCACAAGCCGATCCCTTGCGCGCCGAGCTCGCGTGCCTTGCGGGCATCCTGCGGCGTATCGGCGTTCGCCCAGATCTCCAGGCGCCGGGCGCCGTCGGCCCACGACAAGTAGGTCGCAAGCCAATCCGGCAGTTGCGACGGCGGATCGATCAGCGTGAGTTTTCCGAGCATGACGTTGCCGGTCGTCCCGTCGATCGTGATCCAGTCGCCCTCGCGCAGCGGTTTGCCGGCGAGCGTGGCCGTCTTCGTGCGCCGGTCGATCTGCAGCGCTTCGCATCCGGCCACGCACGGTTCGCCCATGCCGCGCGCAACGACGGCGGCGTGCGAGGTGGCACCGCCTTTCGCCGTCAGCACGCCGCGCGCGGCGATCATGCCGTGTACGTCGTCGGGCGTCGTCTCGACGCGCACCAACACGACGTCCTTCCCCGCCTCTCTCCAAGCGACCGCATCGTCGGCTTCGAAGACCACTTGGCCGCTCGCGGCGCCCGGCGATGCGTTGAGGCCTTTGGCGGCAACGTCGAAAGCTTCGTGCGGATCGATGCGCGCGTGGAAGAGCTGGTCCAGTGAGTGCGCGCTCACGCGCGCGATCGCTTCGCGCTTGTCGATGACTCCTTCGTTCACGAGGTCGATTGCGATCTTGACGGCGGCCTCGGCGCTGCGCTTCCCGGTACGGGTCTGCAGCATGTAGAGTTTCCCGCGTTCGACCGTAAACTCCAAATCTTGCATATCGCGGTAATGGCGCTCGAGATTGCGAGCGATCTCGAGAAACTGCCGATAGACCTCCGGCTGCGTGCATTCGAGATCCGAGATGCGCTCCGGGGTGCGGATGCCGGCGACCACGTCTTCGCCCTGAGCGTTGCGCAAATACTCCCCGAAGAGCTGGCGCTCGCCCGTATTCGGATCGCGCGTGAACGCAACGCCCGTTCCCGAATCGTCACCGATGTTGCCGAACACCATCGCGACGACGTTGACGGCAGTGCCCCAATCGTCGGGAATCTTGTTGTAGCGGCGATAATCGATCGCCCGCTTGGAGTTCCAGGAATCGAAGACGGCCCCGATTGCGAGATCGAGCTGTTCGAACACGTCCGTAGGAAACTCGCGGCCTGCATGCGTGCGGACGATGTCCTTGAAACGCGATACCAAATCTTGCCAACTGCCGGCGTCGAGCTCCGGATCGCTCGCGACCCGGAGCTCTGCCTTCTTCTCGTCGATCAGATCTTCGAAAAGATGTTTGTCGAGATTGAGGACGACGCTCGAGAACATCATGATGAAGCGGCGGTACGCATCCCACGCGAAACGCTCGTTGCCGGTGCCCCGCGCGAGTCCGGTAACCGTAGCGTCGTTGAGACCGAGGTTGAGGATCGTATCCATCATGCCGGGCATGGAGGCACGCGCGCCGCTGCGTACCGAAACCAACAACGGGTTCTCTTCCACGCCGAACCGCTTGCCGGTGCGGCGCTCGAGCTCGCGCATAGCTTCGCGCACTCCGTCGACGAGGCCCGGCGGGTTCTTCCGGCCAAGCGCGTAGTATTGCAGACACGTTTGCGTGGTAATCGTAAAGCCGGGAGGCACCGGCAGGCCGGCGCGCGTCATCTCCGCGAGTCCGGCTCCCTTTCCGCCCAGCAGCTCCTTCATGTCCCCGCGACCCTCTTCGAAAAACCAGATCATCCGGGTCGCGCTCGTGGGATCGGCGATGGTCTCAGACATCGTGTCGTGCGTACCTCCGAAAAGCGGTCGGGGCGAAGCTAGCCGGCTAGTCGAATCTTTCGTGCAAGAGCGCCTCGAGCCCGCCGGCACCGACGCGTTCCTGGAGCATCGAGTCGCGATCCCGCACCGTTACGCTCCCGTCCTCGAGCGTATCGAAATCGACGGTAATGCAGCACGGGGTCCCGATCTCGTCCTGGCGCCGGTAGAGCTGCCCGATATTCCCCTCGTCGTACTGCGTTCGAAATCGCCGGCGGAGCGCGCTCTCGATCGAGCGGGCCCGCTCGACGAGGTCCGGTTTGTTGCGCGCCAGGGAGAATACGGCCGCCTGCACCGGCGCGATGCGCGGATGGAAGCGCAACACGACTCTTTCGGTATCCTTCCCGTTGGGATCGACGCTCCGGTCGATCTCGTAAGCATCGATCAGCATCGTCAGCGCCGTACGATCCATCCCCGCGGAGCTCTCGATGAGCAGCGGCGTGTAATGCGTTTTGGAAGCCTCGTCGAAGAAGCGCAGGTCTTTGCCCGAGAGCGCCATATGCGCGTCGAGATCGTACGTCCCACGATGCGCGATCGACTCGAGTTCGCCCCAGCCCCATGGGAAGAGGTACTCCACGTCGACGCCGGCCTTGGCATAATGGGGGCGTTCTTCCGGCGACAGTTCGTAGAACCGCAAGCGGCCGGGTTTCACGCCGTAATCGGCGTACCATCGCTTGCGCCGTTCCACCCACGCTTCGAACGTCGCCAGATCGTTGCCGTCGTCGGGAACGAAGTATTCGAGTTCGGCTTGTTCGAATTCGCGCAGGCGGTAGGTGAAGTTTCCGGGAGTGATCTCGTTGCGAAACGATTTGCCGATCTGCGCGATGCCGAACGGCGGCCTCTTGCGCGCGCTCTGATAGACGTTCTTGAAATTGACGAAGATGCCCTGAGCCGTCTCCGGGCGCAAATATGCTGCCGAAGCCGAATCCTCCATCGGACCGACGTGCGTCTGCAGCATCAAATTGAAGTTGCGCGGCTGCGTCAACGAGCCTTTGCTCCCGCAATCCGGGCACTGCTCGGCATTCTTCAAGTGATCGAAGCGAAAGCGGTGCTTGCAAATCTTGCAGTCGACGAGGCGATCGTGAAATGCGTCGACGTGCCCGGAGGCTTTCCAAACGAGAGGGTGCATGACGATCGACGAATCGAACGCGACCACGTCGTCGCGCAGCTCCACGTTTTCGCGCCACCACGCATCTTTGACGTTGCGTTTTAGGATGGTGCCGAGTGGACCGTAATCGTAGAAGCCGCCGATGCCGCCGTAAATCTCGCTGGACTGAAATATAAAGCCGCGGCGCTTGGCAAGCGCCACGATCTCGTCCATACTCGCGCGCGGGCGGGTGTCGGTCTCCATAGGGAGCAGGGTGTTCGAGCGCGCCGGTGGCGCGCCTTCTCAGCGTTCCGGCGAAGGGCCGAGCCGCGCGCCGTAGCGCCGCCCGCGCCACCGAACCCCTCGGCCGCCGGCGTGACGGTGCGCCGAGTCGAGCAGGATGCCCAACATGATCGTGAGGCCGGCCGGCAGCCATGCGCCCGAACCGCGCGGAAAGCGCGAGCGCCGCATCCCGACTTCGGCTGCCAGCATGGTCGCAACCGTCGCACCGCCCATCCAAGCGGCCTCCCGGTAGCGGCGCCACTGCAAGGCGCGCAGCAGCAGCAGCTGCGGCACCGGTGCAACGAACGCGAGGGCTCCTATCCCTGCCGCAAGCACGAGCGGGTTGCCGCGGGCCCCCAGCGCGAGATTCTTGCCGAAGCCGTTCCATATCTCGCGCAGGTTGCGGTACATGCGCGTGCGCACGAGGTCGTTCGCGCCGACAAGCATGGTGCGGTACAGGCCGTCGGTTTTGAGCAGGTGCGCGAGTTCGAAGTCCTCGGCGATCTCAGCCTTCACGGATTCGTGCCCGCCGATAGCGGCGTAGGTATCTCTTCGCATGAGAATGTACTGGCCGTTGAACAGGGCGCTGCCGGTTCTGGACGCATCGTTCACGTCGGCGAGCGGGCCGGCGGCACAAGCGATCGCCCAAAGTATGCTCGGTAGGACCGCGCGCTCGGCAAGCGATCCCAGTTCCTGCGTCGAGAGCAAGCTCAGCGCGCCGAGCTTGCGGTCTCGCGCGTACCGCATGGCGGAGGCGGCGGCCCGCGGCTCGTGCACGGTATCGGCATCGGTGAAGAGGAGCCACTCTCCGCTCGCCTGCCGCGCACCTTGATGGAGCGCCCAGGGTTTGCCGACCCATCCGCGGGGCAGCGGCTCTCCCGCAACGATGCGCAAGCGATCGTCTTCGCGGGCGAGCCGCGTCAAAATCTCACGCGTGGCGTCGCTCGAACGATCGTCGACGACGACGACCTCCAAATGCGGATACCGCTGCGCGAGCAGCGAGCGCACGCAGCCTTCGATCTGGCGCTCCTCGTCGCGCGCAGGCACGACGATCGATAGTGGCGGCAGATCGTCGCTCGGTTCGACCGGTTCTATACGGTCGTTCGAGCAGAACGCCACGTGCAGCGACCGCGCCGCAAACGCGCCAGCCGCCAGCACGGCTATCGTATCGAGCAGCCGCATTCGGTGATGCGAGTCAAATGTCCCATGTTCTGCCCCTACTAAAACTCATTACCATACTATCGGATTAAGCACATCATTTCAAGAACTACGTCCATCACGGACCTGCTGGGCTTCGCCGTCCACCTTTGCTACATGCGCCAGATTACGCCAACTGACACCGGAAGAGCCCTCCACCTCAGCCTCTGGTAGCGCCCTTCGCTCAAGCGAAGAGCGGAAGAGACTTTGCAAGATCGTTCCCCGCGGCAATACCTCAAACTGGCGCGACAAGAACGCAATGCCGTTCTCTTATAGAATCGTTTTGTTACGGATCGGTTGCGCCTCCGCGCGCAGTTGCCCGCAATTAGCCGGGCTAATCGAACGCACCAGCACACTTGTCGTCGCGCGATAGCGAGGGATTGATGAGCGCTGGGGCGTTTCGATGGTGTCGACTGCCGGCCTGATACACCGGGCAGCTCCGGGTTCGATTCCCGGGCGTTCCAGCCGCGGCAGCTTGGCAGCTGTTGCGAAGTCGTCACGGATATGCTAGGGTCGGTACGTATCAGGCCGGCCAAGCACATCGAAACGCGCGAGGCGCAGCAGTAATGCCGCGCCTCGTCTTCGTAATGCCTTCCGCGTTTGCCCAACATAATCGGACGAGTCGAACGCGGTATGAGCGTAACATGTATGCTCGGGATCCCGTAGACTTGCGAACCGGCCGGGCCTCACCGCCAAACGCTGCTACATGCGTCAGATTACGCCAACTGACACCGGAAGAGCCTCCCATCTCCGCCTATCGTTACACACTGAGATCCCGTTATCGGATACCGCCGTTGTAACCGCCGCGCCGTTATGGTAATCTCATCATTGTTGCGGATTAAGGAGCCTATGTCGATCGACGACGCGCTGCGCCAGGCACGTAGTCAACGGAGATGGCCCGTGATGCCCCTGAGTACCTGTATCACGAAAGATCGGCCACGGATCTCGACAGACGCCAGTTTCCCACGTCGCTCCAAGAGGTTGTCGCGCTCCGCAAAGCGTTCCTGGACGGCTTTCAGCAGGACTTTCGCAAGAGGTGCTCACGAGTCGCTCCCTCGAATGCGTTAGACGTGCGCAAAAGCGGCTGCGCGTACTTGGCGTCGCGGAAACGCTAGAACACCGTGAAATATCGGGAGATCGTCAGGATGATTGAGCGCGATGGATGGGTTCTTGCGCGGACAAGAGGTTCGCAGGGGCACTATACTCACCCGACCAAGCCCGGAGTTGTCACGGTCGCCGGACACTTGATGGGCGACGACGTACCTTCCGCGACAGCGAACTCGATCTTGAAGCAGGCAGGTTTGAAGTGAAAGATTACGTCGTGATTTTGGAACGGGCAGCGGACGGGACCTGGGGGGCTTATGTGCCTGATTTGTTGGGTTGCACGAGCGGCGGGAAGACGCGTGACGAAGCCGCGCGAAACGTCCGTGAGGCGATTGCCGGGCATATCGAACTACTGCGTGAGACGGGTCAGCCGATCCCAAATCCCATCTCCGCCGCGGAGATCGTCCACGTCGCGTGAACAGGCAGTGCGTGATGGAGCGGACTGAAAATGGTCGGCCGTGACGCAGGAACCGGGTCCAGCCCGAACCGCTGTTCTATACGGGCTGCACATCCGTAATGCGAATCACGAAAATCCCTGAGGGCATTATGAGAATATGGGAAGATGCCGAGCGAGCTCGTTGATTGGTTTCAAATCCACGCCGTCACGCGCAACGAAGGCCACATTATTCCCTTGTAGGATCTCCGCAACCCAAGCGACATCGTCTCGAAGCATCGCACCAAATGCTAGGACAGGCTTGGCACCGCTGATTTCGGCTTTGTAGCGAACCGAGTAATCAAACAGCCGGCCCATGCCGTATCGCATGCGATCGACCGTAGAAGCCGGCCGAGTCAAGCTCTTCACCTCAACAAGAAGGCGCTTCTGCCCAAAAGACGCGAGCAAATCAACGTTGTTATTGAATAAGCACGCGCGCGATCGTTTCCTTCAGGCGCCATCTTACAAGGATGACCTGCCGTTACGCCTTTACGCTCCGCGCGGTTCGCAGGCGCTCGAAATGAGCTCGCGGCTGCGTCTCCGCGCGCAGCTGGCCGCAGGCGGCGGCGATATCGCGCCCCATGTTCTGGCGCACCGTCGTCGGTACGCCGGCCGCATCGAGCACGGCCGCAAACCGCCAAATTCGCGCGGCCTCACTGCCCGAGAACGCGCCATCCGGGGTGGCGTTGTACGGAATGAGATTGACGTGGTAGAGATGCCCCGAAAGCAGACGCGCGAGTTGCTGCGCATGCACCTCCGCATCGTTCACGCCAGCGAGCATCACGTATTCGAAGAACACCTTGCGGTTGGTTTTGGCGACGTAGCGCTCGCATGCGGCCAGCAGCTCTGCCATCGCAAACTTGCGATTGACCGGCATCATCGCGCCGCGCATCTCGTCGTTCGGCGCGTGCAGCGAGATCGCCAGGTTGACTTGGATGCCCTCGCCGGCAAAACGATCGATCTTGTCGACGAGCCCGACCGTGGAGATCGTAATGTGCCGATGGCCCAGCCCAAACCCGTGCGGATCGTTCAGCAGCGCGATGGCTTCCATCACGGCGTCGTAGTTGTGAAACGGCTCGCCCATGCCCATGAAGACGACGTTGGTGATGCGCTTGCCCTTGGCGGCGAGTTCTCGCGCGAAATAGCGCGCCTGGTCGAAGATCTCGGTCGACTCGAGCTGGCGCGCGAAGCCGGCTTGGCCGGTCGCGCAGAACGCGCAGGCGAACGCGCAGCCGGCTTGGCTCGAGATGCAGACGGTATTGCGGTCGCCGTGATGCTCCATCAGCACCGCCTCGACTTCGTTGCCGTCGGCGAGCCGAAAGAGACCTTTGCTCGTCTGCCCATCGCCGCTGCGCCGCACCTCAACCGGTACGACCGCGTCGAAGGAGAAGCCGCGTTCCGCGAGCGCGGTGCGAATATCCTTGGGAAGCGTCGTGACGTCGCCGATCTCCGCTGCGAGTTCCTTGGCGGCGGCACGGTAGATCTGGCGAAGCCGGTAGGGCTTCAACCGGAAATGCGCTGCAAAAGCCTCCGCGTCGGGGAATCCCGCGCGACGAACCTTCCCGGCAAACCACGCGGCTTGCGCGCCGCCGGACGTTCCGGGCTTCATTCGAAGAGGGTCGCTTGGGCCGGCTCGGTGAGAGAAGGTTCGTCGAGCTTCGCGCGTACCGCTTTGAGATCCGACCAGACCTGCCGCTTGGTCTCCGTCAGCGCCATGCCTCCTTGGCGTAGCACGTAGGCAGGATGGAAGGTGACCATCAACGGGATGCCGCGCGGCCCTTCGTACCACCGCCCGCGGCCGCGCGTAATTGCGAAATCGCGCCCCAGAAACGATTTCGCCGCGGGTGCGCCGAGCGCGAGAATGACGGCGGGCTCCACGATTTCGATCTGCTGGTCGAGAAACGGGCGGCAGTTCGTCATCTCGGCCGGCTCCGGAGCTCGATTACGCAGTTTTTCGCCATCCAGCAGCGTCGGCCGGCACTTGACCGTGTTGCAGATATAGACGTCTGCGCGAGCCAACCCGATCGCGCCGAGCATCTTTTCGAGCAGATCGCCGGCCCGGCCCACGAACGGGCGGCCGAGCAGATCTTCCGTCTCGCCCGGTCCCTCGCCGATCAGCATCAAGCGCGCGCACGGTTCACCCTCCCCATAGACGTTGTTGCGCCGTTCGTAGCCGATCCGGCAGGCGCGGCACGCCGCCGCCGCGCCTGCGCCATTCGCAAGCAGGCGTTCGCGCCGCGCGCGTTCCTCAAGACTCACGAGCCGCTCGCGCCAGCACGACGGCCTCGCCGTAGGCGAGGAGCCGTGTCGAGCCGTCCTGCGCTTCGCTCACGTGGAATCGAAGATCGATCACCGCCTCGGCGCCGAGCTCGCCGGCCCTCCGACGCAGTTCGTCGAGCGCTTCTTCGCGCGCGCGCTCCGCGTCGGTCACGCAGTCGAGCGCGCCCAGCCCGATGAATGCGCCGAGGCTTCGAAAGGTCGCGCGCAGCAAATTGTGCGGCCGCATAGCGGTACCGGAGACGTGCCCGTACGAGCGAACCACGCCGTATCCTTCGGCACGACCGAGCGTCACGACGGCGTCCTTCGCGAGCACGTGCAGGCTTAGCGCGGCCCCGCCGCGCACACGACCCAGTAATCGAGCATGCCTGATACTTCACCATCCGTACTGATCGTCCGCCTCGACGCGCTCGGCGACGCGCTCGCGCTGGTGCCCCTGCTGGCGGCGCTGCGCGCGGAGGGCTACCCGACGGGGGTCGTGCTCTCGACCGTGAACGCCGGCATCTTCGCGCGCGGCGCCGTGGCCCACACCTACGTCGCGGCACCGCAGATCCCCGTACGCGAAATCGAGGCCGACCGCTATGCGTGCGCGCTGATCGCCACCGAGGATGCGCGGGGCTACCGCCTCCCGCGAGCGGCCCGCATCCCGGTGCGCATCGGCTTCGAGAACGGCTGGGGAAAACCGCTCAAAACGCTTTGGGTTCGCCGCCTTTGCACGTCGACGGTCCACCGAACCGCCGGGCTCGACGCGCGTGCCCCGCACGAGTGCGCGGTGCTCTTCGAACTCGGTCGCAGCCTGCTGGGCGGCGCGCAGCCCTCGCGCGATCCCTCGGTGCTGCGGCGTTTCGTGCTGGACGCGGAACCGCCTCCCGATGCGCGCGTCGCGTTGCAGATCACGGACAAGTGGGAACGCTTGGGGAGGCCGCTCGCGGAGGTGGCGGCTCTGGCCGGCAGCATCGCGCGGCATACGCCCGTGCGCGCGATCGCAGCGGAAGCAGAGGCGCGCTACGCCGATGCGTTCGAGCGCGCGGCGGGCTTACCGGTGGAGCGTTTCGCAGATCTCTCCGCGTGGAAGGCGGCGATCGCCGCCGCGCGGGCGCTCGTCGCACCGGATTCGGGCGCGCTTCACGTTGCCGGAATGGTGGGCACGCCGACCGTCGCGGCATTCGCGGCGAATCCGAGTTTCGCGTTGCAGACGGCACGCTGGCACCCGTGGGCCGCGCCGCACCGCATCGTGAAGATGGACGGGGCATGGCCGATCGTGGCCGGCGAGGCCCTCGCGGATCTTCTCAGCGGCACGCCGCCGATCGTTTATAGAGGGTGATGGCGCCATCGCGCCGCGCCGGCGTGTAGGTTCGTGCCCGCACGAGCTGCCGCACCAGCGGGGCGCTCTCAACTAATCGCGGCGACCGCGGGAACTGCGTATCGGTGAGGATGTAGCACGCGGTGATTCGGCCGGCCGCGGATTCGGGCAGCAGCGTCGCATTCGGATCGGTCGCCGCGAGATGCGTGTAGGCTTCTTCTTGCGTCGCGATTCCGGCGTGCGGCGGCAGTGTCGTCAAGAAACGGTCGAGCCGCGCATCGGCCGCGGCGTGCGCCCGTAGGAGGTAGCCCGGGTGTAACGGATCGGCCACCGCGAACTCCAGCGCGCAGAGACCTACGCACCAATACAAGATGTACCGCGCTCGCGCCGGATCGTCCGTTGCGATGCGCCGGGCAGCAACGGCGAATGCGAAAACGGCGTAACCGATCCACGCGCCGGCGTAGTGCGACCCCATCGTAAAGGTCGTCGGCATCCGCGAGAACAGCGTTTCGCAGAGCGGCGCGATCGCGATCGCGATCTCCGGCACGCGCAACGGCAGGAAGAGCAGCGGCAAGAAAGCCAGCACGAGGAATCCGACCCGCTGCAGCAGCCCTGCCGGGAAGAGCGCGCGCCAATCTGCGGCGCTCCAATCGTAGAACCGCGCCGGCGACCACTGGGGGTTCGCGTTCGCGTGCGGCTGGACGAGCGCGAAGAAGACGACGAGCACCACGAGCGACGCGGCCGCGATGCCGAGAGCCAACCGCGCGCGCCGCGCTTCGGCGCGATAGCGCCACGCCGCGAGACCGCCCGCGACCGCCAAAAAAATCGCCTGATCTTCCTTGATCGAGAGCGTGATCAACGCAAAGACGATCGTCCAGCCGGTGAGCCCGCCGTCGAAGGCCCAGAGCAGCCACGCTACCGCCGCCGGCGCGAACCCGTTCTCGTGGAAATCTCCGAACGTCAGGCCCGCGAGCGGCGGATAGGCGAAGACGACGAGCGCGGCCAAACGAGCGACGGCGCGATCCGCCCGCCGCGCGACGATCGCGTAGACCGGCGCGATGGTGAGCGCGCCGCCGGCGGCCTGCAGCGCCACCAGCGCGAGCGGCGACTTCCACACCAGCATGAGCGCGCCCGCGAGATAGAGGACGGGCGAGAAGTGATACGCCCAGTGGCTGCCCTCGATCGTATTGCAGAAGCAGCCGAACGCGCTGGCCGCGGTCTGCGCGAAGATGCCGAGGTCGACAAAATTGCGATGCGCCGCATACCTGAGCGTACCGAGCGCGAAGTAGAGGAGCGCGTACGATCCGGTCAGCAGCCAGAGGACGCGGTCGCGCACTACTCCGCTTTCCCGGCAGCCGTGCGGCGCCGCTGCAGGTACGGCCAGATGAACCCGTCGATCTCGCCGTCGAGCACCGCTGCCGTGTTCCCGGTCTCGACGTTGGTCCGGTGATCTTTCACTAACTGGTACGGATTGAGCACGTAGGACCGGATCTGCGATCCCCACTCGTTGGCGCTCCGCTCGCCGCGCAGATCGGCGAGTTTCTTATCTCGCAGTTCGATCTCGCGCTGCACCAGGCGCGCGCGTAGGATGCTCATCGCGACCTCGCGGTTCTGCATCTGCGATCGCTCCTGCTGCGAAGCGACGATGAGCCCGGAAGGAACGTGGATGATTCGAATGGCCGACTCCGTTTTGTTGACGTACTGCCCGCCGGCGCCGCCCGCCTTGAACGTTTCAACGCGTATGTCGTCGGGCTTGATCTCGAAATCAACGCTCTCCTCGGCTTCGATCTCGGGAATTATGTCGACGGCGGCAAACGAGGTGTGCCGCCGATGCGCGGCGTCGAACGGCGAGATGCGCACCAGGCGGTGGACGCCGCGCTCGCTCTCGAGCATCCCGTACGCGTTGCGGCCGCGTACGAAGAACGTAATCGACTTCAAACCGGCTTCCTCGGCGGGCGATTCGTCGACGACCTGAGTCGAGAAACCTTTGGCTTCGGCCCAGCGCAGGTACATGCGCGCGAGCATCGCAGTCCAGTCGGCGGCGTCCACCCCTCCCGCGCCCGCGAAGACGCTGACGATCGCGCCGTGTCCGTCGAACTCACCGTCGAAGTTCGCGGCCATCTCGAGTTCGTCGGTGGCGGCCTCGGCCTTCGCGATGCCGGCGTCGACTTCAACGCCCGCGGATTCGTCGCTGCCGAAGAGTTCGAGCATCTCGCGCGCCTCGGAGAGCGTCCGCGCGATGGCGTCTATCTTTTCGATGTCCGCGCGCAACTCCGCGAGCCGTTTCATCGCCCGCTGCGCGGTCTCGGGCTGGTTCCAAAACGTGTCAGCGCGCGAGCGCTGCTCCAGCTCGCTTACGGTACGGGTCTTGCCCGCGTAGTCAAAGACGCTCCTTTAAGGTCGCCAGACGGTCGGAGAGGCGGGTGATGCTGGTCAGCTGGGAGTCGCTCATAGCGGCGTGCAGTTTCTGCGGAGCACCCCCACCCCCTTTCCGCATGGCCGGGTGCGCGTGATGGCGGGGCGAACGAGATCGGAGGAGAGAGCGACCATGAACGTACAGGAGCGACCCGTCGAGAACTTTGCACTGAGCGACCTGCTCGGCGATACCGGCACGAGGCTTCCCGCGACACCGCTCGCTAGCGCGAGCGGCCTTTTCGGGCCGTGGAATGCGGCCTTACAACCGGACACCCTTCCCAGGACCGCTTCGGCGTACGGCGCGCAGCCGGCCGGTGGCGGTTGGAACGATATCCTCAACAAGCTCTTCGGGATCATCGGGGATATCCTGAACATGCTCGGGCTGCAGCAACCAAACCCCGTCACGCAGGGCCGGTTCGGCAACGCCGACGCAAGTTCGACCGGCGATCCGCACCTCGCATTCTCGGGTACTCGGAGCGACGGAACTCACGACGATGCCCATTTCGACAGCATGGCGTCGCACGCGGATCTGCTCGATTCGGATTCGTTCCAAGGTGGTTTCCAGATATCCACGCAGGTGACGCAGCCCGATGCCCAGGGGATCACTTGGAATCAGAGCGCTGCCGTGACGACTGCCGGCGGCGCGACCCAAGTCGGTCTCGACGCGGGCGGCAACGCCACCATCGTGCAGAACGGGCAACGGATCGCGATCGGAGACGGGCAAACCGTAGACTTGGGAGACGGCGAGGCGGTGACGCGCAATACCGATGGCTCGCTCGCGATCGACGAGAGCAACGGCATGGGCGGATCGATCGTGACGACGCTGCGGGAGAAGGGGCGCGGCGTGGACGTCAACGTCCAGGCACAGAACGTCGACCTCGGCGGCGATCTTCTCAACGGGTCGCCGACCAGCCCGCCGCTGCATCCGCTGCCTCCACGGCCGCCGGTCGTCGGACCGCCGGGCCGCTGGGTTCGCCCGCTATAGGAGGCTCTGCCTTGTCGCCGGCACAGGTTGAAACAATCGGACGCGTCGCCGCGTAAAAACGGCATGAAGGAACGCAAATGAGCGAACGGTCCTCTCCGTGGTGGTATCGCCGGCGTAGCCTCGTCTTTGGAGCGATATACTTCCTCGGCTTTGTTCTCGGGGGAGTATCTTCTGGACCGCAGCATGGTTACGTGCCGGCATTCGTGCAACTTGGTTCGCGCTGGGGCTCCAACGGCATCTTCGGATTGCTGACCTTTAGCGTAGTATTGACGGCGCTCTGCTTTCTGCTGCGGCTTTGGGGGTCGAGTTACTTGAGCGCGGGAATCGTCTGGAACGACAATGCTCGCACGGATGCGCTGCTCGTCCGCGGCCCATTTCGTTACACTCGCAATCCGCTCTATCTCGGCAACCTGTTGATGGCGATCGGGATCGGCATCATGGCGTCGATCGGCGGCTGGATATTCATCGTCCTTGCGAATGTAATCTTCATCTGGATGCTCGCGCGCCATGAAGAAGCCGGATTGCAGGAACGTTACGGCGCCGCGTATGAGCGATACGCCGCAACTGTCCCCTGGCTTCTTCCGCGCTTGACTCCCGCTCCGGCGACGGGCCATGCCAAAGCCTCCCTCCGGCAAGGATTGCTCTCCGAACTACTTACCGGTGCGATGCTGCTTGGCATGATTGCGGTCCTCTTCAATGCGCGCGTAGGTGTCTTGGCGTTCTTCGTACTCTATGTCGTAGGCATCCTCGCCCAGAACGTCGTGAACATGCAAACGAGACGAAACGAATAAATGAATCACTGTAGCCGAACGAGACCGTCATGTTGGATGAAGTGAAACGCGAGGCCATTGCTCGCTTATGGAAACGCAAATTAGACCAGGATCTTCAGAAACTCCCACAATCGGAACGACACCGTAATCTCGAGCCTGATTCCGCCGAGTTCATCTGTGCCCTTGCTGCCGGTTGTCACGCAGGACGGCTGGCCGAAATTGGAGGATCCAGCGGAATCTCAACCATCGCCCTTGCCGAGGCTGCGCGCCAGTCGGGCGGAAGCCTGACCTCCATTGAGATCGAACCCACTCGTCAAGCCGAAGCAAGGGGCACCATCGCCGCGCTAGGTCTGGCGGATTGGGTTGAGTTCGTATTAGGCGACGCCGGAGAGATCGTTCCAAAGTGCAAGGCGCTCGACTTCGTGCTCCTTGATTGTGAAAAGGAGGACTACATCCGTTTCTTCGAACTGCTCAACCTTGCCCCCGGCGCCGTGGTCGTTGCAGATAACATTCTGTCTCATAACCTATTC
This sequence comes from bacterium, assembly GCA_021806945.1. Taxonomy (GTDB): domain Bacteria; phylum Vulcanimicrobiota; class Vulcanimicrobiia; order Vulcanimicrobiales; family Vulcanimicrobiaceae; genus JAJYFL01. The sequence goes on along the minus strand of JAKAPQ010000018.1, from coordinate 5,880 downwards.
GACTATGTCGGGCACGTCCGCAAGCGCAGCGATGTGGAGTCGATCACGCTCCCCATCGGCAAGGGACTCGAAGTCACGCGCGTCCGTCCAACGTCGATCCCATAGCCATATCGGCGAGATAGCTTGCAACGGCAATATCTCTCAAGGTTTCTTCGCCCCGCAACGGTCAGAGTCATCACCCGGCTTTCGGCGGATAGACGTAAGCGACGACTTCGGAACGCTCCTCTCCGCGCACCGGCACGATTTGTGCGACGGGCTCCCCTTTGGGTCACGAGGAGTTTCTCGCCGCCTCAAACGCAGCTAGCTAGCTGAGCTTGGCGCGCACTTTCCCCGCCCGTTGACGAAGTCGAGCAGCATGCGTTCGAGCGGGTCGTCGGAATTCAAGAGCGCGCGCACCATCCCCATGTGGTCGGCACCGATCTCTCGCACGACGAACGAACAGTCCCCGGCGCGCACGAGAGCACCGGCCAAGGCAGTCGCTTGACGGCACGACCACGGATCTTCGGCACTTCCGCAGGCGGTTATGATCGGGACCGAGGCTGAACTCGTAAACGCCATCGCGGATATCTCGGCACGCCGGCGAGCCGTGGCACCGTAGATGTGCCGGTCGATCGCCTGCCAGCGCGGGCTCTCCTTCGAGAGGTCGCGCACGTCGTAGGGCCCGGAGAGCGCTAGTACGCCGCGAATTGCCGTCACCGGCAAACCAACAGCGCGCAGAAACGCGGGATTGAGTGCCAGAACGGTTGCGATCTGCGCGCCCGATGAGTGGCCGACTAAGAATAATCGCTGTGGGTCGAGCCGATAGCGCGCTGCGTTATCGTGCATCCACGCGACAGCCTTGGCGACATCGCGAATCGCCCCGTGCGCATCGGTCAGCGGATAATTCCGGTAGGAGACGACCGCAACGGCAACGCCCTGCCGCGAGAGCGCCTGCCCGACCACGTCGTACTCCTTCCTGTTCCCGTACATGAACGCGCCGCCATGAATGAACACGATCGTTGCCGCGCCCGTGCGATGTACCGGCAGAAAGAGATCGAGCGAGCGTTGGCCCAGAGAACTCGGCGCGTACGCGAGATCGAGAACCTGCGCCGGCGCCGAGACGCGAGCGCGGGTCGACCCCATCGTCGCAAGCGCGAGGAAGAGCGCGAATATCGCACGTTTCATAAACCGGGTCCTTCAATGGAACGCTGGGCAATTCGTGCTCTTGATTATCTCACGCGATGTCTCCCAGCGCAACGCGTGGATGGGGAATCCGCTATGGAGGCATCGCGCCGCGGCCGCTTGATAGGCTCTCGATCGCATCATCGCGCACGCCACAGGTCTATCCCTTGCGGCCTCGCGGCCCGCTCGCACTTAAGGGGCGGCGCGACCGATGCGCCGCCGGCGAACGCGGGGCCCTTCCGGCTAGCCCCAACCGATCTAGAGAACCTCCCTAGCGCTCGCCAAGCGTAGCCAGAACGCGCTAAATTCGGGTAGGAACTCTCCGCTACGCATTTACGTTACGTTTACGTAGCGTCTGCGTTGTCGCGGGTCACCTCGACGACGGGAAATTCATGCCCCGAAAGGAGGTGTGGAGATTGAAGAAGATTCTTGCTTCGTTCTTGGTGCCGGCATTCTTGATGACCGGCCTCGCGATGACAACGGCATCGGCGAAAGCCGGCGATCCGCACGAGATGTCGACGAAGACGACGCACTCGAAGAAGGCGACGCCCAAGCCGAAGACGCATAGCCCGGTGAAGACGGGGTGGGACTTGTCTCCTTCTGTGAAGAAGACGCCCAAGCCGAAATCAAACGCGTTTGACTCTTACATGGGCAAGCACCAAAAGGCGAAGATGAAGCCCAAACCCAAGGCCACTCACAAACCGTAAGCGTAGATCCTCGTTCTTATCGGTCCATGGGCCGGTGCAGCCGTGGAAGCTGCGCCGGTTTTTTCTCAGATCGCCCAGTTCTCACGTGAGATGGATGACCAATGAGTGGCTGTAGAGGAACGGCGTGAAGCCGATCCTCGCATACAGCGAAGCTGCGTTAGAGCGCGTGTGCGCAGCGATGACAACGGTATGAGCTCGTCTCCGCATGCGCAACAGAAGGTCGGTGATGAGGTGAGTTGCGAGCCCACAACCCCGCCGCTCTTCCTTCGTTATGACGCCGGCAAAGCGGGCGACGCCTTCGTGATAGTACGCGCCACTTTCCCCGTCCATGAGCGCGCGAAAGGCGGATGCACGCCATTGCGTGAACGCCTCGCCCGATTGGTAGGCAGCGCATTCGAGCTCGACGAGTTGCTGCCAATGCCGTGCGTTCGAGAAGACGATGATACGACAACCCTTGAGCGACGATGGTAGTATCTCGCCGTCGCCAGGCGCGACGAAGAGGGTCTCCACCTCCGTTTCGAACGTGCCGGCGTTCACCGATTCCCCGTCTGGTTCGAACCACGTCAAGACCGCCGGATACTCCACGCTGCGCCAAGCAAAGCATTCGCGATAACGAGCGATCCAGCCATCGAGAGTCTCGGCAGTCGGTGCGCGATCGAGGATGAAACGATTGCCGAAGTAGTATCCTGGGCTGGCGCAGGTCGCCTCCATGATGGCGCCGTCGATCCGATGACGTTCGAGCTCAAGCGGCGCTACGGCGGCCTCCGCGCGGAGCGCCAGCGCACGAGCATCAGGCGCTGAACGGAGCCGATCCAAAGTCATCGTAGCGAGGCTTACTTACGGTGATGGAGGACGAGGTGGTTGCCTTCCGGATCCTGCGCAAACGACCTCCAGCAGACGGGGCCTTCGCTTGGATCGCTTGCGATGCAGCCGTGCGAGCGCACGAAGCGGACCGCCTCTTCGACATCGGGAACCGCAAACATGATGTTATAGCCGGCTTGCCACGGAAAATTCTCGTGCTTGCCGATGGCAAAACACGAGCCGTCGGGCAGTTCGAACTCCGCCCATCCGCCGTCACCGATGCGATGCAACTGCGCGGGCTCACGCCCAAAGAAGGCGGTGTAGAAAGCGAGGGCGCGGTTGAAATCCTGGACGTTATAGAGCTGAACGTCGATGCCGGTAACCATGAGGCTCTCTCCTTTTCGGCTGTCGCGCAGATGGGCGAGACATTCGCTCCCGTGCTGTCGGTCCCCGGCCTTGCCCGCAAAGCCGGAAACCGACAATCCGGGGTGCGGGAGCTCCGCCATATGGGGAATAGCGGCCCACATAAAGCATTCGCGCATGAGGGAGTTAGGCGTACGGCTGACTCTCCTGATCCTGACTCTATACCGTTGCTGGTACGCGATCTTGGTTACCAGTCGGGAACTACCGCCTAGAGTGTTTGAAAGAGCCGTGGGAAGAGTGCCTCGGACTCGGCCGGGGGAAAACGTAGTGACACCGGGCCTTTTGGCGTCTCCGAGCCGAGCAGTCCAGCCGATGTGGTGTCGTTCAAAATGCGTCGCGCGGTACGCTCCGGTAATCCCGTGATGCGAGAGGCCGCGCCCCGATCGAACTCGCCGCGCACGGCCGCTTCTTCGAGGAGCGTTGCGGCTTCAGGCTTCAGGCGATCGTCGTTTTCGGCAAACGCGCGCAGACGCCGGGCGAGCGCGTTGAGTTCGAACCGTCCCGACATGAATCGCACCTGATCGAGACAGACGCGTAAAAACCAAAGCACGAACTCGGTGAGGGCTCGCTGGGAAAGATTCCCGCGACCGTCCAGATCGTTTTCGCGTGGTGTATCCGCAAGATCCATCATGCTCTTGTATTCCGAGCGACTTTCAATGCCGCGCGCCAACCCGCGGGAGACCGGCCACAAGCCATGGGCGCCGACGCCGGCGGCGTGCGCCATCGCGTGACTCATTAAGCGGCTAACGCGGCCGTTTCCATCCGGAAACGGATGAATGTAGTTCATACGGTGATGTGCTGCAGCCATAGCCGTGATCCGCGCCGCCTTGCCCATGCCCTCGAAACGGTAGCACGTCTCGAAGTACTGCATGAAGTCACCAACGCGTGCGCTCGATGGCGGCTGATGGCGCCCGGCAACAACATCGTCATCGCGGCGCGAGCGCCATTCTCCGGGCTGCATGACGTAGTCTTTATCGAGACCTCGAACGTGCAGCATCGCCGCGGACGCGTCGCAATAGAAGTCCCGATGGAGCCATTTGATGAATCGCGTGGACGCCGGTTCGGGCAGTTCACCCGCGGCGGCAAGGCGATCCACCTCGGCCTGCACCCGGACGTGCGCGGCGGCCTCGACCTGGAGGTTACGGCGCCCTTCGTCTGCGTCAAACTCGCCTGCAAGGGCTCGCGCGATCTCCCGGGGGAGCGTGTTGTGCCCCTCGATCAGGTTGCTGTAGTATGCATTCATGATCCGCACGAGCTGCGCTAGGCTCGCGGCTGTGCGCGGATGGAGCGCCTGACCCAGTGCCGCGGACTCGGCAGAAAGCTCGGCAATGACGTCCGCAACGGCTGGGGGCACCCCATCGAGGGTCACCGGCTCGAGGCGCCGGACGTTCTCGAGGGTCGACCGGTTCTTGTCACTTGTCAGAAACTATGCTATTATTCGTCACATGACAGCCGCTCTCCTGGCGCAACCCTCGCCCCGGGTAGCGCTTAGCGCCTACGAGCGCATTGCCAATGCATGGGGCCTAGGCGTCGACGAGAGCGCGCTCCTCTTAGGGGTGAGCCCACGCACGGCCTATCGCTGGCTCAAGGAGAACCATCGCCGTCACGTCGGCTCCAATACCCTCGAGCGGATATCGCATCTGATCGCGATTTGGGAAAACCTCGCGGCGTTCTTCGGTCGCAGTGAACTCGCCAAAACGTGGGTAAAGCGCCCGAACGCCGATTTTGGTGAACAGCCGCCATTGCAGCGGATGCTGCACGGCAACGTACAAGATCTCGTGTTTGTACGGACCTATCTCGACCGCGCCTGTCAGGGATGGTGAGCGTCCATCGCGTCGTCCCTGATCCGCGCCATCCTCTTGCAGCCCTCATTGATCTTGTTGCCCAGCCCGAAGACTTCGAAGAACTGTTGGCTCTTCGTGCCATTACCGACCCGCTCGCGGCAGACGCGCTAGACGCGATCTCGCTTGTAGCCCCCGCAGACCGTTACGTGGGCCGGCGTGCTTCGATCGTTATGGCTCCTTTTCTTCGTCTAGGGCCGAGTCGGTTCTCGCCCGGAACCTATGGTGTGTTGTACACCGCAGACGCCTTACCGGTAGCGATACGTGAATCGAGTTACCACGCGGGTCGTTACCTTGAGGCCACGCACATGACCGCGCCTACGACCGTTCCGCGTTACGCGCTCGAACTCACGCTCAACGAGCGTGAGCATCTGGATATCCGCCGCGGTGGTGCTCACGATGTGCATGACATGCAGACTTACGATCCGCTCGTGTATGCCGCTGCTCAGGTACTTGGCGCGAAATTGCGCGCGGAAGGTCGTCGGGGCGTCTGGTACGATAGCGTGCGCGCGCCTGGCGGAACCTGTTACGGGACGTTTCGTCCAGTAGCGGTCGAGGATGTAGCGGATACTGCGCGAGAGCTAGAACTCGCGTGGGACGGTTCGGCAATCACTGAATACCGAGAGATCAACACGCACATGCTTTAAAGGTAAGCGATTGGGTTCGGTACGTTTTCACTTGCCTTGACCACGTTGAGCGTAAAGCCTAGCATCGAATTCATACGCTGCGATCAGATGAAAGCGCCGCGGCCCGCGTTCCGCTGGCGATATCGTTCGCTACCGCGTCGTGAACGAGCCGAGCGACGACACCGGTATGCATGGGAGGTCGTTTCAATTTGCGGGGAAACGTTCACGGCAGCGTAATCGCGTGGTTGTAGTATCTCATGCCGCGCGTCCTGGCGCAACTGGTGTCGTAGCCGGTCTGGCATGATTCTCATACCGCCGAAC
>JAKAPQ010000142.1 GCA_021806945.1 bacterium | reverse complement strand
CTGCGCGAAACGAACGAAGCCACCGACCGCGCGGAAGCGATGCCGTTTCCGGCCGCCTCGGAACTCTACACCAACCTCTACGAAGGAGCCTGGGAACCATGGCAGTAAGCGCGTCGTCCAAGGTGATGAACAACGTCGAGACCGTCCGCGAGACGTTGTACGAGGCCATGAAGAACGATGATCGAACCGTGATTCTCGGCGAGGACGTCGGCGACCGCGGTAACGTCTTTCTCATTACCAAGGACTTCGTCAAAGAGTTTGGGCCGGAGCGCGTGATCGACACGCCGATCGCCGAGGCTTCGATCGTAGGGATCGCAGTCGGCATGGCTATGGAGGGTCTGCGGCCGATCGCCGAAATCCAGTTCGCGGATTTCATCTACCCCGCGTTCAACCAAATCGTCGGCGAAGCGGCCAAGACGCGCTATCGGAGCAACGGCGAATACACGTGCCCGCTCGTAATACGCACGCCATACGGCGGCGGCGTGCGAGGCGCGCTATCGCACTCGGTCTCGATCGAAGCGCTGTTCTATCACGTTCCGGGCCTGAAGATCGTTGCGCCGGCCTTTCCAGCCGATGTCAAGGGCTTGCTCAATGCCGCGATCGACGATCCCGATCCGGTGCTCTTCCTCGAGCATAAGAAAACCTACCGTCTGATCAAAGGCGAGGTGCCCGGCGGACACTACACGATTCCGCTCGGTAAGGCCGACGTCAAGAAGGCCGGAACGCAGTTGACCGTCGTCTCCTATGGCCTCTACGTGCATTGGGCGCTCGAGGCGGCCAACCAACTCGAAACCGAAGGCATCTCGGTCGAGGTGGTCGACCTGCGCTCCATACGCCCGATGGACCGCGGAACGATCCTCCAGAGCGTCCGCAAGACGCGCAAGCTGCTGATCGTGCACGAGGACAACAAATTCGGCGGCGTCGGCGCGGAGATATCCGCGATGGTCGCCGAGGAAGCGCTCTTCGATCTGGACGCGCCGATTCGCCGTCACTGCGCGCCCGACGTCCCGGCGATGGGCTACGCGCTCCCGCTCGAGGAAGAGTATATGAGCTCGCCCGGCGAGATGGCCGAGGCGATGCGAGAGATGGTGAGGTTCTAAGATCGTGGCAACTACCATTACGATGCCGCAGCTCGGCGAGACCGTTACCGAAGGTACGGTCGAGCGCTGGCTGAAGAAGCCGGGCGATGCCATCGACAAGTACGAAGCGTTCGTCGAGGTCTCGACCGACAAGGTCAACTCGGAAGTCCCGTCGCCGGTAACCGGCACGATTCGCGAGTTCCTGATTGGGGAGGGCACGACGGTCGCGACCGGAACGCCGATCGCGATCATCGACGAGGTCGCGGCAGCCGACCCTACGGCGCCACCGTCGAGTAGGGCGGCGATGGCCCAGAGTGCAAATGCAGAGCCGGTTCCGGGTTTCAACATTCCGCAAATTCAAGTCAAGCCGGCCGCCGCGAGCGCGCCGGCCCCGGCCTCGACCAACGGCCATTCCGCGGCGAAGCCGGAGCCGGTACATGTGGGAACGCCCGAGCAGGCGCTGCGCGGCGTGTCGCCTGCCGTGCGGCGCCTGGCACGCGAACACCAGATCGACGTTGGCGCGATCCGCGGGACGGGCGCCAACGGCCGCGTGACCGCCGAAGACGTGCTGGCCGCCAGTCGCGCGGCTCCCGCGCGTCCGGCGAGCGGAACCAGCACCTACGGCGAGCCCGTTCCCGGCACGCTGATCCCGCTCGCCGGCGCGCGCCGCATCATCGCGGAGCGCATGGTCGAGAGCAAGCACGCCGCCCCGCACGCGTGGTCGATGGTCGAAGCGGACGTCACCAACGCGTGGAAGTGGCGCGCGCGCGAAAAAGATGACTTCGAACGCGAAACCGGTTACAAGCTCACGCTCCTGCCGTTCTTCATCCGCGCGGTCGTCGAATCTCTCGGCGCGTTCCCGCTAATGAACGCCAGGTTCGCGGCGCCCTCGGGGAGTTCGGGGCAAGCCGGCATCTACGTCGAAAAAGACGTGAATATCGGCATCGCTATCGGGCTTGCGACCAATCTCGTCGTGCCCGTCGTCAAACACGCCGACAAGCTCTCGATCAAAGGCATCGCGATCGCGTCGGGCGAGCTGATCGACAGAGCTCGCAAGAACAAACTAAGCGCCGACGATCTGCAAGGCGGCACGTTTACCGTAAACAACAACGGGGCGAACGGATCGTATGCGTCGGCACCGATCATCAACGCCGGCCAAGCCGGGATCGTCACGATGGAGGCGATCGTCAAGAAACCCATCGTCACCGAGGAGGATGCGATCGCGATCCGTCACATGATGAACGTCTGCCTCTCCCTCGACCATCGCGTCGTCGACGGCTACGTTGCCTCGAGGTTCCTCGCCGATCTCAAACGCAGGCTCGAAGCGATGGGCCCTGCGGGCGCGCTGTAACCCCGGCACCGGCGTAGATCGCATGCAGATTCGTAAGCGGTTTACGTTCGAGGCGGCGCACGCGCTCCCGTTCCATCCGGGTAAGTGCGCCCGCCCGCACGGGCATTCGTATCGTCTGGAGGTGGGCGTCCGCGGTCCGCTCCGCGACGACGGTCCGGCACGCGGAATGATCGAAGATTTCGACACGATCAAGGCAGTGGTACGCCGCGAGGCGATCGACGTGCTCGACCACCGGTCGCTCAACGACATCATCGAAAACCCGACTTGCGAACGCATCGCGCTGTGGATCTGGCAGCGTCTTCTCCCGGTTCTTCCGTCCCTGGACGAGCTCGTGCTTTGGGAGACGGCAACCTCCTGCGCCGTGCTGCGGAAGGGCGATCTCCCGTAAGGCCCCGGATGCTGCAGCTAACGGAGATCTTCTACAGCATACAAGGTGAAGGCGCGTACACGGGAACGCCCGCCGTCTTCGTGCGCCTCGCCGGCTGCAACCTCGCCTGCGATTTCTGCGATACCGATTACGCGCTCGCATTCTTTGCCGGCGTCGATGAGATCGTACTGCGCGTAGCGGAGATCGGCGGCGATTGCCCCATGGTCGTGCTCACGGGCGGCGAACCGCTCGCGCAGGCAGAGACCGCCGCGCTGATCGGCGCGCTGCGCGCCGCCGGCCGCCGCGTGCACGTAGAATCCAACGGGACGATCGCGGCCGAACTGCCCGACGACGTCTGGCTATGCGTCTCGCCGAAAGAGCGCGTCGATGCCGCCATGGCGCGGCGTGCGAACGAGGTCAAGGTGATCGTCGACGGCTGCGTCCCGACGCGGTGGCTCGACCTCTTCAGCGACAAGCCGACCATCCTGCTTCAGCCCGAAGGCAACAAACCACGCAACGTCGCGCTCGCGGTCGAATTCGCCAAGGCACATCCGCAGCATTTCAGGCTTTCGCTGCAGACGCATAAATTCATCGGCATACGGTAGGAGGCTGTCGGGGTTGAGCATGTTTCCGTCTTTGGGCCGCCTCTACGGCTTCGCTTCCATTCCGCACGGAAGCGGAGGTGCCGCGCAGCGCAGGATGCGCGCTGGCGCGGCTTCTTCGCGCCTCGTCTCCGAACAAAATTCGGCACCAAATCCAAAAACAGCTCAACTCCGACAGCCTCCTAGATGATTCTCATAGCCTGCGCGACGGGCCAGGAGCTCGGTTTCTTCAAGCCGCCGGCACACGTCGAGATGCTCGTTACGGGCGTGGGACCCGTCGAAGCGGCCGCCGCGCTTTCGCGTACGCTCGCGCAGAGCCGTTACGCCTTGGTCGTCGGCGCCGGCATCGCGGGCGCGTTTCCCGGCGCGGCGAATATCGGCGACGGCGTTGTCGTCTCGGAAGAACTCTTCGAGCTCGGTCTCGAGACCGGCGACCCGATCCGCTTACCCGAAGGGCAACGGACGATCGAGGCGGCGAGTTCGGATCTCTCGCTGGTCGAGCGTTTGGTCGAACTGGGCTTTGCCTGCGTTCGCGGGGTAACGGTCTCTCGAGTCACCGCGACGAGTGCAACCGCGCGGCGCTTGGCGGCTCGCGGCGCCGGCGTCGAATCGATGGAGGGGTTCGCCGTACTGCGCGCGGCCGAGATAGCCGGCGTCGCGGCCGTCGAACTCCGAGGCATCTCCAACATCGTCGGGGAGCGCGCGGCGAGCGCGTGGCACTTCGACGAAGGCGTCCGCGGTTTGGAACGCATCCTCACAGCCCTGCTCGCCGCGACCGGAGACCGATGACGACGAGAACGCTTGCGCTTGCCTACTCACCCTGTCCGAACGACACCTATATCTTCGCCGCACTGACCAACGGACTGCTCCCGAACGCACCGCCCGTGCGCGCCGTCCTCGAGGATGTCGACCGTCTCAACGACGCGGCTCTCGAGGGCAGGTACGAACTCACCAAAGTGAGCTACGGTGCGATCCCATTCTTGAAGGATCGTTACCGCATCCTGCGCTCCGGCGGAGCCCTCGGACGCGGCTGCGGTCCCCTGCTCGTGGCGCGGCCCGGCGTGGGCGACACGCTCGCCGATTTCAAAGAAAGACTCGTCGCCATCCCCGGAGAGAAAACCACGGCGTTCATGCTGCTGCGCCTGGCCCTGGGTATCACGCCGCCGTCGATCTCGATGCGCTTCGACACGATCGTCGAAGCGGTCGCATCGGGAGCCGTCGACGCGGGCCTCATCATCCACGAGTCGCGCTTCACCTACGAGAGAGCCGGGCTCGTGCGGATCGCGGATCTTGGCGACTGGTGGGAATCCACCAGCGGCATGCCCATACCGCTGGGCGCGATTCTCGCGCGCAACGATCTCGACGACGCGCTCGCGCGCCGCGCGAACGACGCGATTGCGCAGAGTCTGCGCTTCGCCCGCGAGAACGAATCGCGCGTTTACGAGTACGTTCGCCGCCACGCGTTCGAGATGGACGATACGGTCATGCGCAAGCACGTCGAGTTGTACGTCAACGCTTTCAGCGACGACGTCGGAGACGACGGCATCGCGGCCGCCGGCGAACTCTTCGGCCGAGCGTACGCGGCCGGCATCATTCCCGACTACAAGGAGCCGAACTTTGTATAGACGTATCGCAGCCGTCCTAGCCGCGCTCTTTGCCTGCGCCCGCCTCGGCGCGCCCGCGGCCGGTGGGCCGCTGCCGCGCGCGAAGGTCACACTCGGCGACGAAGTATTCTTGCAATCTGCGTGGCACGATCTTCACGGGCGCTGCGTCGGGGTGATCACCAATCAAACCGGCGTAACCTCGCAGATGGTGAGCATCGTCGATGCGATCAAAGCCAACCCGCGCATCTGCATCAAAGCGATCTACTCTCCGGAACACGGTTTCCGCGGCGACCACACCGCCGGTGCGTTCGTCTCCTCGTACGTCGACAAGCGCACGGACCTTCCGGTCTACAGCCTCTACGGCGCGCAGAAGCGCCCGACGGCCGCGATGCTTCGCGGCGTCGGCGTCCTGCTCTTCGACATTCAAGATGTCGGCGACCGGCCGTACACGTTCGTTTCGACGATGGCCTACGCGATGCAGGCGGCCAAGCGTTATCATAAGTCGATTTGGATCCTCGACCGCCCCAATCCGCTGGGCGGCGAGAACGTAGAGGGCCCGGTGCTCGATCCACGCTACAGATCGTTCATCGGGCTCTACCCGATCGCGATGGTGCATGGCATGACCGTCGGCGAGCTGGCCGAGATGTTCAACAACGC
>JAKAPQ010000141.1 GCA_021806945.1 bacterium | reverse complement strand
CCCACGGGATAGGCAACCGTCGGGAGCGTCGGATAGACGATGGCGTCGTAGGGTGCGAAGGCGCGCTTGACGGCGGCATCGATCTTCGTCCGCTGGCGCATCGCATCGATATAATCGACCGCCAGGGTCGCGTACTGCTGGTATCCGCCGATGCGATCCTCCTTCGACTGAAGCTCGCGCGAGCGCCCGCTCTCGATCAGGCCGCGAAACGCCGAAGCGCACTCGCCGTTGAGCAGCGCGCCAAAGACCGCGCCGTACGGATAGCCCTTGGGCAACTCGACGTTCTCGACGACGTCGCAATACTCGCGTAACACGCCAAGCGCGCTATTGAAGTTCTTGACCACGGCCGGCTGCGATCTCTTGGTCGCATCCGCGATGACGCCGATCTTCGGGCGGCGCCCGCGAATCTGCGCAAACGGCTCGCTCGCCGAGGTGCGGTCGTTCGGATCGTGCCCGGCGATCGCGCGCAGCACCATCTCCGCATCGCGCGCCGAACGGCAGAGCGGACCGAGCTTGTCGGAGGTCCACATCAGTGCCATCGCACCGTGGCGGCTCACGCGCCCGTAGGTCGGGCGCAGCCCCGAAACGCCGCAGAACGACGACGGTACAAGAATCGAACCGTTGGTCTCCGAGCCGATCGCGAAGCCGACTAGCCCCGCCGCGACCGCAGCTCCCGGACCGCTCGAGGATCCCCCGCTCCAGTACGCGCGGTTCCAAGGCGTGCGGCCGGGTCCGGTAAACGACGCGTCGGCGTCGTTGTAACCGAAGCCGCCGGCGAGCTCGACCATGGCGAGCTTCGCGCACAGCACGGCTCCGGCGTCGTGCAAGCGCGCGACGGCGGTCGCATCGAAATCGAACCGCTGGTTGCGGAACGGCGCAGCGCCCCAGGTCGTGTTCGCACCTACCGCCGCCAGCAGATCCTTGACGCCGTACGGGACGCCGTGAAGCGGTCCGCGCGAGCGGCCCGCCGCCAGTTCCTTATCGGCGGCCTTGGCTTCGCGCAGCGCCCGCTCGTGCATGATGGTTACGACGGCGCCGTACGCCGCGCCGTACTTCTCCAGGCGATCTAGGTACAGCGTGGCGAGCTCGACCGACGAGATCTTACGCTTGCGGATCAGCGCTCCCAGATCCGTCGCATCGAGAAAGGCGACCTGCTCGCCGTTCACAACGAGACCTCAAAGATCGTCGCGGGCTCGTCGGAGTTGCGCAACGCCTCTCCGCGCGGATTGATGCGCGTCCCGAGCGCGAGCCCTTCGTCGACGCCGGCGGCGATGCGGGCGATCTCCTCGTCCGCGAGCTTCGGATCGAACGCGCGCATCTTCTCGGCGAAGGCGCGCGCGAGTTCGGAGACCTTGGGCCTTGGTTTCGGGGATGGTGACGGCATCGGCGTAGCCTTCGCGGCTGCTTTCGCGATCGGCGTTGCCGCGGCGCAAATGACGCCGAGCGACCCAACCGCTGCAATGAACGCTTTACGTGTCTTCATCGCTCTCAGACCTCCATGACGACGGGGATGATGATCGGGCGGCGCTTCGAGCGGCCGTAGATCGCTTTCGATAAGCCGCTGCGAATGTGCTCCTTGACGCTGTTGACATCGCGCATGCTCTCGACCGAACAGCCCGCGATGATGCGCACGAGTTCCGCTCGCAGCTCGTCGAGAACTCCGCCGGCCTCCGGCAAGTAGAAGACGCCGCGCGAAACGATGTCGGGGCCTGCGATCACGCGCGCCTCCTCGCTGTCGATCGTGACGACCACCATGATGATGCCGTCGCCCGCCAGCAACTTGCGGTCGCGCAAGATCGCATCGCCGACGTCCCCGACGCCGGACCCGTCGACCAGAACGTTGCCTCCGTACGTCTTGCCGATCTTGTCGCCGTATTCGCCGGTAAACTCGAGCACGTCGCCGTTCTCGACGACGAAGAGGTTCTGCGAATCGACGCCGGTCTGCACGGCGAGTTTCGCGTGCTGCACCAGCATTCGGTACTCGCCGTGTACCGGGATGAAAAACTCGGGCCGGATCAAGTTGAGCATGAGCAGGAGCTCTTCTTGCGATGCGTGGCCGGAGACGTGGGAACGCCCGTCGGTCCCGTGAACGACGATCGCGCCGAGTTTATAGAGATTATTGACGGTCTTGTAGACGCTCTTCTCGTTGCCCGGAATCGGCGTCGCGCTGATGACGACGGTGTCGCCGGGAACGATCTTGAACTTCGCGTGGTCGCGCATCGACATGCGCGTGAGCGCCGACATCGGCTCGCCCTGGGAACCCGTCGTCATCACCACGACCTCTTCGGGTGGATATCCCTCGACCTCTTCGATCCGGATCGCCTGATTCGGCGGGATCTTCAGGTAACCGAGCTCGGAGGCGAAGTGCACCACATTGGTGAGCGAGCGCCCGAGAAAGGCGATGCGGCGCTTGAACTGCACGGCGTGGTCCACCACTTGCTGGATGCGCGGGACGTTACTCGCGAACGAGGCGACCACGATACGGCCCTTGGCGCGCGTGAAGATGTTCGTGAACGCCTCGCCGACGATGCGCTCCGAGAGCGTGTGGCCGGGCCGTTCGGCGTTGGTGCTGTCGGCCAGCATGCACAGCACGCCCTCCTCGCCGATGCGCGCGATCGCCGCAAAGTCGGCCGGCTTCCCGTCGATGGGCGTTTGGTCGAATTTGAAGTCGCCGGTGTGGAAGAGCGTCCCGACCGGCGTGCGCAGCGCGAGCGCGCAGGCGCCCGCGACGGAGTGGTTGACATGCACGAACTCCGCTTCGATGCTGCCGTGGCGCACGCGGTCGCCAGGCTGCACCGTGACGAAGTCTACCTCACCCATCTTGTGCTCGCGCGATTTCGCTTTGATCAGCGCAAGCGTCAGCGCCGTGCCGATGACCGGCACCGCAAATTCGCGCAGCAGATACGGGATGCCGCCGATGTGATCTTCGTGGCCGTGGGTAACGAGCACCGCGCGAAATTTGTCGGCTCGCTCGCGGATGTAGGTGAAATCGTTGATGACGATGTCGACGCCGTACATCTCGTCGTCGGGGAACATGAGGCCACAGTCGACCGCCACCATATCGTCGTTGGTCTCGATCAGCGTCATGTTGCGGCCGATCTCGCCGCAACCGCCCAGGGGGACGATGCGGACGTAGGGCTCGGACGGGGGGGCGGGAACGGTCAGGGTGTCAGCGTTCAAATGTTCGTCTTTACAAGCGAGCTCGAAAGCGTGAAGGAGGCTCGGAGGAGCCTATGCCTATCCGATACCCCATCGCCCTAGCCGTAACCTCGCTATTCTTGCTGGCCGCGCCCGCTTGGGCGCGAGCCGGCGCCACCCAGGCCCGGCATCGCGGGCATCCCGCCTCGGCGGCGCCGGCTCGCGCCCGGAGCGTAGCCCCCGAGCAACTCTACTCGCGCCGCGCACTGCGCCGTGCCCGCATCATCGTTCAGATGCGGCTCTTCGAGCTTCGCGAGGAGCGCCTCGACCGCGTCGAACGCGCGATCGAGCGCCGGTTGCCGGCCGCGGATATCCTTCGCAGCGCGCTGCCGCCGTTGCGCACTGCGAAATGCAGCAACGTTAAGAAATCCGACAATCCGTTCAGCCGGCGGGGCCCGACCCTCCAAAGAGGTCCTGGAATATCCCAAAATCACCGAGCAGGCCATCGATGTTGATGGAGCCGTTCTAGGCCTTGCCGGGTCCTCACCAACCGTGCTCATTTGGTCGTGCTAGGCGTACGACCGTTGCGACGCGAGGCTTCCGCTTTAGCGAGGGACCGCGCTTTACCGCCCCGGCGTCCAATCTCCGCAAGCCATGCTCTGCCGTGTTCAGGCGTAACAGGGTACACAAAATAGCCTCGTCCGCAGACGGATTCGCGCGCAAAGTAATCCTGAAAGCCGTACGCGAGAATCTCAAGGATGCGTAGCGCGCGTTGAGGATGCTGCTGCGGCAATCCGGCGCAGTCAATTGCGTAGAGTTTCTCGCCCGTTTCGGCAGTGGTGTAGCCGCTGGGGCGATTCCAAAGAATAACGTGAGGCGGACTTCCTCCGCTGACGCGGTAACGTACTCCGGCCTGGGCGCAGATATCGGCTACTGTGCGGCGGCGGCGCGAACGCAGCGCTCGCTCTCGCTCATCGCCGCGCATGACGTGCGGCGTGGAAATGCTGAGATCGGCACTACAGACTGAGACCATTGAGCCCTCGCCCCCTCAAACCTTGAATTGCTTTAGTGTGCGCGTTGAGCGTTGCCGTAAAGCGACTTCCCTCGTGTCGATTAAGCCCGAGAAGATGTGGCAGATCGGGCCGACCCATGATCTTCCTCAGCGTTTTGGAGCGCTCGCCGGTCATGTAGTCCGAGAGCACGTCTTTGCGAGGCTTCTCGAGCAAGGCTACGATGCGGGCGACGTCGCGCACATCCTTTTCGCCTTTGCCGCTTCCCATGCGATTCTGCGCAGCGTCGAGTTTGAGAACGAGCAGATGTTCCAAGGCCGCCACACGAATACCGTCTATAACTTCGGCGTGAGCGACGATGGCGTCAAAGGGAACACCGAGCGGATGCTGATGTTCCACGTAAAGGTCAACGTCTTCGCCTTCGATCACTGCGGAGTCTTTGCCGAGATTCGAGTTGCGCCGGACTTCATAACGGTCGCGCAGAGCGGCTTTGCCAACCAGAGATATGTACAAGTCGGCGTCGTGGCTTGCTTCTTGAAATCGCGCCCCCAAACGACCAGCATGTGCGGACACAGCGATCCCGCCAATAAAGATGGCGTCTGCATAGTCCGTCGTCAGATTGCGCGCAATCGTTTGGAGGTGCTTCCAGTTCTCGTCCATACCGCATAGTGTACCCTAAGCGGCTTAGGAATACTATGGATGAAGCGCCCAGACAAGTTTCCCGCGCAAACCCGCGATCGCCAAAACGTGCAAAGCCACGAAGTGCCACCGGAAAGGCATTCGCCGCGCCCACTTTCGGTAAGCAACAGGTGGGATCGCGCACTGCAAAAAACTGCCCTTGAGATCAACGGCCGATCGTTCGTTGGCGGTTTCTTCTTTTAGTCGAGAGAGGTGTGCTATGGGTGTCGAATCTCCGGCCGCTCCGAAGGCGAGCGGCCTCTCCACGGTCGCCGACGTCGTGGTCTCTCCGAAAGACGCGTTCGAGCGGCTGCGCGAAGCCCCGACCTGGGGCTGGGCCTTCCTGATCGCATTCGCGCTCGCGATCGTGGGCGCGGTGCTGGCGGCGCCGGCAACGCACCATGCCACGGTAGCCTACCTGCAGCAGCAGATCGCGACCAATCCGCTCTTTGCGGGGATGCCCGACGCCGCGAAGCAGCAGATGCTGGCAAACGCGCAGCATCCGCCGCTCTATCAGGAGATCCTCGGCTGGGTTACGGTCGGCGTGACCTTACTAATCGCCGCCCTGCTGAACGCGGCGATCCTCCTGGTGGGTAACGTTGTCGGCCGCGGGCAAACGGATTTCAAACGGCTCTGGTGCGGATCGATGAACGTAGCGGTGCCGTCGTTCGGGCTCATGCAAGTCGTGGTCGGCATCATCGCGACCGTGCGCGGCCCCGACGCCTTCGGCTCCGTGCAGGACATCATGCGCGCCGCACCGGGCCTCGGATTGCTCGTTCCCCACGCGAGCGTTGCGCTCGCAAGCTTCCTGGCCTCCCTCAATATTTTCACGATTTGGGGCCTTCTGC
>JAKAPQ010000017.1 GCA_021806945.1 bacterium | reverse complement strand
TACCCATCTTGGAAAGCGATCCGCACTACAAGCAGCTCAACGCAGAAGCGCTCGCCGTTGCGCAAGCCAAAGGACGGATCCCGTACCCGAGGTCGATCGGCGGCTACGTCTATAACTTCTGGCAAGACCCGCACCACGTTCGCGGCATCTGGCGCCGCACGACGCGCGCAAGTTACGCAACGGCGGCGCCGCGTTGGACGACCGTTCTCGATCTCGACGCGGTCTCGCGCGCGGAGCACGCGAACTGGGTGTGGGAAGGTGCGAACTGCAACTGGCCGCAGGAGACGCGCTGCCTGATCCATCTCTCGAGCGGCGGCGAAGACGCGCAGACGATTCGCGAGTTCGATCTTCGAACGCATTCGTTCGTCAAGGGCGGCTTCGTGCTACCGCGCGGCAAGCAGAACGCAACCTGGCTCGACGGGAACACGCTGCTCGTCTCGCGTGCATGGAAGCCAGGCCAGCTGACGAAGTCGGGCTACGCGTACGTGGTCAAGCGCCTGCGGCGCGGACAGCCGCTTGCGCAAGCGACGGAGATCTTTCGCGGCAAACCGACCGACGTCTCCGTGCAGCCCTTCACCATGCACGACGGTACCGGCCATCGGCTCACGATGATCGATCGTGGCGTCACGTTCTTCACTTCGAAATACTATCTCGTAACGCCGCACGGCGTCGAACCGGTCGCGCTCCCCGAAAAGGTCGAACTCGATGCAATGGTCGACGGGAAGCTCGTGCTCGCGCTCGATCAAGATTGGGCGACGAACGGCAAGACGTACAAAGCGGGATCGCTGCTCGCGCTCGATGCGGCGGCAATGAAGGCCGATCCCTCGAACCTCAAGCCGGCGCTGATCTACCTTCCCGGCCCGCGCGAGTCGATCGGCGGCGTCGCGGCGACGAAATCGCGCCTGCTCGTCTCGATCTATCAAAACGTTCGCGGACGCTGCTTCGTCTTTAGGCCCCGCGCGGACGGAGCGTGGACCTCGCGCCGTCTCGACCTTCCCGACAACGCGTCGATCGACATCGTCGACACCGATCTACGCAGCGACCATGCTTACGTCGCGGTCACGAGCTTTCTCATGCCTACGACGCTCTGGTCGGTGAAAACCGAGACCGGCAACGTTGCCGTCGCGAAGTCGCTCCCAGCCCAGTTCGACGCCTCGAACGACGTCGTCGAACAACATGAAGCGACCTCCAAAGACGGGACGAAGATTCCGTACTTCATCGTACATCCGAAGAACATGGTGCTCGACGGGCGCAATCCGACCGTCCTGTACGCGTACGGCGGCTTTCAGGTCTCGATGACGCCGGATTACTCCGGTATCCTCGGAAAGCTGTGGCTGCAGCGCGGCGGCGTCTACGTGCTCGCCAACATCCGTGGCGGGGGCGAGTTTGGCCCAGCCTGGCATGAGGCGGCGATGACGATCCACCGCCAGCGCGCGTACGACGACTTCTACGCCGTCGCACAGGATCTCATCGCGCGCAAAATCACGAGCCCGCGACGACTCGGCATCCAAGGCGGCTCGAACGGCGGCTTGTTGATGGGTGTCGAATTTGTGGAGCATCCGAGCGAATGGAACGCCGTCGACATTCAAGTCCCGCTGCTCGATATGATCCGCATCGCGAAGATCGAGGCGGGCGCATCGTGGGAGGGTGAGTATGGCAACCTTGCCGATCCGAAAGTCCTGGCGTTCTGGATGGCGCACTCGCCGTACCAAAATCTCAAAGGCGGTGTCGCCTACCCGGAGCCCTTCATCTGGACGACGACCAAGGACGATCGCGTCGGCCCACAGCACGCGCGCAAGTTCGCGGCCAAGCTCGCGGCCATGGGCGTGCCCTACCTCTTCTATGAGGTAACCGAAGGCGGGCACGGTGCGGGCGCAAACCTAAAGGAGCGTGCTCACACCTCGGCGCTGGAGTGGACGTACTTCACGATGAAATTGATGGAGTAGCGCTGCAGAGGCATTTGCAGACAATGCCTGAGGTCCCCGGTTCTGGTTCATAAGGTCGTTCCCATCGCATACGATTTTACCGTAGCGCGAGGCCAAGGGAGGGGCAGCAATTGGGCGAACTGGCGGCCATGGTCGAATCGCCCCTAGGAAGAGTCGTCGTCGCCGAACCCTTTGACGAGCGTGGCATGGCGGTGCTTCGCGATGCCGGAGCCGAGGTCGTCTCGGTTGTCGGCAAGCCCAAAGACGCGTTGCATGAAGCGTTGCGCGGCGCGCGTGGGCTGATCGTTCGTTCCGAAACGCACGTCGACGCCGAACTGCTGCAAGAGGCGCCGCACTTGGAGGTGGTCGCGCGAGCGGGTGTCGGGGTCGATGCGATCGACGTCGACGCGGCCACGGCGGCTGGAGTCGTCGTGGTCAATACGCCCGGCGCGAACACGCTCGCCGCAACCGAGCACACCTTCGCGCTGCTCCTCGCCGCAATGCGCAACGTGCCGCAAGCCCACGCGGCGGCCCATCGTGGAGGATGGGATCGTAAGCCCTTCATCGGCTACGAACTCTACGGCAAGACGCTCGGTATCGTCGGCCTGGGACGGATCGGCAGCAACGTTGCCGCACGAGCCGCAGCCTTCGGCATGACGGTTCTCGCGCACGATCCCTATATCCCGGCGTCGCGCGCAAGCGCGCTCGACGTCGAACTCGTGGAGCTCGACGATCTGCTACGGTGCGCGCAGGTGGTGACGCTGCACGTTCCACTCACCACGCAGACGCGCGGCATGATGTGCGCGCGGACGCTCGCCCTGATGCGTGACGACGCGGTGCTGGTGAACTGCGCGCGCGGCGCCGTCGTCGACGCCCAAGCGCTGCTCGAGGCGCTCGATGCCGGGCGTTTGCGCGCCGTCGCGATCGACGTTTTTCCCCAAGAACCACCGCCGGCCGGTTCCGCGTCGGCGCAGTTGATGGCGCACGAACGCGTCGTCGCGACGCCGCACCTGGGCGGCTCCACGTTCGAAGCGTTGGAGCGGATCGCCATGCAACTCGCGGGCGACGTCGTACGCGTGCTCGGGGGCCGGCCCGCGAGCGGTGCGGTCAACGCGCCGATGCTCACGGGTGTGGATGCCGAGCGCGCGGGCGGTTTCGTCGATCTTACGTACACGCTCGGCGCGCTGCTGCCGCAGCTCTTCGACGAAGCGCTGCGCCACGAGATCGCGATCGTGCTGCAGGGGGAGATCGAGTCGCTCGATGCCGGCCCGTTCGTAGCGGCGCTGCTGGCGGGTGCGCTGCCGTACGTGACCGACCGGCGCGTGACCGTCGTCAACGCGATGGCGGTCGCGCACGAGCTCGGCGTGCGCGTCGTGATCTCGCACGAACGCAGCAATACGCCGTTCCGTTCCACGCTCGTCGTCGCGGCGGGCGAGCATCGTATCGTCGGTACCGTTCTGCCGCACGGTCCCCGGATCGTCGAGATCGACGGATTCGAAATCGACGCCGTCGCCGCGGGCACGATGCTGGTCACGCGCCATCGCGACGTGCCCGGAATGGTTGGGCGTATCGGCACGATCCTCGGCCGGGAGAACGTCAACATCTCGACGATGCACGTCGCGCGCTCGGCGCGTGGCGGCGAGGCGATGATGGTACTGGAGGTCGATCGCGAGATCGAGCGCGCCGTCGTCGACGCGATCGCCGCAGCCGAAAACATCATGGCGATTCGCTTGGTCAACCTGTGATCGTCTACGTTGCGCGGCACGGCGAGACCGACTGGAACCGTGAGGGGCGCTATCAGGGCCGGCGCGAATCGCGCCTTACGGCGACGGGCCGCGCGCAGGCCGCGGCGCTCGCGCGTGCGCTGGAAGGCGTTTCCGTCGGCCGCGTCGTTTCGAGCCCGCTCGCGCGGTGTGCGGAGACCGCCGAACCGATCGCCTTGCAGCACCGCGTTTCGCTGGAGAAGGACGCGCGCTTGATCGAGATCGCACACGGCGCGTGGGAGGGGCGGCTGCGCGCCGATATCGAGCGCGAGGACCCCTCGACGATGCGCGCATGGCGCGAGCAGCCGCAGCAGGTTGCTTTCGATGGCGGAGAGTCGCTCGACGAGGTATTGGAGCGCTGGCGAGCGTTCGCGGGGGAACTTGCGGGGAACGATGATGTGATTCTCGTGACGCACGACGTGGTGGTGCGCCTCGCCATCTTGGAGGCGACGCATCGCTCCGCCGCGCGGTTGTGGGAGCCGCGCGTCGTCAACGGGGGATACGCCCGGTTCGCGATCGGCGACGGGAACTGGCAATTACTCGATGAGTGCGTCGACGATCACCTCGGCGGATTACGCGTCGACACCGCGCGCCAGGCGCTCTAACCGGCGACGAAGGACCCGGCAAGACGGGCGGTCCGAAACCTCCTAGAGGCGCTTGCCGATGTTCTTGAGCGTGCTGCGAACCGTAAGAGAGGCCGCGCGGAAGAACTGAGCGATTCTGCCGCTCTCGGCAGGAAGCCACGCCTCGTACTCCGCCCAGCCTGGGTCGTCATAGACGCTGACGGTGCAGATGGGTCGAAGTTTTTCGTCTATCGGAACGGCGCTCGGATCGAGGCGCTGCGAGGCGCAGTACGCATGGAACGTGTAGGAAGCCGGCCGCGTCCGCGTGACGCCCGCGACCAAGACGCCGTCATGGGCTTGCAGCAACGGTTCGAGGGAGTCTTCAAACGACGCCCGGTTCTCGATCGACTGCAACATGTGATTCCCGAGAAAGCGGATCGAGAGGCGCGTCGTGAGCCCGCCGCGCTTTGCCGGATCCCGGTAATCGTCATTGATGGTTACGATTATCGGATCGCCGTTATCGCTGCCCATCCCGACGGTCCACGTCATGATCAGCGCAGCGTGCGGTTCCAGAACTCAAGCGTGCGCTCCCATGCGAGCTGCGCGGCAGCCGCATCGTAGTTTCCGATACCGGTCGGGTTACTGAACGCGTGGCCCGTGTCGTACCAATAAAACTCGTGGGCCACGCCCCCGGCTTTCAGGCGCTCCTCGATCGGTGCGACGCCGTCGCTCTTGAAGAACTCGTCGCGCTTTGCCCAATGTGCCATCAGAGGAATCGAGATCGTTGCGGGGTCGCCGGCTTCGGGCGGCGGGTAGCCGTAAAATACCACGGCCGCATCCAGTTCCGGGACGTGCATCGACGCAAGCAGCGTCAGAGCGCCGCCCATGCAGTAGCCGGTGACGCCGACTTTTGCGCGCTGGCGTTTGAGGTAAACGGCGGCACCGCGCACGTCTTGGGTGGCGGCGTCGGTGAAATCCAGCCCTTGCATCAAGTGATTGGCTTCGTCGCCGGTGGCGGCGACTCGGCCGCGGTAGAGATCCGGTACGAGCGTGCGGTATCCGGCGGCGGCGTACGCATCGGCGATGCTCTTGATGTTGTCGTTGACGCCCCACCACTCCTCGATGAGGACGATACCGGGAGCGTGCTCGGGATCGGCGGGCAGGGCGAGATAGCCCGGGGCCGTCGCCCCGTCCGGGCGCGGGTACTCGATCGTCTGGCCCACCGGCGTACTCCTCGTTCTGCCTTCTTCGGCGTCTTGTCGGTCCAGGTTTTCGGCTTTTTCAACAAGCAGCCATCGGTTTGCTTCCGCGACACGCTCGGGGGCAACGCGCACGTTCAGCCAGCGATGAATGGCATCGTCGGTCCGGTGCGCGGCGATGGCTTCGTCGAATGCTTCGGGCGCGATGCCCCAGCGCTCCATGACGCCGCGGTCCATCGGGCACGGATAGATGTAATCGAAGATCGTCCCCGCCGCAGCGGCGCGCGCCTTATCGAAGAGGCGCGCAAGCCAGAGGACGCCGCCTATCGGCTGGCGCCCTGGGCGCGGAAACGTCTTCCCGTCGCGAAAGTCGGTTGCCACGTGCCCTAGAACCCGCCGCGGCTGCCGGAAGTTCCGCCGGCGCAGCCGGTAAATGCAATCGGGCGGCGGGCTGCGAATCATGCGGCATGCAAAACGGGAACGTTGCGGAGCCCGGCTACCCCGGGGCCGAGTACGAGGAGCCGCGCTGGCATGCCGCCCTGGCGTCGCTCGTGGCGCTTGCGCTCTACATCACGCTGCCCCCGAAGTTGACGTTCGGTCCCTACTGGTTGCTGCCGCTGCTGATCTTCGGCACCATGGTTCCACTCTTGATCCTCAAGCCCAAACGGCACAACGAGTCGCCACTCCACCGGGCCGTCTCGATCGCGCATATCGCTGCACTGAATCTCTTCAACGTCGTATCCGTCGTGTTGCTGGTGATCGAGTTGGCGAACCACGCTCACAGCAGCGTCAGCGGCCGCACGCTCCTGCTTTCGGCGGGGCAGATCTGGCTGACGAACGTCATCGTCTACGCGCTGTGGTTTTGGGAGATCGACGGCGACGGTCCCGACGTACGCGCCCACGCGGCCGGCTCCGCGATCGACGGGCGGACCGACTTTCTCTTTCCGCAGAGTGCCTTGCCGGCCGACGTCCGCGAGCGGCTAAACTGGCGCCCGCGGTTCTTCGATTACGTCTTTCTCGCGTTTACGAACGCGACGGCTTTTAGCCCCACCGATGCTTTCCCGCTCACGCAGACGGCCAAGGTGCTCATGATGGGCGAGGCGCTGACGTCGCTGGTCACCATCGCCGTGGTCGCCGGCCGGGCGGTCAACATCCTCTCGTGATGATAGGACGCGGCGGTCGCAGGGGAGAACGGATGGCCTCGCCTCGTTGCGGGTATGATGTAATGGCAGCCTGCGACCTTCCCAAGGTTGATGTGCGGGTTCGATTCCCGCTACCCGCTAAGGCGAGCATATCCGGCGACGTAGCCAAGTGGTAAGGCAGAGCTCTGCAAAAGCTCCATTCGGCAGTTCGAATCTGCCCGTCGCCTCCAACATCTCTGCAATGATGAGAGCCCGATGCGCATAGCCGTCGTTGGTGCGGGAGCGATCGGCGGTTTGATCGCCGGCGCGCTCGCGCGAAGCGGCGCTGAAGTCGCGGTAGTGGCGCGTGGCGCACATCTCGAAGCGATCCGGCGCCACGGCCTTGCGGTGCGCAGCGCGCATCTGGGCGATTTCGTTGCCGCCGTCGAAGCGGCTCCGGACCTGCGAGCGCTCGGCTCCTTCGATGCGATTCTCGTTACGGTCAAGTCGCACCAGTGGCTACCGTTCCTCGAACAGCTTGCTCCCTACGTCGAGAGCGATGCAACCGTCGCGACGTTTCAGAACGGCTTCCCATTTTGGTACTACCGCGACAAGTGGCTCGAAAGCGTCGATCCGGGCGGACGCATCCTGCGCACCTTCGCCTACGAGCGGCTGGTCGGCGGCGTGGTGCACGCATCGGGGAACGTCGTGGAGCCGGGGGTCGTACGTCACCTCGGGCAGTGGATCTTCCCGATGGGCGCGCCGGCCGGCGGCGAATCGGCGCGCACCCGGCAACTCGCCGAGGCATTCGTGCGTGCGGGCCTCGTCGCGCCGGTCGAAGCGGAGATTCGGCGGGCGGTCTGGCGCAAGCTTTTCGGTAACGCCGCGCTCAACCCGGTCAGCGCGCTGACGCGGGCGACGACGCAGACGATGCTGCGCGACGCGCGCACGCGCGCGCTGATCGGCGCCATCGTCGAGGAGTGCCGCGCGGTCGCGGCCGCGAGCGGCATCGACGTGGCCGAAAGCGTGGGGGACCGCCTGACGCATATCGAGGGTCTCGCCGACGTGAAGACCTCCATGCTGCAGGATTTGGAAGCCAATCGCCCTCTGGAACTCGAGCCGATCGTGGGCGCAGTCGTCGAGCTGGCCGCTCGGCTGCGCGTTCCGGTGCCGCACCTCGAGACCGTCTACGCGCTGGCGAAGACGATCGAGCCTGCGAGCTGAGCGTCAAGTTGTGGCTCTGACGCGCCGGATCATCCCATGCTTGGACATCAAAGACGGCCGCGTCGTCAAAGGCGTGCGTTTCGTGGACCTTCGCGATGCGGGCGATCCCGTTGAACTGGCCGCTGCCTACGAGCGTTCGGGCGCCGACGAGCTGGTCTTCCTCGACATCACCGCGACGGTCGAAGGGCGCAAGGCAACGCGCGATATGGTGCGCGCCGTCGCTGCCGAGCTCACGATCCCGTTCGCCGTTGGCGGCGGCGTCGGCAGCGTCGACGATATTCGCGTCCTGCTACGGGCGGGCTGTGACAAGGTCTCCCTCAACAGCGCGGCCGTGCGTAACCCGCAGTTGCTGCGCGACGCGGCGGCCGAGTTCGGCAGCCAGTGCGTCGTGCTCGCGATCGACGCGCGCGCGAAGCCCGGCGGCTCGGGCTGGCAGGTCGTGATCGATGGCGGACGCACGCCCACGTGGCTGGACGCCGTCGAATGGGCGAAGCTCGGCACTGACGGCGGCGCCGGGGAGATTCTGCTCACGAGCATGGATCGCGATGGAACGAAATCGGGCTTCGATCTCGCGCTCACCAAAGCTGTGCGCGATGCGACGACCGTTCCGGTGATAGCCTCGGGCGGCGCGGGCAGCGTCGAGGACTTCGCAGACGTCTTCCAGCAAACGGGCGCCGACGCGGCGCTCGCGGCCTCGCTCTTCCACTTCGGCGAGATCTCGATCGGCGATTTAAAGGAAGCGCTGCGCGCGCGGGGGATTCCCATACGGCCATGCAGTTAGACCGGATCGAATGGAACGCCGACGGCCTCGTGCCCGTGGTGATCGCCGACGCCCGCACCAACGAGGTGCTCACCCTCGCGTGGGCCAACCGCGAGGCGCTCGAGCGCACGCTAGCGACGCGCTCGACGCATCTCTACAGCCGCAGCCGTGCCGCGCTCTGGCACAAAGGCGAGAGCTCCGGCAACACGCAGCAGGTCGTTTCGATCGCCTACGACTGCGACGCCGACGCCCTCCTCTACCGCGTCATCCCGAGCGGCCCCGCCTGCCACACCGGCCGCCCCACCTGCTTCCACAACATCCTCCTAACCCCACCTACCATCCCGAGCCCGTCGACGGACGGCGCGTTCGTCGAAGCGATCGCTCACCTCGAGGCCGTGCTGGAGCAGCGCAAGAGCGCGTCGCCCGACTCCTCGTACGTCGCGAAGCTCTACGCCGGCGGCGTCGACAAGATCGGTAAGAAGATCGGCGAGGAAGCAACCGAAGTGGTGATCGCCGCGAAGAACGCTTCGAGCGAGGAGCTGATCTGGGAGTCGTCCGACCTGCTCTTCCACCTGCTCGTCCTGCTCAAGCACCTCAACGTCCCCCTAGACGCCGTGGGCGCCCACCTCCTATCCCGAGCCAACCCCCCCGCGTCATCCTGATCCCGTCGAAGGACCCTCTGTCATCCTGAGCATGTCGAAGGATACCCCGATCTCCGAACTCGCGGGCGTCGGCAAAGAGACGGCGGCGAAGTTCCACGAACTCGGCCTCCGCACCGCCGACGATCTGCTGAACGACTTCCCATTCCGTTACGACGACCTGCGCTTTCCGACGCCCGCCGCGCTGCTGGCGGCGCCGGGTGACGCGAGCGAGGAGAACGCCGTCGGCCGCGTCGTGCGCGTGCGCGAGCGGCGAGCTCGCCATCTCGCGATCGTCGAAGCGGAGATCGAAGACGACTCCGGCACGTTCATCGCCAAGTGGTTCGGGCGCAGGTACCTCCTCGGCACCTTGAAGGCGGGTATGCGTCTCTTCGTGCGCGGCCGCGCGCAGCGTACGCTCGCCGGCGCGGCGATGAACGTCGCGGCGCACAAAGTGCTCGCCGAAGACGAGATCTACCACGGCGAAGTCGTCCCCGTCTACTCCGCGAGCAAGTCGCTCGCGTCGCGTAAGATCCGTCAAGTCGTGCAGCGCAATCTGCCCAAACTGCTCGAACTCGCCGGCGACGACCCGCTACCGCCGGATCTCGCGAAGGAGCGGGGCTTCGCGCCGCTGCGCGAATCGTACCGCCGCCTGCACGCCCCGCAGTCGCCGGAAGAAGCGGCCAAAGCGCGCGAGCGTTTCATCTTCACGGAGTTTCTCGCGCTCGCCCTTGCCGCGCAACTCAAGCGCCGCCAGCGCGAAGCCGAGCACGACGCGCACGTGCTGCGAGCGCCGCCCGGCCTGCTCGAGGAGTTCGAGCGCGAGCTGCCGTTCGAACTCACGCGCGCGCAGCGCCGCGTCATCGCGGAGATTTGGGACGACATGGGCAGCGACGCGCCGATGAACCGCCTCCTGCAGGGCGACGTCGGCAGCGGCAAGACGCTCGTGGCAGCCGCCGCGGTCGTGCTCGCCGCGCGCAACGGCGTGCAGTCGGCGCTGATGGCGCCGACCGAGATTCTCGCCTCGCAGCACGCCGCGAAACTCGCTCCGCTGCTCGTCCCGTTCGGCATCGCCGTCGAAGCCGTCTTCGGCAGCCAAGGCGCGAAAGCGCGCGCGAGCGCCGCCGGCCGGCTCGCAAGCGGCGAGGCGGCGCTCGCAATCGGCACGCACGCGCTGCTCACGCAAGGCGTCGAGTTCGAGCGCCTGGGCCTGGTCGTCATCGACGAGCAGCACCGCTTCGGCGTCGAACAGCGCGCGCGGCTGCGCGCAAAGGGCGCGGCACCGCACACGCTGCACATGACGGCGACGCCCATTCCGCGCACGCTCGCGCAGTCGGCCTACGCCGATCTCGACATCTCGACCGTCGACGAACTCCCGCCCGGACGAACGCCGATAGAAACCTATCACCTGCGCGCGAGCCGTCTGCACGAAGCTTACGAGTTCGTGCGTAAGAACGTCGAACTCGGCCACCAGGCGTACATCGTTGCGCCCGCGATCGACGAATCCGAGAGCGAACTCACGAGCGTCGTCGCCGAAGCGGAACGCCTGCAGAAGGACGTCTTTCCGGATATGCTCTTAGGCCTGCTGCACGGCCGCAAGACGCCGCGCGAAAAGGACGCGGTGATGGAGCGCTTCAAGCGCGGGGAACTGCACGTACTCGTAGCCACGACCGTCGTCGAAGTCGGCGTAGATATCCCGAACGCAAGCGTTATGGTCATTCTCGACGCGCATCGCTATGGGCTCGCCCAGCTGCACCAACTGCGCGGCCGCGTCGGCCGCAGCGCCGCGAAATCGTACTGCCTGCTCGTCTATCCCGACGATTTCGCCGAAGGTCCCGCGCGCCTCGAGATCCTGCGCCGAACCACCGACGGCTTCGAGATCGCGCAAGCCGATCTCGAATTGCGCGGTGCCGGCAACCTCGCGGGAACGTTGCAGGCCGGCAAGATGGATTTCCGCTACGGCGACCTCATCCGCGATTTCGCCGTCTACGAACGCGCCCGCTCGACCGCCGCAAAGATCGTAGAAGAAGACCCGAGCCTGAGCAGTCCCTCGCACGCTCGGCTGCGCACCCTCCTCGACTCCCAGCCGAGCGCCCGCGCCATGCTCCTCTCATCCTAACCACGTGGAACGTGCAAACGGGATCGCCGAAACGGTCTCGCACGGCGTGCGTTGAGGCGACGAGCACCGGAATCGGCAGCCGTTTCTTGCGAATATACGGCTTGGCTGCGATGCTCTCAATATAAGAGAATACTCTCGGGATGAGAGCATTTTGAGGATCATCAGCAGGTGGAGGCTTCGGGAATACTGGGCGGAGCATGCAGCTGCCGAAGGCCCATTGAGGACGTAATTTGCGGTCGCGAAGAAAGCCCATTGGAACAATCTCGTGGAGGTCCAGCGGATCTTCGCAGGCGCGGAGGCCGTCGGCGACCATACGGTCTTTAACGTCGAGGGGAACGCGTATCGTTTGATCGTGAAGATCGAATACCGCCTGCAGATCATCTTCATCGCATGCGCGTTTACCCATGCCGAATATGAGAGAGGAGGATGGAAATGACCGCCACTGACGTAGCGTACAAGGAGCTTTTCGTTGAAGATTTGCCCCACGCAATTCATAACGAGAGAGAGTATCGCAGGTATCTGGCGCGAGCGGAGGATCTTCTCGATAAGAAGAGTCGCTCTGCAGCCGAAAATCGCTACCTCGGATTGCTGTCGGTATTAATCGAGCGTTGCGAGGAGGAACGCGATCCCATCCTCCCACCTGATCCCTTGGAAGCACTCAAAGAACTCATGGCCGCTAACGGGATGTCGCAGGCTGCGCTCGCAACTCTGCTGGGGTCTAGCGGGATCGCATCGGAGGTTCTGCCGGGCAAACGCTCCCTAAGCAAGACGCATATCAGGAAGCTCTCGGAGGCCTTCAGCGTCTCGACCGAACTGTTCGTTTGAGCCCGAAACAGCCGGCTTAACGCGGGGTTTGCACCGGGTCGCTGATGACGGCTTCGCCCGACGTGGTTCCGCACGTGAAGAAGGCGCCGACTAAGGCCGACGACGCCGGATCGGCCGGATCGTAGCACGTCTTGACGCCCTTCGCGGCGAATCCGGTAAAATCGTCCTTGCTTCCAAAAGAGGCTTGTACGGTGTATTTGTGCGAGGCGGCGGCATACGTGTAGACGACGACGTATTGCTCCGAGTCACCGGCCGACGCGTTTGGATCTTGCACGGTTGCGCCACTGACGATTGTGGCCGGTGCCTGCGCCGTCATCTTCTTGATCGCCGCGTCGTGGCTGCCCACCGCCCAGCGGACGAGCAGCAACACTGCGCCCACAACGAGCACAATAAGCAGCGTAAACAAAACAGTTTGGCGACGCATGAAGGCCTCTTTCGAAGCGTACGGCTACATGCTAATCGTAACCGGCATGGCGGCCGCTTGTCAATTCGCGGGTGCTTCTCGCCGCTCGCACGGCCACCTGCGACTTCGTGTGCAAACGCTTGACGATATACGCGCCTCGTACTATGCTTAACGGGTGATACGGAGTTTTGCGACCAAGGACGCAGAACTGCGAACGAACGGCACTGCGCAATATCCATGAGCTCAATTGTGCTCGGTCGCTGCACAATCTCAAGAGCCCCGGTGCTGAGCCTTGAAGAGTTTGACGGGAAGTGACACTTGCGGATCAGCGGCGCTTGGCGCCTATCGGTAGCGAGGAAACTATGGCAAAGAAGTTGGCTCCGGTGCATCCCGGAGAGATATTGCTCGAAGAGTATATGATGCCACTGAGATTGAGCGCCAATCGACTCGCGCTCGATTTGCACGTTCCGGCGACGCGAATTACCGCAATCATCAACGGCGAGCGCGCGATCACAGCCGATACGGCAATGCGTCTCGCGCGATACTTCACGAACACGAGCGCGCGCTTTTGGCTCGCCCTGCAATGCGACTATGATCTCGATGTCGCCGAGGATACGCTCGCGGAGAAAATCAGGCGCGAAGTTCACGCATACGCCGCGGCGAGCTAGCACGTCTTGACGCCGCTCGCGAGCATCACGGCTAATCGTCCTCATCACGCCTGCGAAGGCTGCAGCGCGGGCGCAGTCTGCAGATCGCTGACGGTCCATGCATTGATGCCGAGCTCCGGCGCGGCCGGCTGCGCTGTCTCGGGCCAGTCGCCTGGCGGCTCGTTCAAGCGAAAACTGCGGTCGACGTCCTGCGCGACGGAGGTTTACGCCCGTTACCTCGCGTGCGGGTGATGCACTCGATACTTGGGGTACACTCGTGGAGGAGAAAGAAAATGCCGCATACTTCAAATCCCGTGAACATAGAAATTCCAAAGGATCGGATTGCTGCATTCTGTCGGCGGCATCATGTCCGCAAACTCGCGTTGTTCGGATCGGTTCTTCGTGAGGACTTCCGCCCCGAGAGCGATATTGATGTTCTCGTGGAGTTTGAGCCAGGATTCTCCCCCGGCTTAGGATTCTTCGAGATGGAGATCGAGCTTTCAGAAGTACTGGGTCGAAAGGTCGACTTAAATACGCCGGCGTTCCTGAGCAAGTATTTCCGTAGCAGCGTGCTTGCGGAAGCAGAGGTCGCCTATGTCTCGCCATGAGAGTCTGGTGAGACTCCGGCACATGCTCGATCATGCGCGCGAAGCGGTCGCGATGCTTGATAGTAAGAGTCGTGAGGATCTCGACCGCGACCGTCAGCTAGACCTTGCGCTTGTCCGTCTGCTCGAGATCATGGGTGAAGACGCCAGCAGGACGCCGACAGAGGAATGCCGACAATATGCCGACATTCCATGGAGCGCTATCATTGGCCTACGAAACAGACTGATACACGGGTACGACTCGGTCGACCTCGACATTCTGTGGGAAGTTGTGCGCCACGACTTGCCGCCGCTGATCGAAACACTCGCGAGGATTGTTCCTGGAGATTGAGGACGCATAACCACGTCCCTGATTCCATAGGCGTTTATGCCGCGCCTTAGGCTGTCCCGAGCCAGCGGAAACGTCGCGGCCCCATTGAAGCCCGACTGCGCCGACCGCGCCGCCGACCGCGCGCAAGATTTCCGCGGCGGAAACGTCGCTGCTGTTGAGAATGCCGTCACGCAAGCGATGGACGGCGACGCTGCCAACCCAATCGTCTTTACGGGCCTGCGAGGCATGGGGAAGACCGCTCCCCCCCACAACCATCGGCGCTATGGGCGCTCCCCGGACATGTCCAGCGAGGTGCCCGAACAGGGACTGCTGCAGCATGCCGGCCAACGCGCTACGCGAGTTGAAAAAGTTCCTCTACCGTGGTGTCGAAGGCGCGCGCCAAACGAAGCGCCAGCACCGTTGAGGGGATGAAGACCCCATTCTCGACCGTATTGATCGTCTTCCTCGATACTTGAACGTGTGAAGCGAGATCGGCCTGCGTGAGGTTCCGCTGCATACGGTACTCGCGCAGGCGGTTGTTCAAGCGCTCATGCATCGTGGTTAGCGCGGATTTCGAGGTATGAGAATGTGGACAGTGCGACGACGATGCTGCAGGAAACGACGATGTAGCCCGCCGCGCGAGCGGTCAACCCGTTTGCCTGAGGCATTGCGCAAAGAAGCAATGCAACTGCTATGGCCGCGCAAAAGCCCGCGACCATCGCAGTTCTACGATGCGCAGTGGTAATCTCGTCGTTCATGAGTGCCCTAACCCTCGGACACCTAACCCTCGGGCGCACCAAGAGACTTCCGCCCGTTATCACAATCGCAAACATTACGGTGGCATAGACGAGCCAAAGGAGCATGCCGCCGTAATGGCTGGTGAGCGAAACGCCGATGCTCGCCGACCGCGTGGCTAGCCGGCCCAAGCGTGCTGCGCTTTGCGTAACGCCGTCTCCAAACGTGCGCGTTTCCAGGCGCGGCCGGACCAGAGGTCGCCATCGGCCTGCAAGCGCTTGCGCGCATTCGCAATGGTCCACTGCGCCGCCAGTGCCTGCGGGCGCGTGCGCTTGCCCCGCAGATCCTCGACCTCAGCCCAGTCCAGCGGCATCGAAACCGGCGCGCGATCGCGCGCGCGCACGACATAAGGCGGCACCACCGTCTTGCCGCGCCCGATTTGCGCGTAGTCCAGATAAACGGCGGCCGGCGGGCGCTTGGTGACGGTGCGCTCCAGCGTCGTGAGGTGCGGCAGTCGCGCGGCGACGTGCCGGGCGGCGATCTCGGCGAACGCGCGTACCGTGTCGTAGGAGTATCCGGTCTCCAGCGGGATGACGACGTGCAGGCCGGAGCTGCCCGAGGTTTTTACCAGAGACGGCAGGCCTATCTCCGCCAAACTCTCGCGAAACGCCAGCGCCACGCTCGCCAGCGTACCGGTTGTCGTGCGCTCGCAAGTGTCTAAGTCGAAGAGCGCATAGTCGGGCGAATCCGTGGTGGGAACGCGCGAATGCCATACGTGCAGGGCGATCGCCGCCAAATTCGCACACCACGCCAGCGCCGCCTCGTCGTTGCAGAGCAGGTAGGCGACCTTGCGCGAGTTCTCTTCCGCTGCCAGCGAGGCCGTCGGGATCCAATCCGGTGTGAAACGCGGCGCCTTCTTTTCGAAGAACGAGGGCCCGTCGATACCGTCGGGCCACCGCTGCAGCGTAAGCGGCCGGTCTTTCAAATGGGGAACCAGCCATCGCGCCACACTGCGATAGTATGCGATCAGATCGCCTTTGGTGTAACCGTCGCGTGGCCACAGAACCTTTTCGAGGTTCGAAAACGTCAGCGTCCGTCCGGCGACCGTCGCCGTCTGCGTCGAGCGCGGCATGGCCTAGGAGTCCACAGAACGCTCGCGCACGCAACTGCGTGGATCTTTGTCGATGCGCAGACCCAAGAACGCGGGGTGACGCATGTACCCGTCGCGCGTCCATTCGGTGAAGCGAATCTGGGCGACCAGCTTCGGCCGGACGAAGTGCGGCTCGGCGTTCGCTTCAACCGCGTTTTCGAACGGCGAGCTCTTTCGCTCGAGCTTCTTCAGATCGGCGGTGAGGCTGCGCAGCAGTTTGGCGTTGAATCCGGTGCCGACGCTGCCGGCGTACTGGAGTTTGCCGCCGTCGTAGAGGCCCAGGAGCAGCGATCCGAAACCGGTGCGGCTGCCGCGCGGTTCGGTGAATCCGCCGATGACGCACTCCTGCATCAACTGCGCCTTGATCTTCACCCAATCGCGCGAGCGCCGCTCGGCGTAGAACGAGCCGCGCCGCTTGCCGATGATGCCCTCGAGGCCGCGGCGTTTCGCTTGCGCGAAGAGTGCGCGGCCGCGGCCTACGACGTGTTTCGAGTAGAGCACCGCGCTGCCGCCGGCGATGGAGCGCTGCAGGATCGCCTTGCGTTCTTCCAGCGGCGTCTTGCGCAGATCGCGGCCGTCCGCGTAGAGCACGTCGAAGGCCGCGAAGGTCAGCGCGCCATGCTTACCCATCGCACTTGCGCGGCGCCCGCTCAG
The DNA here is from genome assembly GCA_021806945.1 of bacterium. GTDB lineage: Bacteria > Vulcanimicrobiota > Vulcanimicrobiia > Vulcanimicrobiales > Vulcanimicrobiaceae > JAJYFL01. Next base: position 8,879 of record JAKAPQ010000017.1, on the reverse strand, counting down.
CGACTCCTGCAGCCGTTGGAAAGAAGAGCGTCCGCGCGCATCCAGGCTGACGATCTCGCCGTCGACGACGATCGGCAGCGTCGTCCAAGCCGCACCCAGCGCGCGCAGTTCGGGAAACTTGCTCAAAAAATCCAGCCCGTTGCGTGAAACGAGTTCTACGCGGCCGTCTTCGTGAACGGTGCAGATGGCGCGATACCCGTCCCACTTGATTTCGAAGAGCCATTCGTCGTCGTCGAACGGCTCGCCGATCAGCGTCGCGAGCATCGGTGTTACGATGTGTGGAAGTCTATCCCGTTTTTGCGGCGCCTTCGCGGGCTTGTCGTGCTTCTCGATGTCGTACGCCGGATCGGCGTACTCGTCGTGGCCCTTGATCAGCAGCCACGGATCGCCGCTCTCGCCGCTGCGCTGCTTGATGCGCACCAGCGTGAACTCGCCACGCATCTTCTTGCCGCGCAGCACGAACGTGATCTTGCCTTTGCCGATCTCGGCGGCCGGGTCGCTCCCCGCGGAGAGCGCATAGGTTCCCTCGTCCCAAACGATGACTTCGCCCGCGCCGTAGCGGCCTTTGGGGATGATCCCTTCGAAGCGGCGGTACTCCATCGGATGGTCCTCGACGTGCATCGCCAAGCGCCGGTCTTTGGGATCCAGCGACGGGCCCCTGGGGATCGCCCACGATTTCAGTACGCCGCCGGCCTCCAGGCGAAAATCGTAGTGCAGATGGCTCGCCCGATGTTTTTGAATGACGAACCGCATCTTTTTTGCGGGCATCCTGCCGCCAATTCTGGGTTCTCCCGGCGGGTTCCGTCAAGAAGGTCGCGTCGGACGATCCAGCGGAGTGCGTGGACCGCGAACGGTGTGGGAAATGATAGTGCAGATATGCTGATCGGACGAATTTTTGGAATCCCGGTTCGAGTCGACGCCAGTTGGTTGGTCGTCTTCGTGCTCTTCGCGTGGATGCTGGCCTCCGGCGCCGGCCCGTTTGCCGGGCTCCCGGCGCCGTGGAGGCTGCTCGCGGCGGTTCTCACCGTGCTGGCCGTGTTTGCTTGTATCGTGATCCATGAGACGGCGCATGCGCTGGTCGCGCGCCGGTTCGGGATCCCGGTCGGAGGGATCACGCTCTTTGTGTTCGGCGGCGTCTCGCAGATCGAAACGCCGCCCGACCGGCCCGTCCAAGAGGCTGCGGTCGCAGCGGCGGGTCCGCTGGCCAGCATCGTGCTTGGATTGCTGCTGGGCCTGGCGGCCTGGCTGGCCGCTCCGTCGACGGCGCTGCATGAGGCGCTGCTGTATCTAGGCGGGCTCAATCTCGCACTCGCCGCGTTCAATTTGCTGCCGGCCTATCCGCTCGATGGCGGCCGGGTGCTGCATGCGGCGCTGCTTGGGATGACCGGGAGCCGGGATCGCGCAACCGCGATCGCGGTTGGGGTGAGCACTGCGGTGGGCGCGATGATGCTCGGAGTAGCGCTGCTGCTGTTCTTTGCGGGAGACGTCGTGCAGGGGATTTGGATCGGCCTGCTCGCATGGTTCATCATGGGTGCTGCTAGGGCGGAGCGCGCGAGCGACCTGACTCTTGGAGGTCTGGGTGCGGTGCGGGCCGGCGACGTGGCCGACCCGCCTGAAAGCGGAACCGCTCCGCAGGTAAGCTGCGCTCAGGCGCTCGAGCAGATGATTCGAATCTCCCATCGCGCCCTGGCGGTGAACGCAGACGGGCATTTGAGCGGTCTGCTAACGCTGAGCGACTTCGCGAAGCTCGAAGGCCGCAATCCGGCGAGCACGCCGGTTTCGGCCATTATGACCCCGCTCCCGCAACTGCGATTCGTGACGCCGGAGGTGCCCGCCGTCGACGCCTTCCGGAGTCTGGCAAGTTCGAGGTTTCATCAACTGCCGGTCGTCGATGAAGGCGATCGTCTCGTTGGTTTCATCACGCGTGCGACGGTACTTCGTTCGCTGCAAGTTCGCATGGAAGCGATGAGTTCGACCGGTGGCCGTTCGCCGATCTCGCGCGAGCTGCGGAAGAAGAGTCTCTAGACTTTTGGTGGCCTTCGACCGGCGGGACGGCGTAGCCGTAGCGCGTGATATACTAGGCGAAAGGAGGCGACGTGAGCGCACAACTCCCTGAGATCCGTATGGCCCACCTCGAAGGAGGTTACGAGCAGATCGACCGGCGCCTCGGCTCGGTCGAATCTCGCCTCACCACACTCGACCAGAAGATGGAGACGCGCTTTACGGGCCTCGATCAGAAGATCGACGGAGCTCGCGAATCCCTTACGAGCAAGATCGACGGTCTGCAGTGGCGCACGACCGCGCTCGTCGTCGGCACCTGGATCACCACGATCCTCGCGGTGCTGTTCCACCGCTGACGCGCGCGCCATCGCTGACGCGACTTCCTGTCCGGCAAGCGGCGCGCAGCCGCAAGTGCCGGGATCCCCATCGCGCACCTAGTCGCACTGTTTTTTACCTGCGGCAAGTGCATGGGGAATCGCAATCAAAGTTGCGCTGGGCAGGCTCGTTGTTCCGGGAGATTCGGCAGTGTACGTTCCGCGTCGAGCTCGCCAGCCGTCCATGCTTTACAAAATACGACGTGAACTGCCTGATCATGTGACCGCGTGCCCGGTGCCGCCCGCAAAGTGACGGCCGGCGAGAGGGCTTGCTGGAGCGGCCTTGGAATGCGCTGGTGTGGGACTCGTCCCGACGCAGGTCCCACACCAGCGCATTCGCATCAAGGGGTGTTATGACTCTTAAAACAATTCGCGTCCTTGTCGCCGGCGTTCTCGCCCTCGGGCTCGGCGTACTCGTCTTTCCTCTCCACGCGGGCGCGCGCTCGCTCTCCGTTACGCGCGCGACCCTCAAGAACGGGCTGCAGGTCGTCGTGGTACGCGATCCGCTGGCGCCGGTCGTCACCACGATGCTCAACTACAAGGTGGGCTCCGACGACCAGCCGATCGCCGGCCTCGCGCACGCGACCGAGCACATGATGTTCCGCGGCAGCAAGACGCTGTCGTCCTCGCAGCTCATGGATACGATCGGCGTAACCGGCGGAAGTTTCGATGCGGATACGCAAAATCAAATCACGCAATACTTCTTTACCGTTCCCTCGCAGTACCTCGATATCGCGCTGCATCTCGAGCGGTCGCGGGCGACTGGGCTCGAGATGGCGCAATCGCAGTGGAACCAAGAGCGCAAGGCGATCACCCAGGAGGTGACGCAAGACAACAGCAACGCTTTCTACCGCCTCTTCGTCAAGATGCAGACCGCGCTGCTCGCGGGTACTCCCTATGCGAAGAACGGCCTCGGAACCGTTTACGATTTCGCGCATACGATCAATCATCCGCAGCTGATCGGGTTCTACGACAAGTGGTACCACCCGAATAATGCCGTCTACGTGATCGTCGGCGACGTGAACGGCCCGGCGACGGTACGAGAGGTCGCGCATCTGTTCGGCAACATCCCCGCGGCGAAGCTGCCGGCTCGAGCCCCGGTCGTGCTGCGTCCGATAACGCCGCACGTCTATCACGATACGAGCGATCAGCCGTTTACCGCGGTGCTGCTCGGTTACCGCATGCCGGGATACGACAGCAAGTACTACGCCGCCGGGCAGATCCTCGCCGACGTCCTCAGCAGTCCCCGCGGCGACCTCTACGGGTTGGCGGCTAGCGGCAAGGCACTCGGCACGCAGTTCCAGGAGCAGTCTTATCCGGAGGCCTCCGTCGGCATCGGCGCCGTCATCGTTCCGGTGACGACCAAGCCGGAAGTCGCCGACGCAATGGCTCGCGCGGTGATCGCGCGGTACCGCAAGACCGGCATCCCCGCCGGGCTGGTCGCCGCCGCCAAGCGCCGTGAGATCGCCCAGCTCGAATTCAACGGCAACTCGATCCAAGGTCTCGCATTCCAGTGGAGCCAAGCGGTTGCCGTGCAAGGGCTTCGCTCGCCGGATGCCATGATCGCGGCCTATCGCGCCGTGACCCCGGCCGCCGTCGACCGCGTGCTCCGCGAGGACCTCCAGAACTCGAAGGCCATAGTGGCCTATGCCGTGCCCAAGAACCTCGGCAAGATGAGCGCGGGCGGTCCGGGCGGGATGCAAAAAGAGAACAACGAGATCCCGCCGACCAAACACCAGCCACTGCCGTCGTGGGCGCAGCAGGTTTTGGCGCACCTGCGCGTTCCCGAGCAGACGCTCCACCCGGTCGCGATGATGCTGCCCAACGGGATCAAGCTGATCGTCCAGCCGGAAAGCGTGACGCCGACGGTCGTGGTGAGCGGCGAGATCCTGAACAATCCGCAAGTGCAAGAACCACGCGGTCAAGACGGCGTCGCGGACCTCACCGCCTCGCTGTTCCCGTATGGCACGACCACCTACGGCCGAATCGCCTACCAGCGGCAACTCGACAAGATCGCCGCGTCGGTCAATGCAGGTACGAGCTTCAGCCTGCAAGTACTCGCGCACGATTTCGGCCGAGGCGTCCAGCTGCTGGCTGACGACGAACTCCATCCGCGTTTTTCAGCGAAAGACTTCGCTATCGTCAAGCAACAGGACGTCGGGGCGCTGACGGGCGAGATGACCTCGCCCGGCCACCTAGCGTCGGTCGCGCTCGCGAACGCGCTCTACCCGATGGGCGACCCGCAGCGCCGGTTCGCTACGCCGCAGAGCGCCTCGGGGATCACGCTGGCCGACGTGAAGGCGTGGTTCCGCAGCGCCTACCGGCCCGATCTCACCACGATCGTCGTGGTGGGCGACGTGACCCCAGCCCAGGCAAAGGCCCAAATCGAGCGCTACTTCGGCGGATGGAAGGCCGCCGGGCCGAAGCCGCAGGTCTATCCCGGACCGGTTCCCCCCAACAAACCGAGCGAAGTGAGCGTTCCGGCGACAGGCCGCGTGCAGTCGTCGGTGCAGTTGGTGGAGACCGTCGGACTGCTGCGCAACAATCCCGATTGGGCGCCGATGCAGGTCGCCGACACGGTCCTTACCGGCGGCTTCTACTCATCGCTCCTCTACCACGACCTCCGCGAAGTGCACGGCTACGTCTACTACGTCGGCAGCGAACTTGCCGCGGGCAAGGTCCGCTCGACGTTCTCGATCGATTACGGTTCCAATCCGCAGAACGTGATCCCGGCCGAGCAGCTCGCGTTGCGCGACGTGCGCGCGCTGCAGAGACGCCCGATCAGCGCCACGCGCCTCATTCGGGCGAAGGCACTGCTCATGGGCGAAGTGCCGATAGCGGAAGCGAGCTACGACGGAGTGGGTTCGCTGCTGCTGCGATACGGCACGTTCGGCATGCCGCTCGACGAGAACCTGATCGACGCGCGGCGCGAGCTCGCCGTCACCGCGCAATCGATGCGAGCCGCGCTCGCAAAATGGGTTCGTACCGGCGGCTTCGTGCGCGTTATAACGGGGCCGGGCCCAAAGTGAGGGCCGCGGCCCGGTGACGCGGTCGGGAACCCCACGGCGACTTGTCGCCGTGGGGTTCGACTTCGACCACACGCTTGGCATCGATAACAACCTCGAGCGGGTGGCCTTCCTACGGTTGCTCGCGGACGTCTGCGCCGGCGGCGGCGAACCCCTTGGAACGCTCGCCTCGGAGATCGACCGCATCGATACGCTGCTCCGCGTGCAGCGCTCCGGACGGTATTCGATCGAGGAGACGGTAGAGCGCTTTGCTCGCGAGCGCGGCGCGCGCGACCCCGGCGCATATCCGGAGCGCTACAAGCGCCTGGCGCTGCGCGGCGCCGAAGCCTTCGTCGTGCCGGTCCCTGGCCTCGGGAGCGCGCTCGCCGCACTTCGCTGCGACGAGGTTGCCGTCGCCGTGCTGACAAACGGATGGAGCCCGCTGCAGGAACGCAAAGCGGCGCTCGCGGGCTTCGAGGGCCCGGTCGTCGTCAGCGGCGCGATCGGAGTGCAGAAGCCGGCGAAGGGCGCCTTCGAGGCGCTCGCGCGAACGCTGGAGCGGGCGCCGGACGAGATCTGGTACGTTGGCGACGATCCGGTGATGGACGTAGCCGGCGCGATCGCCGCCGGGATGCACGGAATCTGGCTCGATGCGCGCGGCTCGGAGTATCCGGCGGATCTTCCCGCACCGGAGCGCGTAATCCACAGCCTGGAGGAATTGGCGGGCGCGCTCCCAATCGCACGGCAGGAGTAAACGTGCCAAAGATTACCGGTGGGAACCTTCGCAGCCGTAAACTGGGCTCGCCGAAGGGGCCGAACGTGCGTCCGACGCCCGGACGCGTCAAGGAAGCGCTTTTTTCGATTCTCCAGCCGCGCATCGAGGGTGCGCGGTTTCTCGACCTGTTCGCAGGTACGGGCGCAATTGGGTTCGAGGCGGCGTCGCGCGGCGCGCGGCGTGTCGTCTGCGTCGAGGCGCACCACGGCACGGCCGATGCGATTCGCGAAGCCGCCGCGGCTCTCGGCGTCTCCAAAATGGTCGAGGTGGTCGCGGCCCCGGTCGATCGCGCGCTCTACCGGCTGGAGGGTCCGTTCGACATCGTCTACGCCGACCCGCCGTATGCCGGCGGCGTCCCGTTGCAAATGTTCCGCTTGCTGCTGGATCGCGAACTGCTGGCGGAGGATGCCGTCGTTATCTTCGAGCACGGCGCGCGAACCATTCTGCCCGAGATACCGGGGTACCGAACGGTGCGTGAAGAAGTGTACGGCGATGTCGCCTTGGCATTTTTTGCGATCCGCGCTTCGAGCGCCTCGGACCCAGCCCGCTGAAGGGCGCCTGAGGCCGCGTTGGATGTGACGGCGGGTGACGGCCGGCGGCTGCATACGCCGCGGGGCATCTATCCCGGTTCGTTCGACCCGCCCACGCACGGGCACCTCGACGTCATCGAGCGGGCGGCCAATACGTTCGCCGAGCTGATCGTCGCCGTGGTCGTCAATCCGCAGAAGCGCGAGCCGATGTTTACGCTCGAGGAGAGGGAGGAGATGATCCGGGAGTGCGTCTCTCACCTACCCAACGTTCGGGTCGAGCATTTTCGCGGATTGCTGGCGGACTACGTGAAGAAGAAGCACGCCGACGTAATCGTCAAAGGTCTGCGCGTGGTCTCGGATTTCGAGAGCGAGATGTCGACCGCGCTCATGAACCGGTCGCTCTCGAATGTCGACACGATGTTTCTGATGTCCGACCAAAAGTATTCGTTCGTGAGTTCGAGCATCGTCAAAGAAGTGTTTTTTCTCGGGGGCGACGTCGCGGCGCTGGTTCCCGAGCCGGTTATGCGTCTCATGGCCGCCAAACGCGCGACTCTGCGCAGCTCAACGTAAGGGAGGTATCCATGTCGGTCTATCGCGTTCTGGATAAACTGGAATCGTACGTGCACGAAGGAACCTGGCTTCCCGCCGGCTATCGCATTCTGAGCGAAGAGCGCCTCGTCGAATTCATCGAAAAGCTGAGGTCGTCGCTGCCCGAAGAGGTTGGAAGAGCGAAGATCATCGCCAAGGATCACGATCGGATGATTCGTGCCGCGCAAGAGAAGGCGCAGGCGATCGTAACCGAGGCGACCAGCAAGCATGAGGAGTTGACCGATCAAAACGAGATCGTGCAGCGCGCTCGCAAGACGGCGGAGGTCGTGCTGCGCGAAGCCGAGGAGCGGGCGCTCAAGGTGCGCGAAGGCGCGGACCAGTACGCCGCCCGGATGCTATCGGATCTCGAGGCACGGCTGGCATCCGCGATCGGCTCGGTGCGCAAAGGCCGCGAAGCGCTCGCGCCTCGGCCGCAGGCACCCTCTGCGCCGCTTGCGGAGGCAGCCGCGAAGGCCAAGCGCGCCGCCTTTGACGCGCAAGCGGCCGACGAAACCGCCGAGCTCGAATCGGTAGAAGTCACGAAATAGGCGCGCATGCGCGTCGAGCTCTCGCCGAACCGCCTTTTCGTCTACGTCGCGGTCGCTATAGTGGCGGCCGCGTTCGTATTGGCGCGCACGCCGTACTCCTTGATCATGCCGGGCAGGGCGGTCGATTTAGGGCGGGCGATCGTGGTGGCCGGCCATCGTCCGCCCGCTACGCGCTTCTATCTCACCGACGTAACGTTCGCGGAGAACGCAACGCCGGCGGGTTTGTTGGAAGGCCTCGCGCCGGGCGTCGAGGTCGTTCGCACGAGCCGAGTCGTCCCGCACGGCGTATCGCTGCGCGAGTACGAGAGCGTGATGCGCGAGTCGATGACCGAGAGCCAGGCGATCGGAGCCGTCGTGGCCGAACGAGCCGCGCATCTGCCGGTTCCGCAGCCGCGCACCCGGATTCTCATCGTGTATTTCTCGCCGCTCTCCCACGCCCGTGGTATCCTGCGTGCCGGCGACGTCGTCGCGTCGGTCGACGGAACGCCGGCCACGTCGACGGTCGACGTCGAGCGGCTGCTCGCCGCGGTGAAACCGGGCACCCCGGTGCGAGTCGGCATCATTCGCAACGGAAGGCCCATTACGCTGGCCGTGCCGACGATCGCCTACGGCGGCCAGGCTCGGCTCGGCGTCTATCTCACGGCGATCCTGCAGCGGCCGAAGTTACCGATCTCCGTGGCCTACCATCTGCCGGGTATCGCCGGAAGCTCGGGCGGGTTGATGTTTGCGCTGGACATCTATCGTTCGCTCGTGCGCGGGCGCGCGCGATATGCCCGCATCGCCGGGACGGGAACGATATCGTACGGCGGCGCGGTGGGGCCCATCGAAGGCGCACCTCAAAAAGTCATCGCAGCTCGCGCGGCGGGCGCACGGCTCTTTCTCGTTCCGCGCGCCAACTATCGGGAGATTGCGTCGACGCCCGGCATCCGCATCGTGCCGGTATCGACGTTCCGGCAGGCGCTGGACGCGATCGGAAGGCGGAGTTAAACCGGCGGAGCCTGCACGTTGTGAGCGAACGCTTCGAGCCGCGCGCGGTCGATGGCCTTGACGCGGCCGCG
>JAKAPQ010000016.1 GCA_021806945.1 bacterium | reverse complement strand
CGGCGCTCGTCGTACACTGCGACGATTTGGTAACGCCGGGAACGAGCGTGCCGATCGTGCTGCGCGCCGTCAATTCGGGAACCGGAGCCGCGCAGAACGTTTCGATCGCGTTCGAACTTCCGGCGGGTCTGGCCTACGCGCCGGGCTCGGCGCATCTCGACGGTCAACCCGTCGGCGACGACAGCTTCCCCGGGTCGACCTTTTCGCTCGGTTCGATCGCGGCCGGCCACGTCGTCGAAGTCGGTTTCAGCGCGATCGTCGCCGTGCCCGCGGGGGAAGAGTACGCCTTGCCGATAGCGGCGACGCTGCACTGGAAAGGCGCGGCACCGGCTTTGGGACGGCTCTCCGAGCGGCGCTTCGCGCGGCGCCTAGCGGTACGGGTCGCTCCGCGCTTCACGCGCGCGCGCAACTACATCGAAGTCGACCGCGCGGTGGTCAACGCGCGCGAGGACCTGCTCTTCACGGCTCACGCATTCAACGACGGGACGTCGGCCGAACGCAGCGTCGGATTGCGCGTGATCCCGGGCGCCTTCCTCGAGAACGTGCGCGTTGCGGAATCGCCCGAAGAACCGTTGCCGTATGAGGCCCCGCTGGACCTGGGCCTGGTGCAGCCGCATTTCGAACGGACGTTTTCGATACGCGCGCGCGTTGCGTCGCCCGTTCCCGATCGCACGCACGTCACGCTCGGCGCCGTCCTCGAGTTCGACGCGGGCTCGTTCGATCTCGGCGCGGGAACGGTCGTCGTGCGTTCGCGCCCACGGCTCTCCGCCGAGCGTTGCGCGTGGGAACTGCAGTCGAGCGACCTCTTGCGGCCCAACCACACTGCCGACATCGTGATTCGCTTCTCGAACGACGGCTCCGACGTTTTGCGCGACGCCCGAATGGAGCTGGAACTACCGCCGGAGCTCGCGCTCGAACGCGCCCAGAACGCGCGCCGCGACGGTGCCGCGCTGCTCTTTGGCGACGTGGCGGCGGAGACGACGCACGAAGCGCGCCTGACGTTACGATTGATCCGCCCCCCGAAGCGCGAACGCACGCTGGCCGTCGAGGGGTCGCTGCACGGTCGCGGGATCAGCCCGATTCACTTCGCGCCGCTCGAAATCGCGACGTACGCGGAGCCCGAGTTCGAACAGGGCGCGGAGCTCGGCGCGATGCCGGCCGATCAGGTGAATGCGGGTGAACGCGTTGCCTACGAGCTGCGGATACGCAACACCGGTGACGGGCCCGCGCAGCGCCTCACGCTTCGTGCCGTGCCGACCAACCTCGCGGTCTACGTGCCTTCGAGCACCGCGCTCAACGGCGTTTGCGTACCCGACGATCTCGGGGTCTCGCCGCTGTGGTCGCAGCGCGGACTCGCGCTGAGCGACGTCAACCCGGGTATCGACGTGCGCGTGCGCTGGGATATGATGGTCGTAGCGCCGCTAGAGGCGGGGACCGCGATCGACACGCGCGTGGTACTCGAATGGGACGGCGGCAAGTCGCTGGCGCTTGCAGCACCGACGCTGCGTGTGGTGTCGTCGCCTTCGCTCGAAGCTTCCGCAGCCGGCACGCCGATCTCGGTCGCTCGCGTGTTTCCGGCTCTCGAACGGCCGGAGCGCATCGCCGACACGATCGAAGATCTCCCGGTACCGCCGCCCGCTGCGGTCGAGCCGGAACCGGTTGCGCTCGCGGCGGATCCGGCACGGCCGGTCGACGAGACACCGCTGACGTCGCCGGTGGGATACGTCGATTTCACGCTCGAACGGCTCACGCACGCCGTGCGCACGCTGGAGAAGAGCGGCGGCGGCGGATTGATTCCACATGTATTCGCCATACGAATGCTCTTCCCCGAACATGTGATGGCCGCGCCTGAACCGCTTGAGCGCAGCATGGCCGAAGCAAGCCTTGCGGTCCGCCTTCCGCTCGACCGCCTCTTCGTGCGGTTGGGCATTCCGCGCCTGACGATTACCGGAAGCGACTTGGAGGACCGCGAGAGCCGATTGGCGTTGCGCGGGCTGGTCGCCGGTCTGCTCGCGGCGCCGCCGAGCACGCGCGTCGCACGGGAGCCCGAGACCGTGCGCTTGAGCGGGCCCATCGACGTGCAATCGCTGATAGCACTGGCCCCCGAACTCGAGACGGCGCCCCTTGGCTCGGTCGTACCGTGGATCGTCGCGGCGCATCTCCTAGGCACGGAGATCGCCTTCAACGGATCGCGCAGCGGAGCGCTCGGCGTCTATCGTGCGGAGTTGCTGCGCGTGCTCTCGCTGCTCGAAGCGCTGCCGATGCCGGAGTTTCATCGCATCTTGGCGACGAGCGCCAATCACGCGCTGGACGAGGCGCTGGTCGCGGTGCTGGAGCAGTTGCGCGCCGCCGCTCGCGTTGCCGTCGAATAGCCTCGCACTCGCGCTAAGCGCCGTATTCGCGTTCGGGCTGGCATCGTTCGCTGCCGGAACGCTGCTGGTGCGCGCTGCGTCGCGGCGCCGCACCGTACGCTGGCCCCTCGAGATCGACGCGGCCCTGATAGACTGCGACGCGTCGTTGCGCTTGGCTTTGGTCGACCGTTTGGGCACGATCGCGACGCCGTGGAGCGCGCGTGTGCTGCGCGAGGCTGTTCGCGAAGAGTCAGATCCGGTCGTTCGCGCCGCGATCGACGATGCGCTGGCGCAGCATCCGGAAGCGTGATCAGCTTTTTATGCGGAAGTACTGCATCATGATCTGCCGCGCAATCGGCGCGGCAACGGTCGCGCCGTAGCCGCCGCTGCGGTCGACGAAGACCGCAATCACGAGCTTCGGGTGGTGGATGGGCGCCCAGCAGACGAACCAGGTCGTGTTCGGACCGTTTCCGCCGCCGGTCTCGACCGTCCCCGTCTTACCGGCGAAGGGCAATCCGTTGATGGCCAGACCGTAGGCCGTCCCGACCTGACCCGTGACCGCGGCCATTCCGGCGCGCACCGCCTTTAACGCCGCCGGCGATGCCGGAACGTGGCGAATGGTCGACGGGCGGAACGTTTTGACGATGCGGCCGTCGGGCGCGCGAATCTGCCAAACGATGCGGGGATGATAGAGCGTGCCGCCGTTGACGACCGCCGATGCGATGTTGGCCATCTGCACGGGTGTCGCTTGCATCGCTCCCTGGCCGATACCGAGGCTGCAGACGTCGCTCGGTTCCAGCGGGACGCCATAAACCTTCATCATCCACGCATTGGTCGGCCAATTTCCGGATATTTCACCGGGGAGATCGATGCCGGATTTCTTGCCGATGCCGAAGAGCAGCGCCCACTTCCGCAAGCGCTTGTTCCCCAAGCCCCACGAGAGCTGATAGAAATAGCCGTCTGACGATGCAGCCAGCGCCGGCACGAAGGTGGTGTCGCCCAAGCCGCCCGAGACGATGTCGCGCGCCACGTAGCCGCCGCAGTTCCAATAGCCGGGGTCGTAGATGATTTGATTCGGCCGCACGACGCCCTCGGTGATCGCGGCCGATCCGGTGACCATCTTGAACGTCGAGCCGGTTGCCGTAGCCGCGGCGATCGCATCGTCGAAGAGCGGTCGCATCGGATCGGTAAGATACTTCGATATCAGCGCGTTATCGTCGTCGGCGAAGGCGTTGGGGTCGAAATTCGGGTAGCTCGCGAGCGCGAGAACCGCACCGGTATACGGGTCTTCGACGGTGACGGCACCGTCGAAATGGCCGCCACCCTCGACGCTCTTTATGCCGGAGGCCAGCGCGCGCTCGACGATCTCCTGAAGGCGCCAGTCGATGCTCGTGACGAGGCTGTCTCCGGGCATCGCCGGCTTGGCCGGCAATTTAATGCGGGGAACGACCTGGCCTTGCGCGTCCACGACGATGCGCTGCCCGCCCGGCTTGCCGCGCAGATACCGGTCGTACTCGTATTCGAGCCCGTCTTTCCCGACGATATCGTTAGGCGCGTACCCGTATTTTTTGAGTCGCCGGTATTCGCCGGCGGTAATCATACCGACGTAACCGAAGATGTGCGAACCGAATTTGCGATACGGATAATCGCGGACCGGCTGCACCTCGAGATCCACACCCGGTAAGTCGTTGAGCAGCTCGGAGAGGCGTGCGACGTGCGAGACGGAGAGCTCCGTTGCGAGAACGACAGGACCGTAGGGTTCGTAGGTCACGACATCGGCGAACTTCTTGTAATCGATACCGCGATGATGAAGCAGGCGGTACCGGAGTTTGCTTTGCGGAACGCCGATCGTGCGCGCGAGTGCCGCGAGCTCTTTGTGCACGTGTGTAACTTCCGAAGGGACGAGCGCGACGACGAACGAGGGGCGATTGCGCACCAGCACTTTGCCCGTGCGGTCGTAGATAATTCCGCGCGGCGGCGCCACCGGGATCAGGCGGACCTGGTTGGCCTTCGCGGCGGCGCGGTATTCTGCGCCGTGTACGATTTGGATTTGCGCGAGGCGAATGACGAGCGCGAGCAACGCCGCGCAGATGACGGCGGCGAAGGCGGCGATGCGCCACGGCGATCGCTCCCAGGGCGTCTTCTTGCGTCTGTAAACGTTCATCGCGTCGCCGCGCGTTCCCGGTAGCGCAACAGCAGCATGACGGCGGTGACGAAGAACGCGTCGAGTACCGCCTGCCAAACGGTCTGATGGAAATGCGTGCCGCCCAGCCCCGGCGGATACCCTTGCAGCGCCATTACGATCCAGAAGACGAGATCGCGAACCAGCGTTGCAATCGCGACGAGCCCGGCTACGATTGCGATCGAATCGGCGAAAAACCCGCGCGACACGGCTCCCGCGAGAATCGCGGTTACGGCCGTCGCGATCGTCCACGCGGCCCCCGTGCCGGTGGCCAGCAGGTCTTCGCATAGCCCGGCGATCAGCCCGTAGAGGAGGGCGCGCGGCGCGTCGACGCGCATCGCGTACCAAACGACGGTCACCAGCACGACGCTGACTTCCGCGTGCCGGAATTGGAAGAGCGGCGCGATCTCGACCTGCGCGAGCAGGGCGGCAGCCAAGTATAAACCCGCGACCCACCACGGCGGTCCGGCGAACGGCGAGGTCTGGGGTCTACTTCGAAACGACGACAATGCGATCGAGTGCGCCGAGACGGACGGCGGGCTTGAGGACGGCCGTTTGGTAAAGACCGGCATCGCTGCGCTCGACGGCCACGATTTTCCCGATCGGTTCGCCGGAATTGAACGAACGCGCTTCGCCGGTAACGACGAGGTCGCCGACGCGTAAAGGCGCGTCTTGAGAGACGTACTGCAGGCGTACACTGGTGAGGTTCCCGCGCGCGATGCCCCACCATCGCCCACGCCGCACGACCGCCGGAATCCGGCTGGTGTAGTCCGTGATGAGCCTAACGGTGCTCGTGTACGGGCCGGCTTGCGAGATGCGCCCGACCACGCCGCCCGCCGCCAGCACGCCATCGTGGCGGCGGACGCCCGCTTTGGTGCCGCGGTCGATAGTGACGGCCAGGATCGCGTTCTCGGGGGGATAGCCGATGACGCGCGCCTCGACGGCGCGCGCGTACTGCCGTATCTGTGGCGCCAGAACCACCTGTTGTGCGTAGGCGTTCGCGAGTTCTTCCAAGCGGGCGTTGCGTCGTGCGAGCACGGCGTTACGGGCGGCCAAATCCCAATTCTCGCGCTGAAGATGCGGAAGATCGCGCAGCGTCGTCATGCCGCTTCGGATCGCGTTGACGACGGCGCTCGCGGGATTCTCGACCAGGGCGGCGGCGGTCGTTCCGGCAATCGTGAGGGGGCTCGGCGAACCACTGCGCAGCGCGCCGAGCTGCACGAGCGCGATCAATGCCGTTACGATAATCACGCTGATTACCGCGAACAGGCGGCGCTCGTCACGGTACGTAAAGATCTCCTCACTCCGGCCACGCGCAAGTACGATAGGCGTCGTCGTTCGCTACGGGAAGTGCGAAACCCAGGCGGCGCAGCGCTCGCACGAAGCGCGCCAGCGGGAATCCCATGACGGTAAAGAAGTCGCCTTCGACCCGCTTGACGAGGGTTGCCCCGTAGCCTTGGATGCCGTAGGCGCCCGCTTTATCGTACGGCTCCCCGCTATCGACGTAGGCTGCGATCTCCGAGGCGGTCAGCGCGAAGAAGGTGACGAGCGTGCTCTCGCAGGCTTGGACCGGTGCCGGGCGTCCCGGCACCGCGAGCGCGAACGCGGTATGTACGAGATGACTCCGTCCCGAAAGGGCGCGAAGCATTCGCGCCGCGTCGGCGCGGCCGGCGGGCTTGCCATAGGCCGTCCCGTCGAGGTCGACGGCGGTATCGGCGCCGACCACGACGTCGCTCGGGAAGCGCCGCCGTACCTCGAGGCACTTGTACCGCGCGTGCGTTCGGCTCAGATCCCGCGGCGTTTTGCTTGCATCGTCGGGCTCGGCGTAGCCGCTGGGGGCTGCCCGCACGTCGAGGTGGAGGGATCGCAAGAGTTCCAGGCGGCGTGGCGACGCGCTGGCGAGGACGATGGTACGGAGCAACGGCATGCGCCGAATGTTTTCCAGGAGGTTCCCGAGCTCTTCTAGGAGTTTGTCGGAAGCGTGCTCGGCCCAATGCGGCCGTCTATTCGTAGCTCGTCCCGCCGGCTTTCACGTAACCGGGCGGATGGCGTAGACGCGGGTCGTGGTGGGTCCAGTGGATCACGCCGTCGTCGCACTCATACTGCCCTTGCAAGGCGATGCGCTCCCCGGCGTGCAGCGGAATCGGGCCGGTGATGCCGGCGTTGTCCTCCACCCGATGCGTGCTGCCGTCGATGCGCACGACGAACCCCTCGTGCAGCCCGTAGTAGGTGCGGCGCATCCCGAGATAGCGTACCACGATGCCGGAGCCTCGGACCTCCGCGTGCGAGCCGCCGCGCGCGCAGATCGCCATCGCGCCTGCGAGATTCGTTGCGGCGCCATTATCGAACGTGCATCCGGTCTGCAGCGCGAGCGCGAAGGCTAGGAGCGCGGCTTTACGCATCGCCGTGCCGCAGGCCGTAGAGATCGCGGGCCACGATGTAGCGCCAGGTGGGTTCCGGCACCAGATACCGCACGCTCTTGCGTTGCGAGAGCAGCGTCCGGACGAGCGTCGCGCTCTCGGGCAGGTCGGGAAGGTCGAGCATCTTCACGCGCGCGCGCAACGCGCTGCTAACCGAGCAGGCCGCGCGCTCGACGGCGTCGGCGCTCACGCCGGCGCGCGGCGCGACGACGAACGCGTCGAGTGCCTCTAAGACCTCCTCGAAGCGGGTCCACGCGCCGCTCGCGATCGAATCGGCTCCGGTGATGAAGGTCAGCCGCGCTCCGGGATAGGCGGCTGCGATCTTCGGCAGGAGATCGGCGGTGTAACCGGTCGCCCCGGCGCGTACGTCCGTCTCGTCGAGGGCGAAGGTGTCGTTGCTCGCGATGGCCAGCGCGATCATCGCGCAGCGGTCGGCGGCCGAGGCTTCGGGCGCCGGCCGATAGTGCACGGTGTTGGTCGGCACGAAAAGGACGCGATCCAATCCTTCGAGCCGCCGCGCGGATTCGGCCACGAAGAGATGCGCGTTATGGATCGGGTCGAACGTTCCGCCGAAGATGCCGACATTCATGAATAGGTGAACTCGATATCGGCGATACGGACGGTGTCGCCTTCTGCTGCGCCGAGTTCGCGCAGCTTCTTCTCGACACCCATTCTTGTGAGAATCTGTTCGAAGCGTGCCAGCCCGCCGCCGGATTCGAAATCGGTCATGGCGGCCAATCGTTCGACGCGGTCGCCGGAGATGACGAACGCATCCCCATCTTTGCGGATAGAGAAGGCTTCGTTCGGTTTAAGGACGATGTGCGCGGGTTCGAGCGGTGCGATCGCGGGAAGCGGCGCCGCCGCAATCGTTTGCCATGCGGCGTAGATCAGCGCGCGCACGCCTTCACCCGTTGCCGCGCTGATGCCGCGAACCTGCGGAAAACGCTCGTGCAGCTCGCGCAGGCGCTCGCGCGCGTCGGGCAGATCGAGTTTGCTCACGACCAGAAGCGTCGGCTCGTCGGCGAGCCGCGGGTTCCAAGCTGCGAGTTCCCGTTCGATGACCTCCTTGTCGTCCAGCATCTCCGGCAGCGATTTAGCGCCGTCGAGCAGGTGAAGGAGGACGCGCGTGCGCTCGACGTGACGCAGGAAGAGATCGCCGAGGCCGGCGCCTTCGTGCGCGCCCGCGATCAGACCGGGCACGTCGACCATCAGGAAGGACTCTTCTTCGGAGACGCGCACGACGCCGAGCTGCGGCTCTAGCGTGGTGAACGGATAGTCGGCGATCTTCGGGCGCGCCGCCGAAACGACCGAGAGCAGCGTCGACTTACCGGCGTTCGGCAGGCCGACGATCCCGCAATCCGCCAGCAGCCGTAGTTCCAGGCGGAGCGAACAGCGTTCGCCGGGTTCGCCCTTCTCGGCGAAGCGCGGCGCTTGGCGCGTGCTGGTGGCGAAGTGCTGGTTGCCGAGTCCGCCGCGCCCGCCCTTCGCCGCCCGAACGCGTTCGCCGGCGGCCTTCAAATCGACCAGAAACGCTTCCGGCTGCCCTTCGATCGCGCGGTAGACGAGCGTTCCGGCGGGCACGCGAATGACGAGGTCCTCGCCGCTCTTGCCGGATTTGTTCGAGGTGCCGCCCGGTTTGCCGGGATCGGCCGCGAAACTGCGTTTGAACCGAAACTCGACGAGCGTGGAGAGCTCCCTCGTCGCTTCGAGGTAGACGCTACCGCCGTGGCCTCCGTCGCCGCCGGCCGGGCCGCCCTTGGGGATGTACTTTTCACGGCGCCAGGCAACGAGGCCGTCGCCGCCGCTGCCCGCAGCCACCGAGATCGTGGCGTCGTCGATGAATTGCACCGTACTTACTTTCCCATAAAACGGAAGAGGACCCTGAAGGCCCTCTCGTCGGTCTGCCCGGCCGGCGTCGCGTTACGCAGCGACCGGTCGTACGTGGACGTGCTTGCGGGTGCGGTGGGTCGCAAACTCGACCGTTCCGTCGGCGAGCGCGAAGAGCGTGTGGTCGGTTCCGATGCCGACGTTTTCGCCCGGATAAAACTTGGTGCCCCGCTGGCGGATGAGAATGTTACCCGCGACGACGCTCTGGCCTCCGAACTTCTTCACGCCGAGACGCTGGGCGTTGGAATCGCGGCCGTTGCGGGTCGAGCCGGCACCCTTCTTGGAGGCGAAAAGTTGCAGATCGAACTGGAACATAGCCGCAACACTGTAGCACCGAGGGGAGGCCGGCGTCAACCGATACTGGTGGCGTAGAAGACGTTCCCGCTCCAATAACCGTACGCCGTGACCGTTCTTCCCAAATAGAGGTTGTAGGCCCGGTTCGCATTGAGGGCCGGTTGGTCGTAGACGGTTACGCTTGAGAAGAGTCCCTGCATGATCGTGACGCGATCGCCGCTGACGGAGGTGACGACGCCCTGGACCTCTGCCTGGTTGCCACCGTTGTAGCCGTTGTACTGGCCACCGTACGGCGCGTAGCCGTAACCGCAGGCGGCGTTGCCCTCACGCTCGCCCTCATTGCCCTGACGGCAGTTCTGAGAGTTGCGATACCCTCCGTAGCCGGGGTACGAGCGCTGGCCATCCCGATTATGGCGGTGGTCGTTGCCGCCGTCTGCGAGCGCGATGGAGGCTGTGCTTCCGAGGAGTCCTGCGGGGGTGTTCGACGGGTGCTGGGCGGCATGGGCGAAGACCGATGCCGAACTCGCGATCGCGAAGAGGAGGGCTGTCGCCGTGCTGTACAAGCGGCGCATTCGCGACGCTCCTTTCGTAGTGTATGGTGCATGCTAACCAACGAATGCGGCTCTGCAGAGGTTCCCCAAAGAAAACGCAAGCAGGCGCACGAGGATGTGCCTGCTTGCGTTTTCTAACCGTTTTTCGAACCGCCGCGCGGTTCGGCTAGGTGCTTACTTCACGACGCTGAGCGGTGTCGTCCACCAGAGCATCGCCTGCCAGTCCGGCGTGCCGTTCTGCACGAACCCATCTTGGATGTAGAAGTTCAGGTAACGCGCGACGTGGTAGGCGAAGTTCACTTCACCGCTTTGGGCCTGGTTTCCGAGGCCGTCGTTGGTGAACTCCTTGCGAATGGAGATCAAACCGCGCCCGAGTACCGGTTCGTAGAGTTCGAAGGTCGATGCAGTACTGTTTGCGGGGCCGAATCCCGCGCCGGCGTTTCCGTCGTACGCGTGCTGGTAGACCACGAGCACGCCCGGCAGACTTCCGGTTGGATCGCGCTGTACGTAGCCTGCGAGCGAGTGGTACTGGTCGACTCCGCCTTCGGCGAGCGGCCATGAGCCGCGCGATCCGTAGATGCCGACCTCGAGCGGATTCTCGGCGTCCGCATAGGCGAGTTTGTACTGGAACGTCTTGTCGGTATCGTTCGAGAAATCGCTCGCCCCGCCCGTGCCGGTGAGGTCGCCGGCGTTGCCGAGCCAACCGGCCTCCGCGTCGATCCAGTGGTGGACGTAGTTGAGCTTCACGCCCCAGCGGTTGGCGTCGAGCTGGTAGACGTGCTCGCCGACCGTGATCTCAGGCGTTGAGAAGCCGGCAAGATCCGAGAACTGGCTGAACGGCGAGGGCCCCGGCGCTTCGATTTTGCCGACGAAAAGATGCCCGTCGCGGTGCAGCAAGTTGTTATACGCGAGCCATAGCGTATCGAGGGGGCCGGACTGGTTGTCTGCCACGATCCATTGCTGGACGTGATAGGTCCAGTTGTTGTTGCTGCCGTTTCCCAAGACGCCGACGGCGTGCAGCGCCACGTTGCCGAACGTTGTCTCAGGCGCACCTTGCGAATCGTAGTTGACGCTTTCGCCCAGCCACACCGGTAGAGCGCGCTTCAGCACTTGCGGATCGAGCGACGAGTACCCGGTGCGTTGGACGTATCGGCCATACGAGTTGAGGATGGGGACTTGCGTGTGGCAGACGTTGCACTGCACGCCGTAAGCTTGCGCGAACGGCGGCATGGCGTCGGCCCGTTGAGCGAAGATCGCGAAGGCCGCTATCGTCAGGCCGGCGGCCGTGGTTAGCAGACGTTTCATTGTGGGGCCACGACCTTCACGGTGAGGATCATGTTCTTGTGGCCGGCGCCGCACAGGATAGCGCAGTGCAGCACGTAGGTGCCGGCCTTCTTGGGCGTCACGTTGACCGTGACCCATTTGCCGGGTGAGATCACCGTGAGGGGCAGGCCGAGTTCCTTGGACTCTAGTCCGTGGACGCCGCCACTCGAGGTCAGGCGAAGCTCTCGGGTTTCGCCGACGTAGAGGGTGATGGTGGCGGGCGTGAACTTCCAGTTGGAAGCCACGACGTCGATACTGGGATGCGCCGAACTCGGGGCTGCGGTCACGAGTAGCCCGATAACGGCTATCGCGAGCAGGGCCGATCGGCGTAAGAGGCCTTTCATGCTATTGCGTGCTCCTTAATCATCCGGCGCTTCCGATTTCGGCCGGTATCGTTCATGCTACGGCGCTTCCTTTACTGCGCTTGGTATGGTTGAAGCGCATCTCAAGAAGCTCTCGGGAAGATGCAGGACGCTCCTGCCGAGTAAACGGCCCAAAGGCGGCCCAAAGACGGCAACGTGCTTAACTCCGACAATCTCCTAGAGGTTAAGGCCCGGCACCGCCGTAACTTGCTGGGGTTTTGGAGAAGCGACGTGTCGTCGTTACCGGCCTCGGCGCGGTGACGCCCCTTGGAAATACCCGAGAAGAGTTCTGGCGCCGGCTGGTGGCGGGAGAGAGCGGCGTAGGCCCGATCACCGCCTTCGACTCGAGCGATTTCGCCACGCACTTTGCCGCCGAGGTCAAGGACTTCGACGCGGAGGCGCTCGTAGGCCGGAGAGAGGCTAAGCGCATGGACCGCTTCTCCCTCTACGCCTTCGTGGCCGCTCGGGAGGCGATCGAAGACGCCGCTCTCCCGCAGGACGATGCGTTCAAACGGTCTGTCGGATCGGTGCTCGGCACGGGGATCGGCGGGATCCTGACGTTTTGGCACAACTCGGTTATCGCCGCCAAGAACGGCACCTGGTCGAAGGTGACGCCCTTCTTCATCCCGATGCTGATGGCCAATGCCGCTCCGGCGCACATCTCGATGCAGCATGGTTTTCGCGGCCCGCTGTTCAGCACGGCGAGCGCCTGCGCGAGCGCCAACGACGCCATCGTCACGGCGTATAACTTCATCGCCAACGGCGATGCGGTCGCCATGATCGCCGGCGGAACCGAGGCCACGATATCTCCGCTCGCCGTGGGCGGGTTTTGTTCGATGAAGGCGCTCTCGACGCGCAATGACGAGCCGACGAAGGCGAGTCGGCCGTTCGACAAGGAGCGCGACGGTTTCGTTCTCGGAGAGGGAGCGGGCATCTTCGTGCTCGAGGAATACGAGCACGCCCAAGCGCGCGGAGCCAAGATCTACTGCGAGCTCCTCGGCTACGGGCAGTCCGCCGACGCGTACAACTTGGTGGCACCCGATCCCGAGAGCCACGGCGTCGAACTCGCGCTGCGGCGCGCCCTTGCAAAATCGGGCCTGAAGCCGGGCGACGTCGACTATATCAACGCGCACGGTACGTCGACCCAGCAGGGCGACGTTGCCGAATCGCAGGCGATCGAGCGGGTCTTCGGGCCGGATGCACGGGTGGCGGTGAGCTCGACCAAGTCGATGCACGGACACGCGCTGGGCGCGGCCGGCGGCCTGGAAGGCGTAGCGACCGTGATGGCCATTCACGATGGTATCCTGCCGCCAACGATTAACTACGACGTACCCGATCCGGACTGCACGCTCGATTACGTCCCGAACGTCGCGCGCAAGGCCACGGTGAACGCGGCGCTTTCGAACTCCTTCGGTTTCGGCGGCCATAATAGCGTCTTGGTCTTCGGCCGCGTACGGTCGTAGCACGGCCGCGTTGAGATGGCCGGAGAATCTCGCCGCCGCCGCCTGCGCGCGCTGCTCCACCTGGCCGGCGTTCCGGCGGAAGATCTCGACGCGCTCGATCCTGCGTTCGTGCATCCGAGTGCCGCAGCGGAATCGGGCGGCGGATCCAACGAACGCTTGGAGTTTTTGGGCGACGCGGTCCTCGGCCTCGTTGCGGCGAGCCATCTTTACGCGGCCTATCCCGGCGACGAAGAGGGCGCGCTGACCAAACGCAAGGCCGCAGTCGTGAGCGACGCGGCGCTGGCTCGCAGCGCCAGGCGGCTCGGCTTTTCGGATCTCGTGCTGCTAGGGACGGGCGAGCGCGCGGCCGGCGGCGGCGAGCGGGCGTCCGTCTTGGCCGACGCCCTCGAAGCATTCATTGCGGCGCTCTACCTGCGCTACGGCCTCGAGCGTGCCCGCGAATTCGTCGAGCGCGAGCACATTGCACACGTCGATCATGCGGCGGCGGAGGCCGACGCGAAGACCGCGCTGCAGGAGTACGCGCAGGAGCATTTCGGTTGCACGCCCGCGTATTACGACGAGGGAGCCGGTCCACCGCACGCCCGGGTTTTTACTTCGCACGCCAGCGTCAAGGGGGAGGCGCTCGGATGCGGTAGCGGCCCGTCGAAGAAGGCGGCGCAGCAGGTTGCGGCCGCCCAAGCACTCGAGGCCCTACGGGCGCGGAATCGGTGATGAAACTCAAGCGCATCAAGACTTTTGGCTTCAAGACCTTCGCGGAACCGATCACGCTCGAATTTGCGGGCGGGATCACCGCTATCGTCGGCCCCAACGGTTCCGGCAAATCCAACCTGGTCGACGCGTTTCGCTGGGCGCTGGGCGAGCAGAGCAGCAAGAGTCTGCGCTCGGGCAAGATGGAGGACGTGATCTTCGCCGGCAACGAGAAACGTAAACCGCTGGGACTGGCGGAAGTCTCGATCGCTTTCGACAACTCCGATCGCCGCCTTCCAATCGATTTCAGCGAAGTCGAGATCACGCGCCGGGCTTACCGAGCGGGCGAGATCGAATACTATATCAACCGCAATCAGTGCCGGCTGCGCGATATCCTGGACCTATTGATGGGGACGGGGCTCGGGCCGGGGAGCTACGCGATCGTCTCGCAGGGTCAGATCGATGCGGTGCTCACGAGCAAGCCCACCGACCGGCGAGCGCTCTTCGAGGAGACGGCCGGCATCAACCGGTTCCTAGCGCGCAAGAACGAGTCGCTACGCCGGTTGGACCAAACCGAAACCAACGCGATTCGCGTCAACGACTTGATTGCCGAGCTCGAGCGGCGCATCCCGGAACTCGAGACGCAGGTGCGGCGGGCGAGGCGGTACCGCAAATTGAGCGCGCGCGTGCGCGATCTCGAGATTTTGGCTTACATTCGAGCGAGCGCCTCCCGCCGCGCGGAGCGCGAGGCGCTCAAAGCGGAACTCGGGAAAAATGACGAGCTGCGCGGCGTTGCTGCCGCCAGCGCCGCGGCGCTGCGCGCGCGGCTGGCCGAGATGCGTACGCGGGCGTACACGCACGAGCTCGCTCTCGAAGAATGTCGCACCCGAAGCCAGTCGCTGCGCTCGCAGCTCGCGAGCGTCGAGGCCGATTATGCCGGAGCGCTCGCGCGGCGCGAGGCGCTCGAAGCGCAGAGCACGCAGATCTCCGAGGATGCGGCGCGCGTACGGTACGAACGCGAGACGCTCGAAGCGGCGGTCGCGGAGTTGGAAGGGCGTATCGCACCGCTGGCCGCCGAGCTCGAGACCGCGCGCGAGCGCGAACTGCGGGCGCAGGCCGCGCTTGCGGAATCGCGCGGGGCGCTAGACCGGATCTTCACGCAGCTGCGCGCGGTCGAGGCGGCGGCCTCCGAGCACGCGGCCCGGCGAGCCGAACGGCGCGTGCAGAGCGAGAACGCGCGGGCCGAAGCGGAACGTTTGGAACGCGAGGCGCACGCAGCGCGCGCGCGCGCCGAAGAGTTTGAGATAGCGCAGGGTGCGGCGACGCACCGCTTTGGGGAGCGCGAGTCGCGGCTGACGGCGCTCGAGACGCAGGCCTTCGACGCGGCGGGCAGCGCGGAGGACGCCGAACGTGCCGTCGCGCAAGCCCAGAGGGATCTCTCACACGCGGCGAACGCATATCGCGAATACTCGAGCGAAGTGGCCGCAGCTGCCTCGCGTCTGCATACGATCGAAGAGTTGGAAGCCTCGCTCGAGGGTCACGTGCCCGGGACGCGCGCCGTCGTAGAGGCCTGGCAGCGCCGCGAGCTGCACGGCATCGAAGGCGTCGTCAGCAACCTGATAGCGACCGACGAGCAGTACGCGCGTGCCATGGACGTCGCATTCGGAGCGCGCCTCTCCAACATCGTGACGAGCACCTCGGAGGACGCCGAGCGCGCGATCGATTATCTAAACGTCAAGGAGACGGGCCGCGCGACCTTCCTGCCGCTCGACGCGCTGGGCGGCCGCGAAGGCAAGACGGTCTCGGCCGGCCTGCGCGCGGTGCGCGGCGTGATCGGCTACGCGCACACGTTGGTCCGCACCCAGCCGCAGTACGAAAGCGTCATCAAGTTTCTGGTCGGCAGCGTCCTGGTGGTCGATACGCTCCAGACCGGCATCGCTCTCGCGCGTGACCGCGGCGTGCGGGATACCATCGTGACGCTGACCGGCGAGCAGATCGCGGGCGGCGGCGCGATCACCGGCGGCCGTTACAAGCGGGAGAAGTCGATCCTGTCGCGCCGCGCGCAGGCTCAGACGCTGCGCGGGCGGCAGATCGAGATGCGTGCCGAGCTCGAGCGTTTGGAGAGCGCCGCGCGCGAGGCGGCGCGCCGCAGCGAGGAGGCGGCTGCCTTGCGGGACGGCGCGAAAGAGACGCTGCGCGCGACCGAGCTGAAGATCGCCGAAGTACGCGCGGAGTTGGTGAACTTGAGCGCCGAGATCGAGCGCATGCAATCCGAGCACGAAACAGCGCGCGCGCTGGTCGCCGATCTGATGCTGCGCGCTCGGCAGGCGCGCGCCAGAGAGCGGGAACTCGAGAACGTGCGCCCGCAGGAAGCGCGCAGCGACGAAGAGCGCGTGCGCCTGGAGGCGGAGCTCGCTCGCGCCCGCGAGCGTATCGCCGAAGCCGAAACGGTTCGGTCGGGCGCCGCCGCGCTCGCCGGCGACCTGCGCGAGCGGTATGCGGCGCTGGGCGCCGAGCGCGACGGAGCGAAAGCGCGTTTGGGCATCCTCGACGCCGATGGGGCGCGCGCTCGCGGCGCGCGCGAACGGATGCTCGCCGAGATCGCGCAACTCGCATCGCAAACCGACCGCGCCGGCGCGCACGTCGAAGAGCTGCGTGCCGGCGCGGCGGGAAGCGACGCCGCTTTCGAGGCGGCGCGTAAGGAGCGCGAGCGCCTCGCCGCCGATTTGATCCGGCTCGAATCGGACGCGCGCGGCGCCGAGCTCGAAGAACGCGAGGCGGCGGCGGGCGGCGAACGCCATCGCACGCGCTTGGCCGAGATCGAGGCCGAGCTCGGCATGCTCGTTTCGCAGTTCGCGCAGAATCCCGCAACCGACGACGAATGCCGCGACGTGGAGGGGCGCTATGCCGGCGAGCCCGACGGCGTCGCCGAGGAACTCCCGCGTCTGCGCGAGGACTTGGCGCGCCTCTCGAACGTCAATCTGAACGCGGAAGCGGATAGAGACGAGCTCGCGCGGCGCGAGACGTTTCTGCGCGAGCAACTGGACGATCTCACCCGCGCGCGAGAGACGCTGCTGCAGTCGATCCGCGAAATAGAACAGCAGACGCAGGTACGCTTCAACGAAACGTTCGAAGCCGTCGCCAGCGCTTTCGCGCAGACGTTCGTCAAACTGTTTCCGGGCGGCCAAGCGAAGATGTGGCAGACCAATCCCGAAAATCTCTCGGAGACCGGTATCGAAATTGCGGTTCAGCCGCCCGGCAAGAAATCGATGCCGCTCGCGGCCCTTTCGGGCGGCGAGCGCGCGATGACCGCCGCCGCGCTGATCTTCGCGCTCATTGCCGTCCGTCCGTCGCCCTTCTACCTGCTCGACGAGGTCGATGCGGCGATGGACGATGCGAACGTAGAGCGATTCTCGCAGATGGTGCGAGAGCTCGCAGGCGACGCGCAGATGATCGTTGTCACGCATAACAAGCAGACGATGGAGGTGGCCGAACGCATGTACGGCGTAACGATGGGCGAACCCGGCGTCAGTTCGATCGTCTCCGCGCAGCTCTCGCCGCGTGAGGGAGAGCCGGCGCTTGCCTGACGCAGCGCTCTTCTCGCTTTCGGAGAAGGAGGGAGCCGACGTGGTTGCGCGGGCGCTGGTCGAGCGGGGCACCGTCATCTACGCGACCGGCGGAACGCGCGAGTTTCTGAACGCGCGCGGCATCGATGCGCTTGAAATCGAGCGCTTGACGGAGTTTCCTGCGCTGTTCGGCGGCCGCGTGAAAACCCTGCACCCGAAGGTGTTCGGCGCGATCCTGATGGACCGAGAAAACGCAGAGCACGTTCGGGAAGCGCGATCCCGGGCGATACCGGCGATCTCGACGGTCGTCGTCAATCTATATCCGTTCGAATCCACCGTTGCCGAGCCCGGCACGACGCTCGCGCAGGCGATCGAGCAGATCGACATCGGCGGCGTGGCGCTGCTGCGGGCGGCCGCCAAGAACTTCGAGCGCGTCTGTGTTTTGAGCCATCCCTCGCAATACGATGCGTTCCTCGCCGCACGTGCGGCGGGCGGGCCCGGCGCAGGTTTGCGCCGCCGCTTCGCGATCGCGGCGTTCGAGCGCACCGCAGAGTACGACGCGGCGATCGCACACTATTTGGCCGGCGGCGGCGCGTTCTTGCCGAGCGAGTTGCCGGGCTCGCTGCTCTTGACGATGCCGCTCGCGCAGCGGTTGCGGTACGGCACCAACCCGCAGTTGCGCGCGGCCTTCTACTTGAGCCGGCGCGGGCGGCTTCCCGAACAGTTGCACGGCAAAGCGCTTTCGTACAACAATCTGTTGGATCTCGACGCGGCGCTGCGGCTGCTTTCCCGCGCCCCCCTCGGGGCGGAGTTTGGCTCGCGCCGCGAGCGGTTCGTGCGTGCCGCCGTGGTAAAGCATACGGTACCGTGCGGCGTCGCGCAACGCTCGACCGTGGCCAAAGCGGTCGGCGAGGCGCTGGCGGCCGACCCGGTCTCGGCCTTCGGCGGCGTCGTCACCGTAGACGCGCGTGTCGACGTGGCGGCCGCGCAGGCGCTCGCGCGCTTTTTTCTGGAGATCGTCGCCGCGCCGCAGTTCGACGAAGACGCCCTGGCCCTGCTGGCGCGCAAGAAAAACCTGCGCATCATGCGCTACAGTCCGGGGCTGCCGGACGAGCTGCAGCGCGAGCTGCGCGTGCGCAGCGCGCTCGGGGGGGTACTGGTCGAGGAAGAGGAGCCCGGCTTCCGGCCGGAGTCGTGGCGCGTCGTGAGCTGCCGCCAGCCGTCGGCGCAGGAATGGCACGACCTCGCCTTCGCTTGGGACGTCGTGCGCCACGTCAAGAGCAACGGCATCGCGGTCGTGAAGGACGGCGTGACGCGCGGCATCTGCGCGGGCCAGACCAACCGCGTGAGCGCCGTGCAGATCGCCGGGCAGCGTGCGGGCGAATTCGCGCACGGCGCCGCGTGTGCGAGCGACGGCTTCTTTCCGTTCGCGGACGGGCTCGAAGCTGCGGCCGCAGCGGGGTGCACGGCGATCATCGCGCCCGAAGGCTCCGTGCGCGACGCGGAGGTGATCGGCGCCGCGGATCGCGCGGGCGTATCGCTGATCTTCGCGTCACACCGCTATTTTTTGCACTAGGAGGTTGTCGATGCCGCGTTTTCTACACACCTCGATCTTCGTCAACGACATGCAGGAGTCGATCGATTTTTATACCGGGAAGCTTGGGTTGCGCTTGCTGGACGGGCCGTATCACTATCCGGGCAACGCCGACATGGCGTTCGTCGGCCACGATTGGAACGCGTACGTTGAGCTGGTGTACGACCTGGAAGCCCATCCGCCGTACGAACTCGGCAATCGTTACGAGCACCTCGCCATCGAAGCCGACGGCGATCTCGATGGATACGTCGTCACGCTCAAAGCAAAGGGCGTAACGGTCCTCAAGGAGCCCTACAAGGCCCCCGGCGGCACGCGCGCGATCGCTTTCGTCGAAGACCCGAACGGTATTCCCATCGAGCTGCTCGAACCGCGCCGCCGCGACCTCTAAAGTTCGCGGGCTGCGAAGTTCAGCGGTAGACGAAGGGATCGGCAGGCGCGGGAATCGTCCGGTAACGGTCGACGCGCAGGCGCAGGCCGGCCGGCGTCTGCACGATAACGCCTCGCGCTCGCACCCAGGGCCCGGCGCGATCGGGTAGGCCGCGCTGCAGACGCAGCACGACCGGCGCAGCATCCGCGCGGCAGCACGTAATCGCGAAGCGCACCAGCGCGGTCGCGCCGAGCGTGCGTGTGACCACACCCGTAAAATCGATGCGTTCGCCGGCAAAGGCTCGCGCGAGCGTCGTCTGCGTCGCGTGATACTGCGGCGCCGGTGCGCCGAGTATCGCTGTCACCAGCATCAGTGCCGGGGCCCAGCGCAGCGGTGGCGCCTGTTCGAAGCGCCGGCGCCAGGCAAGCCACGAGAAGGCGGCCGCAGAGCCCCAGAGCGGGAACGCGAAGTGCGGATGCACGAGGGTGTCGCCGCCCCGCCATGCCACGAACGCGCATCCGGCCGCGAGCAGCGCGTAGGCCACGGCGTCGTGCATCTCGGGGCGCGCCCGCGGGCGCACGAACGCGCGCAAATCGGCGATGCCGGCTACGCAGAGAAAACCGAGCGCCGCCGAAGGTGCCGCGCTCCGCAGGCAGGCGCCCAGACCGGCCGCGCCGAGCGCGCAAGGTGCGATTGCGAAGCCAGCAAGCGCGCCGGCGGCAAAGGCAACCGGCGGCGGCAGGTGGGCGAGGCCCGCGAAAGCGACGAACGCGGGTGCAACCGCGCCTCCAGCGACCGCCAGCGGCGCGATCGACTGCAGTTGCGCGAGCGCCGAATGCTCGCCCGGTCCGGGAGCGTGCGCGCCGTGGCTGCAGCAGCGGGGTGCGCGGCGCGCCAGCAGCCAGGCGGCCGCGACCGCGGCCGCGAGCCGCGCCGCCGCGACGAGCGGCCCGAAGAGCAGCCACGTCGCCAGCGCCGCAGGGAGCGAGCGGGCCGATGGACCCGTTCCGCAGCCGCATCCGAGGTACGGCACGGTGCGAGTTGCCCAGCGAGCCGAGGCCGCTGCCAGCGCCAGGCCCGCGAGCACGAACGGCACGCTTTCGAAGAGCGTTCCCGCAGCGGCGGCGACCGTGGTCTGGACCGCCGTTGCCGGTGCCAGGGCCATCGCCGCGACGACCGCGATGGCGACCGGCCGCATGCGCACGCAGGCCGTTCACGACGGGGCTCCGCGCCGGCAACCCCGCAGGGGGAGCCTGCAAGCCTGCGAACAGGAGCAGGCCATGGCATCCACGATCGCGGCCCCGCGCGGAACGGCCGACCTCATGCCGCCTGCCACCGCGCGGTGGCAGGAGCTCGAGGCGCGCATCCACCGTTTGGCCCGCCGCTACGGATATGGGGAGATCCGCACGCCGGTCTTCGAAGCGACCGAGCTCTTCGTGCGCGGCGTCGGCGAGACGACCGACATCGTCGAGAAAGAGATGTACACCTTTGTGGACCGCGGCGGCCGCAGCATGACGCTGAGACCCGAATGGACCGCTCCGGTCGTGCGCGCCGCCATGCAGCACGGGCTCTTCTCCCAAGGCCCGCAGCGCCTCTACTACATCGGGCCGATCTTTCGTTACGAGAGGCCGCAGAAAGGGCGCTACCGCCAGTCACATCAATTCGGAATCGAATGCGCCGGCTTCGGCGGCCCGGAGGCCGACGCCGAGGTCATCGCGTTAGCCTGGGATCTGATGCAGTCCTACGGCCTGGCCGGCGTCGCGCTGCACCTCAACTCCATCGGCGACGAGGCCTGCCGCCCGCGTTACCGGGAGGCGCTGCTCGCGCACTTCCGCCCGCACCACGGGGCGCTGAGCGAGGATTCGCAGCGCCGTTTGGAACGCAATCCGCTGCGGCTGCTCGACAGCAAGGCGCCCGAGGACCGGCCGTTTCTCGATTCGGCTCCGAGCTTCGCCGACGTGCTGTGCGACGCGTGCCGCGCCCACTTCGCGCGGGTCCGCGGGTATCTGGATGCGATGGGCATCCCGTACGCTGTCGATCCACGCATCGTGCGCGGCCTGGACTATTACACGCGCACGGTCTTCGAGTTCGTTTCGGATGCGCTGGGCGCGCAGAGCACGGTCTGCGCCGGCGGACGGTACGACAACCTGGTGAAGTCGCTGGGCGGCCCCGACGTGCCGAGCGTCGGCTTCGCCCTGGGGCTCGAACGTTTTCTGATGATCCTCGAAGCGATGGGCTTCACAGGAGAGGGCGGCCGCGACGGCATTCAGGCCATCGCGCTCGGCGCGGACGCGCGAGCAGCCTTGGTTCCGCTCGTGGCCCGGTTGCGCGGTGCGGTGCGAGTGCCGGTCTTCGCGGACTACGAAGACCGCAAGCTGCTCGCGCATTTGAAGCTGGCGGACCGCAACAACGCGCGCTACGCGCTTATTTTGGGCAGCGACGAGCTGGCCGCCGGCGAAATCATTCTGCGCGATCTCGAACGGCGCCGCGACGAGCAGCTGCCTCTCGGTTTCGTAGAAGAGCGCGCGGCCTCCCTCGTGGAAGAGGGGCGGTGATGGAAGAGATCGAGACCCTCGAGCGGCTGCTCGAGATCATGCACGCGCACGACCTCGACGCTTTGAAGGTGACGGTTGGCGACCGAACCTACGAATTGGTGCGGCGCGAGCCCGGCGCAGCCGCAGTCCCGGTGGTATCCGGCGCGCCCGCCGCGCCGGGCCTCCCCGGCGTTCCGGCAGTAGCGCCGGGGAGCGCCAAGCGGGTGACCGCCCCGCTGGTCGGTGTCTTTTATCGGTCTTCCTCACCCGACGCCGAGCCCTTCGTTACGGTCGGCGACCGCGTGGAGATCGGCGACGTGCTGTGCGTCCTCGAAGCCATGAAGCTCTTCAATGAGATCACGAGCGATTACGCCGGCGTGGTGACCCGCATCATTCCGGAAAACGGCGAATTGGTATCGCTCGGTCAGGAGATGTTTTGGATCGAACCGTAGACGTCAAGGGCAGACGCAGCTTCGACGAGCTGATGGCGGACCGGCGCGGCATCTACGACGCACCGCATTACCGCGAGCAAGTCGAGGCGATCGCGGACGCGATGGTCGAGGCGCTGCGCCGCGGCAACAAGATCCTCTGGATGGGCAACGGCGGCAGCGCGGCCGAGGCGCAGCACATGGCAGCCGAGCTGAGCGGACGCTTCCTGCGCGACCGTCCGGGCCTGTATAGCGAGGCGCTCTCCGTTAATACGTCGACCCTTACGGCGATCGGCAACGATTTCGGTTACGATGCAGTCTTCGCCCGCCAGATCGAAGCGTTCGCGCGCGCGGGCGACGTCGTCGTCGGCATGACGACCAGCGGCACCTCGAAGAACATCGTGCTCGCGTTGCAGGAAGCCCGCAAGCGTGGCGCCGTCACCGTTGCGTTTACCGGCAACGGCGGCGGTCCGGCCGCCGGCGCCGCCGATTTCGCGCTGATCGGTCCCAACGGTTATTCGGCGATCGTGCAAGAGGTCCATCAAACGTTTGCCCACGTCGTCTGCGATCTGGTCGAGCAGCGGATCGTCTTCGAGTTCTGAGCGCATGAGGCAGACGCAGCTCCTCGCGCCGCCCGACGCACGAACGCTCTTCGCACGGATGCGCGGCCGCCGGGTCTTGGTCGTCGGCGACGTGATGGTCGACGAGTGGATCTGGGGAACCGTCGCGCGCATCTCGCCGGAGGCACCGGTTCCGGTCGTCGCGGTGACCAATCACTCGTTCACGCTCGGCGGGGCGGGTAACGTCGCCAATAACTTGCGCGCGCTGGGGGCCGAGGTTGCGTTCGTTTCGGCGATCGGCACCGATCCGTTCGCGCACTTCGTTTCGGATCTGCTCGAACGCGAGCACGTCGCCCGCGACGGTCTGCTGGCGGTCGCCGACCGGCCGACCACGCGCAAGACGCGCGTCGTGGCGCACAATCAGCAGGTGGTGCGCGCCGACTGGGAGTCTACCGCGCCGTTGCAGCCGAGCGACCGCGAACGGCTCTGCGCCATGGTGCGCGAACGGGCGCGCGACGCCGATGCCGTCATACTGAGCGATTACGCCAAGGGGCTGCTCTCGCGCGATATCGTCGAGGCTGCACTGCTCTGCCCCATCGTGCTAGCCGATCCAAAACCGCAAAACCTGGCGCTCTTTGCGGGCGTTACGTGCGTCGCGCCCAACGCGCAGGAAGCCGCGCTCGCCGGCGGCACGGCGCTCGTCGACGACGCGTCGCTGGAACGAGCGGGCAGGTTCCTGCTGCAGACGCTGGGATGCCGCTACGTCGTGATCACGCGAGGCGAAGCCGGGATGGCGCTCCTCGGCCGCGACGGCGAGCGCCTGCAGATCCCGTCGGTCGCCCGCACGGTTTTCGACGTGAGCGGCGCGGGCGATACCGTTATCGCGGTGCTCGCGCTGGCGCTTGCCGCCGGAGCGCGTATCGGGATCGCAATGCAGATGGCCAATTTTGCCGCCGGCGCCGTCGTCGAAAAGCTCGGCACGGCAACGGCATCCGCCGAGGAGATCCTGGCGCTGGTCGAGCGCGGGATGCCGCTCGCCTCGGAGGCGAAGTCCTAATATGTTCGAAGACGAGCGCGGCAGCGCCGCCTATTTCGGCCGCGTACTCGACGCGGCGGCCGCATCCGCGTGGCGCGAAGCACTGCGTTCCGAGGGCAAACGCGTCGTATTCACAAACGGC
Source organism: bacterium (assembly GCA_021806945.1). GTDB lineage: Bacteria > Vulcanimicrobiota > Vulcanimicrobiia > Vulcanimicrobiales > Vulcanimicrobiaceae > JAJYFL01. Next base: position 2,220 of record JAKAPQ010000016.1, on the reverse strand, counting down.
TGCTTCGACGTGCTGCACGCCGGTCACGTTGCGTATCTGGCATGGGCGCGGGCGTGCGGCGACGCTCTGGTGGTGGGTCTGAACGCCGACGCATCGGTGCGCGCGCTCAAAGGCGCGGAGCGGCCCATCGTTCCCTTTGACGAACGCGCGCGTATTCTAACCGCACTGCGCAGCGTCGATGTCGTCGTCGGCTTCGCGGAACGCACGCCCGAAGTGCTTTTGGAACGCATTCGGCCCGACGTGCATGTGAAGAGCGCGCAGTACCGAGAAGATGAGTTACCAGAGCGCGACGTGGTGCTGCGGTACGGCGGCACGATCGCGCTCGCACCGCACCTCGAGGGTGCGAGCACGACCGATACGATCGCGCGCATCCTCGCGCTCTATGCGTAAGCCGCACCCGTGCGCATCGCGCTGACGGTGAACGGACCGGGCGAGACGGCCGGCTGGCTTCGGCCGCTCCTGCGCCGGCTCTACGCCCGCGCTCCGGCGACCGAGGTTCACCTGTTCTGCGTTCCCGACGACTACGCGACCGGCGCCGAGGCTGCGGTGGCGCGCGCGCTCTTCCCCGCCGCTCGCGTCTACGAACCAAAGGAATACGTGAAGGTCGCGCTCGGAGGCCGCGTGGAGGGGCTTCCCGCGAGCGTCGACGTGGTGCAGTATCTGGGCGGCGACTTGATGCATGCGGTTCGGCTGCACGCGCGCTTGGGCGGTGCCGCGACGACCTATAAGTTTTCGCGGCGGCGCTACGCGCGCAGATTCGCGCGCGCGTTTTCGGTCGACGCGGCCAACGACACCCAACTGCTGGCGTGGGGAACGCCGGCCGAACGCATCCTTCGCGTCGGCAATCTCGTCATCGACGGCGCCCTACTGGAGGCCGCCAATTCGCCCGGCGAGGGCGCTCCACTCGATGGCGTGCTCTTCATGCCCGGCTCGCGGCGCTACGAAATCGAGCATCTCGTTCCATTCTTCTTCACGGTCGCTCTTCGCATGCGTGCCGAAGACCCGTCGTTGCCAATCGCCTTCGGCATCTCGCCGTTTACGTCGCTGGAGGCCGTGCGAGACGCGGTGGAGCGAGGCGGGCATCCGCGCATGTTCGCCCAACGGGGTGCGATGGTGGAAGAGAGGGGCGGCGCTTTCCTCGCGACGCTCGACGGGCGCGCGCGTTTTCCGATCGTACGCGACGCGCTGGCCGCTGCAGCCGTCGCGCGCTTGACCGTCACGCTCCCGGGCACCAAGGTCATCGAGCTCGCAGCCCTCGGGAAGCCCACGGTGGCGGTTACGCCGCTCAACATTCCCGAGGAGATTGCCATAAACGGACCGCTCACCTATCTGAACCGCCTGCCGCTCGTCGGCGCGCCTCTCAAACGAGCGGCGGTCCTAGCCGTGGCGCGCCGGCACCGGTATCACACGCAGCCGAACATCGATGCGGGCGAGATGCTGGTCCACGAGCGGCACGGAACGCTCACGCCGGGACGCGTCGCGCGCGTCGCACTGGACCGCTACGTCGATCGCGCGTGGTTGGCACGTACGGCGGAGGCGCTTGGAGCGCTCTACGCCGAACACGTCGGAGCCGCCGACGCAATGGCCGGCGCGCTTCTGGAGCTTGCAGGCTAATGCGGATCTCGATCGTCATCGCAACGAAAGATCGCGCCGAATATCTCGGACGCGCGCTCGAATCGCTCGGCAAGCAGATCGGCGCGCCGTCGTTCGAGGTCGTCGTCGTCGACAACGGTTCGAGCGACGCGACGGCGCAGGTCGTCGAGCGCGCGCGAAGCGTGCTGCCCTTCGATATCACGTATCTTTTCGAGAAGGAACCCAATCGCGGCGCTGCGCGCAACCGCGGCATCGCGCGCGCGAGCGGCTACTTGCTGCTTTTCGTAGACGACGACGTGTACGCGCCGCCGGGTCTGCTGGCGGCGCACGAGGCGGCGCATCGTACGGACGACCTCGTCGTCGTCGGTCCGATCCTCAACGTATCCTCATACGAGGAGCGTCGCAGGCCAACGCCCGCCAACTACTCGCGCGCCTTTTTCTGCACGTGCAACGTCTCCGTACCGCGCGCGGCGGTCGATGCGGTAGGCGGCTTCGACGAACGCTTCGACCTCTACGGGTGGGAGGATACCGAACTCGGCGTGCGTTTGCGCGAGAACGGTATGCGCGGGCATTTCGCGTGGGATGCATACCTGTGGCACGTCAAGCCGCCGGCATCGACGACCCTTG
>JAKAPQ010000140.1 GCA_021806945.1 bacterium | reverse complement strand
ATCGCTGACGGCTAAGCGCGCCACGCGCAAGTACCGTAAGGTCGATAGCGTGGTTTTGACCAGCGGCACGGATTTCAGGTCGATCCGCTGCAGCGTTGCCCACATCGTGTCGCTCTCGCCCGCCGGCCCTGGCTCCGTGCCGAGGCCCTTGGCGTTGGCAACGTAGAGATAACGCCCATCCTTGGAGACCGCCAGCGCCGAGGGGTACCAGCCCGTCGGAATCAGCCCCAAGCGGTGGAGTTTCGCGGGGTTGCGCGAGTCCAGAACCGCAACCGCGTTCATGCCCGCAAGTGCGACATAGACGCGCGTTCCGTCGGGGCTGCGGACGATCGCATCGGGCTGCGTTCCGTACGGCGCTTCGTCGAACAGCCGCAGGTCGAGGCCGCCGATCACGCGCCGGGCGCGCAGATCGACGATTGCGACGCGATCGACGTTCGTCATCGTCACATAGGCGTACCGGCCGTTCCGCGAAAGCACGATCGCGCTCGGATCGGCCCCGCCGACGTTCTCCACGCCGTCGGGCGTCCGGTCCATACGAAGGGGCGCAAGCCCGCCATGCACGTTGCCGCGCGCATCCAATCCAAGCAGCGAGAGCGCCGAGGCGTGCCGCGGCGCGCGGGAGACGTTTGCGAAGGGCGGCAGGAGGGTCCGCTGCGGCAGCCTCGCGTAGCGCATGAGGCCACCGTCGGTCACGTAGAGGCGCGCGTGGGCTACCGCGATGCCCGATGGGAAGAATCCCACGGGCACCGTGCTCTCCACGGTGCGCGTCTTGACATCGATCGCGGTCACGGTGTCGCCCAAGAAGTTGACGGCGTAGGCCGTACGATGATCGTCGGAGAGCGCGAGGCTCGCCGGGAAACTGTGGCCATCGTTCGCGAAACGCGCATCGGCCGGCCCCGGAATGGCGATGGCACGTTCGAAGGTCAGCCGCCCGTAGCGCGAGAGGTCGAAGACGTCGACGCCGTTTGAAGGCCCCCCAGAGGCCAGCACGATGGTCCGCGACGGGTCTGCCGGATCCTTACAGGCCACGACACCCGCGAAAAACGTCCGCTTGGGGGCTTGATACGTCGAAACCAGCCGCATCGTGCGCGCGTTCACGACTGCCAGCGAGTAGCCGCCGCGCGCGGCCCGAGCGAGGTAGCTGCGCACGCCGTAGCGGAGCTCGTCGTCGTTGCTCACGATCGCAAAGGCGCCATCCGGCGTAAGCGTCAGCCCCAGCGCATTCGTGCCGACCACGGTGCTCGCGCCGACCGGCGCGACGGTGCGCCCGTTTGGCAGGATGAGATCGAAGGGCCTTCGCGGATTCGGCGCACCGGCGGGCCGTTTCGCTGCCGGGGCGCTGTAGACGGTAAGTTGCGGAGCATTCGCACCGAGGAGCACGAGGGTGCAAAGTGCCGCTAGGATACGTCGCGACATCACCGGCCAGGGTTACGGGCGCCCGGCGCGCGTTACCTCCCGGGCTCGCTGCCGGCGGCAGCCGCTATTGTCGATCGAGCCGGTATCCGATCCCTCGCACGCTTGCGATTTCGAGGGGCGCCTCTACCTCGATCAGTTTTTTGCGCAGCGACGCTATGTGCACGTCGACGACACGCGTCGGGACCCCGGAGGTATCGTTCCATACGTGTTCGAGAATCTGCCCGCGCGTGAGCAAGCGCCCCTCGGCTTCGGCCAGGTACCACATCAAGCGAAACTCGAGGGCCGTGAGCGCAACCGTCTTCGCGTCCATACTGAGCGTATGAAAATCGCGAACGAGTCTTGCGGAGCCGATCTGCAGGATGCCTGGCTCGTCTTTTTTCTTTGCGCTCTTTTCGCGCCGCCGCAAGAACGACGCGATACGTGCGACGAGCTCGTTGCCGGAGAACGGCTTGGTAACGTAGTCGTCGGCGCCCAGACCGAGCCCCAGCAATACGTCCTGCTCGCGCGAATGCCCGCTGACCATGAGAATGAACGCATTGCTCGAGTTTGAGACCGAGGTGCAGACGTCGAGTCCGGAGATGTCGGGGAGCCCGATATCCAAAATAACGACGTCCGGCTTGTAAACGTCAGCCTGTTCGAGCCCATCGGCGCCGGTGCGAACGGCGCGGACTTCGTACCCCGCGCGCTCGAGCACCGTCTGCTCGAGTTTCGCCACGTCGTCGTCATCTTCGATGACGAGAACCCGTGCCAGCGCCATGCTCTTCTCCTCTTATGCAGATGCGGTGATATCTTCACCTTCGGTCAACACGAACTGCCGGCGGGATACTCCCTCGTCGACGGCCGCCTGCGCGACGGCTTTGGCTACGGCCTCGACCACCCTCGTATCGAAGACGCTCGGAATGATGTATTCGGAACTACGTTCGTCGTCGCCCACCATCGAGGCGATCGCCTTGGCCGCCGCCAGCTTCATGTTCTCGGTGATCCGGCGAGCGCGGCAATCGAGGGCGCCTCGAAAGATTCCCGGAAAGGAGAGCAGGTTGTTCACTTGATTCGGGAAATCCGACCGGCCGGTCGCTATGACCGCAACGTAAGGAGCGGCCGCGTCGGGCATGATCTCCGGCGTGGGGTTCGCCATCGCGAAGACGATCGGGTCTTTGCCCATCGCCCGCACGTCCTCGGGCTGCAGGATGCCCGGCGCCGAGACCCCGATGAAGACGTCCGCCCCTCGCAGGACTTCGTGCAGCGAGCCGCGCCGGTTCTCCCGGTTGGTGTGTTCGGCGAGCCAGCGCCAATGAGAGTTGTCGTAGCGTTCGTCGCGGTTGAGCGCGCCGGCGCGATCGACGGGGATCACGTCGCGGACCCCGGCTCCCAGCAGCATCTTGATCGTCGCCGTTCCCGCCGCACCGCTGCCGGCGACGACGACCTGCAGATCCTCCATCCGCTTGCCGACCACTTTGGCCGCGTTGATGAGCGCCGCCAAAATAACAACCGCCGTCCCATGCTGGTCGTCGTGCATGACCGGGATATCCAGCGCTTCGATAAGGCGCCGCTCGATCTCGAAGCAGCGCGGAGCGCTGATGTCCTCGAGATTGATGCCGCCGAAGATCGGCGCGATATGAACGACGGTTTCGACGATCTCGTCGACGTCTTTCGTATCCAGGCAGATCGGGAAGGCATCGATGCCTGCGAACTGCTTGAAAAGCATCGCTTTGCCTTCCATCACCGGGGCCGCACCGTACGGGCCGATATCGCCTAGGCCGAGCACCGCAGTCCCGTCGGTGACGACCGCGACGGTGTTACGCTTGATCGTGAGCGCGAAGGCCTTGCTGGGATCGGCGGCAATCGCCATCGAGACGCGCGCGACGCCGGGCGTATAGACCGTCGAAAGGTCTTGGCGCGTCTTCACCGGGATCTTGAGTTCGATTTGGATCTTGCCGCCAAGATGCGCGAGGAAGGTGCTGTCCGAAACGCTGACGACCTTGACGCCGCCGATCGATTCTACGGCCGCGCGGACCGCCTTGCCGTTCATATCCGAACTCACGTTCACGGTCACGTCGCGCACGACGTTCGCCCGCGTCACGGAGCGCATGTCGACGGCCGAGATGACCCCCCCGGCGTCCCCGATGGTCGAAGCCAGTTGGCCGAAGGCTCCAGGAGTATTCGGCATCTCGACCCGCATGATGAGCGTAAACCCAATGGCTACTTCCGGTGACATCTTTCCTCTTTTCGTCGGCCGCCGCCGGGCTCCCCGGCCTTCGGCCCTCGCGCATTTTCATGGTCAAAATGGCGCATCCGCGCTGCGCGCCCCCGTCGGCTAAGCCCCTGGGGCCCCCGGCCTTCGGCCCTGGCGCATTTTCATCCACTTCGATGTGGTCTCTTAGGATTATGTGCCGCTAATCGTCATCTCTGCAACGCGAAAGGACGGCGAGACGACGGAGGCGTCGAAGCGAAGATCACCGGCTACACGGTCCACACCTGCGAGCATCTGGGCAAACGTGCCGGCGATTGTAAATCCGTCGATCGGATAGGCCAGCTCGCCGTTTTCGACGTAGAACCCGCGGGCTCCGCGGCTGTACATCCCGCTCGCGTGCTCGGCCGCAAAGCCGATCGTATCAAGAACGAGCACGCCGCGTGGAGTCGCGGCGATAAGATCCTCGAGCGAACCTGCACCGGCTTCGAGATAGAAATTGTTTGGCCCGATGCCTCCGCCGGCCGCGTTGGCCGTCGTGCGAGCTCCGAGTTTGCGCGCATAGTAGGTATCGTAGAGGAACGTTCGGAGGACTCCCCGATCGACGGCGACCGTTCGGCGCGTCGGAACGCCCTCGCCGTCGAAGGGCGACGATCCGAGCCGGCCGGGCAGGCAGCCGTCGTCTACGATCCGCACCAGATCGCTTCCGATGCGTTCGCCGGCGCGATCGGCCAGCCACGAGTTGCCCGTGGCAACGTTGGCCGCGTTCAAGGCCGCGAAGAGGTCGGCCACGACGCTGGCCGCAACGTCGCGTTCGAAGATGACCGGCACCCGCATCGTCGGCGGCTTGCGCGCGCCGAAGAGTTCGACCGTTCGGCGCACCGCGGCACGTGCGACCGCATCGACGGTTTCGAGGTCGTCGAGGCTGCGTGCGGCGGTACCGTAGGCGCCGGTGCGTTTGTTTCCGGCATCGTGAGCCACCGGACTGCTCGAGCGATTCACCCGCGTCGAGCGATACGAGCCATTGAGGCCGAGGGAGTTGACGAAGGCAACCGTCGCGCTCGCGTCGCCGACCGACGAGCCGTTGCTGTTTTCGATGCGCGCGTCGATCTCCCTGATCCGCCGTTCGAGTGCGACGGCCTCTTCCGCCTTTTCTTGCGCGGTCCGCTCGGCAACCGCCGATGCGAACAAGTCGAGATCGTCGCGATACGCAGGAGGCGTCTCTAACCGATCCGGAAGCCCGGCCAGCGGATCGCTCTGCACGTAGCGGGCTTGCGCGACCGCCCGTTCGATTGCCGCTCGCAGGCGCGCCGAATCGAAATCGGAGGATGTTAGCGAGGACTTGCGCCCGCCTACGAAGATGCGCATCTGCAGCATCTTGCCGGTCGACCGTTCCACCTTCGTCAACGTGCGGTCGCGAGCTTCGGCGGTGAAATGCTCGCTGACGGTAAGTGTGGCTTCGGCTTGCGTCGCGCCGGCTTGCATCGCCGTTTCGACCGCCGCGTGCGCACGCTCGAGCTCCGATGCGCCGTCGGCGCGCCGCGCGTCAGCCAAGATCGGATCCGCCGACCGTTATCGAGGAGATCTTTACCGTCGGCATGCCGACTCCAACCGGCACGTACTGCCCGCCCTTGCCGCAGGTATAATGGCCGCCTGCCAAGCGGCTGTCGTTGCCGACCGCGACCACGCTCGACATCACCTCGGGTCCGTTCCCGACGATCGTCGCGTTCTTGACCGGGGACGTAACGCGACCGTCTTCGATGAGATATCCTTCGGCGATCATAAAAACAAAGTCGCCCTTGCTGATCTCGACTTGTCCGCCGGCGAAGGATTTTGCGTAGATTCCGCGCTTGGTCGACCGGACGATCTCGTCAACGGTCGACGTTCCGGCTGGCATGTACGTGTTGCACATCCGCGGCTGCGGCATCGAGCGAAACGATTGGCGTCTTCCGCTCCCCGTGGACGCGGTACCCATCAACCTGCCGTTTAGGTAATCTTGCATGTATCCGCGCAGAATGCCGTTCTCCACCAGCACCTTATGGCTGCCGGGGTTGCCTTCGTCGTCGACGGAGAGGCTGCCGCGCTCGCCTGCGAGGTTGCCGTCGTCGTAGATGGTGACGAGCTCGCTCGCAACCCGCTGGCCGACGCGGCCGCTGTAGAGCGAGACGCCTTGGCGGCTGAAATCGCTTTCGAGGCCGTGTCCGACCGCCTCGTGCAGCAGCACGCCGCCGCCGCCCGATCCGA
>JAKAPQ010000139.1 GCA_021806945.1 bacterium | reverse complement strand
TGCCCCTTCTCGAGCAAGAACTCTGCCGTCTGGAACTGATCGGGCAGCTTCTGCCGAATGGTCTGTTCGATGACGCGCCGCCCGGCGAAGCCTATCATCGCTTTTGGTTCGGCTACGATCACGTCGGATTGAAACGCAAAGGATGCCGAGACCCCGCCGCTCGTCGGATCGGTCAGCACCGTCACGAAGAGGTTGCCGTCGTCCATGAAGCGGGCGACCGCCGCCGTCGTCTTCGCCATCTGCATTAGTGCCAGCATGCCTTCTTCCATGCGTGCGCCGCCCGATGCGGTAAAGATGATGCACGGAATGCGGCGCTTGCGCGCCCCCTCGAGCAGCATGGTGATGCGTTCGCCGACGACCGTACCCATCGTACCGCCGCGAAAATGAAAGTCCATGACCCCGAGCGCGATGTCGCGACCCGTCAGCGTTCCGAAGCCGCAGACGACGCCCTCACCGAGCTGCGAGTTTTCGCGGTCGGCGGCGAGTTTGGCCGGATAACTCTTTTTATCGACCCATTCGAGCGGGTCGCCTGACTGCACCTCGTTGCCGATCTCGACGAAGTCGTTGTCGACGATCGTGCTGATGCGATCGAATGCATTCATTCTAAAATGGTAACCGCATTTCGTGCAGACCCAGAGGTTAGCCGCCAGATCGGGGCGATAGAGCACCTCGGCACATTTCACGCATCTCGTCCAGAGAGCAGCTCCGTCGTTCTGATTCTTACTTCGGCGCCGCCGCAGCCATTCGGGCATCGGCATCAGTCTTTGCCGGCCTTTGGAAACAAGCGCGCCGCATACAGCCGCCGCAGCTGCCGCAGATAGTTGAATATCTCCTTCTCGTTGAGCTTCGACTCGCCCACGACGCGGTCGGTAAAGACGTACGGTATCTCGATCGCCTTTCCGTAATGCGCCTTGGCTACCACTTCGAGCCCGATCTTGAAGCCGATCGGATCGAGCCGAACGCCGTCAAGCGCCTCACGGCGAACGAGGAAATACCCGCTGGTGATGTCCTTAACGCGCGTCAGCGGCGAGGCCAGCAGACACGCGACGCGCGATGTCACGATGCGCGTCCAGGGCCAGTTCGTTATGCCGCCGCCGGCAACGTAGCGGCTCCCGACCGCGAGCCCGTATTCGCCGGATTCCAGCGCCGCTACCATCTTGGGAAGGATGTCGACGTCGTGGCTGAAGTCGGCGTCCATCGCTCCGAGGGCCTGCGATTCCGGCCGCGCGAATTTCCAGCCGTCGATGACGCCGCTCGAAAGCCCCAACTTCCCGGGCCGGTGCAGGCATCGCACGGGCAGCTCCGCGGCGAGGCGGTCGACGATCGCTCCGGTTCCGTCCGGCGAATTATCGTCGACGACGACGATCTCGCCGTCCAAGCCGTCGCGACGGAAGATATCGTCGAGCGACCGAATCAGCCGCTCGATTCCACCGGCTTCGTTGTATGTAGGGACGACCATCGAAAACGCGAGATTGCCCATTGCTGATGAGGCTCTATACGACGGGCCCGACCTGTATTCCGTTGCTCTACGGCGAGCGGTCCGTCAGCTTTCGGTCAGGAAGGCGATCGCTGCCAATACGACGAGCCCCGCAGTTTCGCTGCGAAGGATGCGCCGTCCCAACGAGAGGACGGCTGCGCCGCCTGCGGCGGCCAGGCGAGCTTCGTCGTGCGTGAAGCCACCTTCCGGGCCGACGACGACGAGAATGCGAGAGGCGCCTTCGATCGCCGCCGCGAGCGTGTGGCGAAGGGGTGCCGGCTCTGCGAGCTCCCACGGAAAGAGCACGCGGTCGTAGCTCGGAAAGCGCGCGAGCAACTCGTTCCAGTTCAGCGGCTCCTCAACGGGCGGGATCTCGCACCGCCCGCATTGTGCGGCCGCCGCGCGGGCCAGGCGTCTCCAGCGTTCGATCTTCGCCATGCCGGAACCGGTAACGACGGAGCGCTCCGACGCGAAGGGTAGGATCGATCCGACGCCGAGCTCCGTGAGTTTTTCGACGACGAAATCCATCTTCTGCCCCTTCGGGATCGCCTGCGCGACAGTAACCTCGACTGCGCTACGGATGGGTGCGTTCGCGCGCATGGGAGCCAACACGCGCACGCGCACGGCGCGGCGTTCGATCTCGAGTTGCGCGGCGTAAGCGGTCGCGGTCGAATCCACGATTTCGACCGCGTCGCCACTGCGCTTGCGCAAGACGGTTACGATCTTACGTGCGTCCGAACCGCCGAGCGCCACGACGTCGCCCGGCGACCGTACGCCCTCGACAAAGAAGCGCTCGCCGCTCACGAATCTACTCCGGTCGGAACGCTTCTTTGAACTTCTCGAAGAACGTCTTGTCGTCGTCGATACGATCGCCGCCGGCACGTGCGTACTCTTCGAGCAACTCGCGCTGCCGTTTGTTTGACTTGGGTGGAACCATCACATGCACCGTAACGACGTGGTCGCCGCGCTGCGACCCGCGCACGCTCGGCATGCCGTGTCCGCGCATCCGAAAGACCGTACCGCTCTGCGTTCCCGCGTGGACGTTCAGCGGGATATCGCCGTCGAGCGACGGCACGACGATCGTCCCGCCCAGCGCCGCCTGTGGGAAACTCATCGGAACGTCGACGTACGTATCGTGCCCGTCGCGCTTGAAGACCGGATGCGGAGCGACGCTCAAATACACGTAGAGATCGCCCGGCGGCCCGCCGCGTATACCGGCTTCGCCGCTGCCCGAGATCCGAATGCGGCTGCCGTCATCGATGCCGGCCGGCACTTTCACGGTGAGTTTACGCTCGACCTCGCGCCGTCCGCGTCCGCCGCACGCCTCGCACGGCGCCTGGATGACCTGGCCGTCACCACCGCATTTGCTGCACGCGGACTGCGTCACGAACTGACCGAGCGGGGTGTGCCGGACCATGCGCATCACGCCGCTGCCCGAGCAGCGGTCGCAGGCCACGATAAGGGTGTTGGGGGCGGCACCCGAGCCCTTGCAGGCTTCGCACTGCGCGAGATGGTTGAAGCCGATCTCTTTGGTCGCGCCGGCGAACGCTTCGGGCAACGTTATCTCGAGATCGTAGCGCAGATCGGAGCCGCGCGCCGGACCGGCACGCCGCGCCTGCCGCTCTCCGGCCGCTCCCGCACGCGCGTCTCCGAAGAACATATCGAAGATGTCGCCGAACCCCGCCGCGCCGAAGCCCGAGCCGAATCCAAAATCGCCGAAACCGCCCGCCGCGCCGTTTCCGGTCGTGCCGAAGCGATCGTACTGCGTGCGCTTCTGCGGATCGGAGAGCACTTCGTAGGCTTCGTTGATCTCTTTGAAATACTGCTCGGCAACGGCCTTGTCGGCCGCGACGTCTGGATGGTGTTTGCGCGCAAGCGCGCGGTAGGCTTGCTTGATCTCGTCTGCGCTCGCACTGCGGCTTACGCCGAGGATCTCGTAAAAATCCTTGGTGGGCATTCGGTTATGAAGGCACTGTTATGGTGTTCGGCATCATTTTATTTCGACGTCGGCCAAACGTTCGGTCAGCGTCTCGGCCGTACAGGCCGCGAGCGCCATCAACCGGCCGTACGGCATGCGGCGCGGTCCCAAAATCGACAGCATGCCGATCGCCTGCTCGCCGAAGCGGTACGGCACGGTGACGATGCTGAAATCGGTCATCTCGTCCTGACCCAACTCCCGCCCGATCTTGACGCTTGCCGATTCCACAGTCATCGAATCGGCCACCAGGTCGTATAACGTCTTCTGCTCCTCAACGATGCGCAAGATCGAGCGTAATTTTCGCAGATCTTGGAACTCCGGCTGATCGAGCAGGTTCTGCGCTCCCGCCGCGCTGACCGTCGGGGCCTCGGCCGAGCGGGCATTGCGCAGAGCGGTCAGCACGGCCTGCTTTACGTCCTCTCCGAGCGCAGCTTCGGCGACGGAAGCGGCAACCTCGGCCTCGCCTACCTCTCGCAATACGCGGTTGCCCAAACGCGCGTTCAGCGCGTTCGAGAGCCGGGTCAAGTCGTCGGGCGTCGCGTCCGCGGCGAGCTCGAACATGCTCTGGGCCGCGACCCCGAGCGAGGTCACGACGATCGCAACGCCGGTACGGGCGGTCAACCAGATGAGCTGGATGTGCCGGAACGTCTGCGCGTCAGGCTGCGGCTTGGTAACGAAGGCGAGGTTTTTCGAGAGGCGCCCGAGCAGGCGTGTGGCGTTGTCGATGATCTCGTCGAGTTCGCGGCTGGCATCGCGCAGCTCGTCGCGGATGCGATGGCGCTCCTCCGATTGGAGCAGCTCCGGCTCCATCAAGCGGTCGACGTAGGTGCGGTACCCCGAGTCGGATGGTACGCGCCCGGCCGACGTATGCGGCTGCACGAGGTAACCGCCCGCCTCCAGTTCGGCCATATCGTTGCGGACCGTCGCCGAGCTTACGCCGAGATTATACTTCTGCGTGAGCAACTGCGAGCCGACGGGCTCCGCCGTCGCTATGTACTCGTAGACCACCGTTGCCAGAATATACGCCTTGCGCTTGCCGAGGCCGCCGCCTTCACCGGATTTCATTACCCTCTATCTTAGCAGTCTTGGTGCCGGAGTGCCAACCCTATGCCGACTTTTTCGGCAGGCGTGCATGCGTTCTCCCTTTAATTCGCCCAAATGCCTACCTTGAGTTCTATCGAAGCGCTCTCGCATGAGAGCCGCCGTTTTCCCCCATCCGCAGCCTTCGCCGCAGGAGCGAACGCTCAGCCGGGAATCTACGAGGAGGCCGAGCGCGACTATCTCGCGTTCTGGGCCTCGTGGGCGCGGAAGCTCGAGTGGATGACGCCGTTCAGCCAAACGCTCGAATGGAACGAGCCGTTCGCGAAATGGTTCGGCGACGGCGAGATCAACGCGTCGGTCAACTGCTTGGACCGTCACGTTCGCGCCGGTGCCGGCGCCAAGATCGCCTTCTATTTCGAGGGCGAACCCGGCGACCGGCGCACGGTTACGTATCGGCAGTTGCTCGACGACGTCTGCCGCTTCGCAAATGGACTGCGCGCGCTCGGCGTCGAGAAGGGCGACCGCGTCGCAATCTACATGCCGATGATTCCGGAGCTGCCCGTCGCGTTACTCGCGTGCGCGCGCATCGGCGCGGTACATTCGGTCATCTTCGGTGGTTTCTCGCCCGAATCGATCGTCGATAGGGTCAACGATTCGCAGTGCGTCGCGCTGATCACGGCCGACTACGGCTGGCGCCGCGGCAAGAAGCTCGCGCTGAAGGGCAACTGCGACGCGGCCATGGCGCAGACGCCTTCGATCGAACACTGTGTCGTCTTTAAGCGGATCGGCGATCCGGTCGAGATGAAGCCGGGCCGCGATATCTGGTGGCACGATCTGGTGAAAGACCGGCCCACGCAGTGCGAGCCCGAGCGCATGAACGCCGAGGATCTGCTCTTTCTGCTCTATACGAGTGGCACGACCGGCAAACCCAAAGGCGTCAAACACACCACGGGCGGCTACCTGACGCATTGCACGATGACGCACGACCTCATCTTCGATCTCAAACCCGAGACCGACGTCTTCTGGTGCACCGCCGATATCGGCTGGGTCACCGGACATTCGTATATCGTCTATGGCCCCCTCGCCAACGGCGCGACCGGCGTCCTGTACGAGGGCACGCCCGACTACCCCGACAAGGACCGCTTCTGGGATATCGTCGAGCGCTACAAGGTGACCGCGATCTACACGGCGCCAACGGCGATACGCAGCTTCATGAAGTGGGGCGACGAGTATCCGCGCAGGCACGACCTGTCGTCGCTGCGGCTGCTCGGCTCCGTCGGCGAGCCGATCAACCCCGAAGCGTGGATGTGGTATCGCGAGCACATCGGCGGCAACCGTTGCCCGGTGGTCGACACGTGGTGGCAGACCGAGACGGGCGGCATCATGATCTCGC
>JAKAPQ010000138.1 GCA_021806945.1 bacterium | reverse complement strand
TGTAGACGTTGCAGCGCGAACCGCGCACGAAGCCGACCAGCGTCACGTTGAATTCGCGAGCTAGCGCTATGGCCAAACTGCTGGGCGCGGAGACTGCCGAAAGCACGCAGATACCTGCGGCCACGCTCTTCTGCACCAACTCGTAGCTCGCGCGCCCGCTGACCAGTGCGGCACAATCGAAGAACGGCAGGCGCCTTTCCATCAGCCCCCATCCGACGATCTTGTCGAAGGCGTTGTGGCGGCCGACGTCCTCGCGCACCGCCACGAGGTCGCCGCAGCGATCGAAGAGCGCCACGGCGTGCAATCCTCCGGTACTCGCGAAGACGCGCTGGGCCGATCGCATGCGTTCTGGCATTGCGAGGATCGCTTCGAGCTCGATCTCGAACCCGTCGTCCAGCGGCGCGCGACCCGTTCGGAGCGCATCGATCGTTGCCTTGCCGCAGACGCCGCACGCGCTGTTCATCGTAAAATGCCGCTCGAGATGCTGCATGCGGGGCAGATCTATAAACGCGAGCGCGACGTTCACGACGTTGTAGCGCTGCACCGGATCGACCTCGGGATCGAGGCAGTAGGCGATCTCGCGCACGTCGTCGAGCGAACGAACGACGCCTTCGGCATAGAGAAAGCCCACCGCTAGTTCGAAGTCGTTGCCGGGCGTCCGCATCGTCATAGCAAGACTCCGCGTCTGTCCTCCTGCGGTCACGCGAATCTCCAGCGGTTCTTCGGTCGCGACGTCGTCGGTCGTTCGCCGCGCGGCGGCGCCATCGTACGCGACGATGGGTACCGAAGTCGCGGTCCCGAGCCGCTCGTCCAGGCGCATCAACGCACCGGATCGTCTTCGCGGCGCTGAACGTACGCGCTGCCGAAGCGACCCTTTACGCACAAGGAACCGCCCGCAACGCCGCTATCGGCCGGCGAAGTTACCTTGACGATGCGGTTTTCCTGTACGTGCAGCGTCAGCGTGCATCCGACACCGCAGTACGAACAGATCGTGTCGGTCTGCGTTTGAGAGCTCGCATTCCACGTGCCGTCTCGGCGCATTTCGTACTCCGACGAAAACATCAGCGCACCGGTCGGGCACACGCCGATGCAATTGCCGCAGTAGACGCATGCCGAGTCCGGAAGCGGCACCTCAAACTCGGTTGCGATCCCGGCGGAGAATCCGCGGCCGGCGACTGCGATGGCAAAGGTGTTTTGGGCGTCGGTTCCGCAGGCCTCGACGCACCTGTAGCAGAGAACGCACTTCGAGTAATCGCGAACGTAGAGCCCGTTGTCGACTCTTACCGGCTGCGCGGCCGTACGAGCCGACGCGCCGTAGCGCCCCGCGTCGGCACCGTAACGTTCCATATATCCGGCGAGATCCGGGGCGACGGCAAGATCGACCGACGAAGCGAGAAACTCCAGTACCATCTTACGGCTGTGGCGCACGCGCTCGCTATCGGTGTGCACGACCATCGCCTCCTCGGCGGTCCGCGAACACGCCGGAACGAGCGCGCGCGAGCCCTCGAGTTCGACGACGCAAAGGCGGCATGCGTTGGCGGGCGTAAGCGAGCTGAGATAACAGAGCGTCGGCGTCTCGATGCCCGCGCCGCTGCAGGCTTCGAGCAGCGTCGCGCCTTCGGGTACGCGCACGGCGCGATCGTCGATCGTCAGTTCGACGGTGCGGGTTGGGCTGGGGGCGGGGAGTGGGTGAAACGCGTCCATTACGGGTTCGCTCCGCTAGCGAGCAGGTGCAGGGCGAGAGCGGATTGGATCGCGTTTGCGGCGGTCTGTCCGAGCCCGCATATAGAGGCATCGCGCATCGCTCGCGCGATCTCGTCGAGGAGCGCGGCATCGGCCGCGCGACCGTTCGCGCCGGTACCGCCCGCGAGCCGCGCGAGCGTCTCTTCTTGGCGTACCGTTCCGACGCGGCACGGTACGCACTGGCCGCACGACTCTTCGCGAAAAAATTCGGCGATGCGGCGCAGAATGCGAACCAAGTCGATCGTGTCGTCGAAGGCCAGGACGGCGCCCGAGCCGATCGTGGCGCCCGCCGCTCGTGCGCCTTCAAAGGTCAGCGGGAGGTCGAGGGCCTCCGGGTCGACGAACGAGCCGGCCGCGCCGCCCAGGAGGATCGCGCGAGCGTTATGGCCGCCGCGCATGCCGCCTGCCGCCGCAAGGAGTTCGCCGAGCGTGGTCCCGAAGGGCATTTCGTAGAGTCCCGGTCGTTCAACGGTGCCGGAGACGCAAAAGAGCTTCGGTCCGCTCGACCCCGGCGTACCGATCGCAGCGAAAGCGCCGCCGCCTTCAAGCAGCACGTACGGCAGGCACGCGAGCGTTTCGACGTTGTTCACGAGCGTCGGCTTTCCGAAGAGTCCGGCCTGCGCTGGGAACGGCGGTTTGTTTCGTGGTTCTCCACGCTTGCCTTCGATCGAATTGAAGAGCGCGGTCTCTTCGCCGCAGATATACGCACCGGCGCCACGCCGCAGTTCGACGTCGAAACGGAAGCCCTTGCCCATGACGTTACCGCCGAGCAGACCGCGTTTGCGCGCTCGATCGGCGGCGTTTTCCATACGGCGCAGCGCGAGCGGATACTCTCCCCGCACGTAGATGTAACCGCGTTCGCAGCCGGTCGCATAGGCGGCGATCGTCAGCGCCTCCAGCACGGCGAACGGATCGTGCTCCAGCAGCACGCGGTCCTTGAACGTCCCAGGCTCCGACTCGTCGGCGTTGCACACGACGTAGTGCGGCCTCGCGCTCGCGTGGGCCACCGCCTCCATCTTTCGGCCGGCTGGGAAAGCCGCGCCGCCGCGCCCGAGGAGATTCGATGCCGAGATTTCGCGGAGCACGCCTTCGGCGCCGAGTTCGATCGCGCGCCGGAGCGCGAGGTAGCCGCCGCTCGCGCGGTAGTCGTCCAAACTCTCCGGATCGATGCGGCCGACGCGGCGTAGCAGCCGCGAGGGCATGCCGCCGATATGGGGCAGCGACTCCCTCTCCGGAACGGCACCGCGCGCTGCGGCCACCGCATCCTGCGGCGCAGCCGGTGCGAGCGCGTATCGCTCGGGGAGTTCGCCGGCTTGGGAAAGCAGCACCGCCGGCGCCCGATCGCACAATCCCAAGCAGGGGCTGCGCCGCCACATAACGCGGCCGTTCGCAGCCGGCGTTCCCGGCACTCCGAGTGCGCGCTCCAACTCCGCACATACGGCATCGGCTCCGTTGGCCAGGCACGCGATGTCGTCGCACGCGCGGACGACTACCGGCGGCTGCCGCGTGGTCGAGAGGTGAGCGTAGAACGTAGCGACGCCGTACGCCTCCGCAGGCGGAATGCAGAGGCGCTGGCAGAGATAGTTGAGGGCGCCTTCGCCGATCCAGCCGACGCGATCTTGGATCGCGTGCAGCGCGGGAAGCAGCAGGTCGCGTGCGTTTTCGCGTGCACCCAAGGCGGCATCGACCGCCGCGCGTTCGATCGGCGTTGCGATAGCCGACGTGTAATGGAGGTCCATCGCGCTCCTCACCTAGCCGGCCGCAACTTTATCGATGCGCACCGCCGCGGCTTTGAACTCGGCAGTGCCGGACTGTGGGTCGGTCGCATCGATCGTCAGCAGATTGGTGGCGACGTCGTCGCTGAAATGGAACGTCATGAAGACCAGGCCGGCTCTCAAGCCGGGATCGACGTGCACCGGAGCGACGACGCAACCGCGGCGCGAGCTCAACCGCACCAACTCTCCCTCGCTCAGGTTGTAGCTGCGCGCGTCTTCGGGCGAGACGTCGACCGTCTCCCCGCGCCGCAAAGGCGAGGCGTATCCGCTGCTCTGTACGCCCGTATTGAACGAATCGAGCCGCCGGCCGGTGGTCAAGCGAATCGGAAAACGCTCGTCGAGATCTTCGACCGGCGGCTCGTGGGCGACGGCCTTGAACGGCGCGCGCGGTCCGCGCACGGGCCGCTCCCAGAGGCGCCCGTGCAGGTAGAGCTCGCCCGGATGCTGCTCGTCGTAGCAGGGCCACTGCAAACCGCCCGACGCCTCGAGCCGCGCGTAACTCATGCCGGCGTGCCACGGGGAGAGGCTCCGGCATTCGTTCCACGCTTCTTGCGGTGAGAGCGTCGGCCAGGAGCTGCCGAGGCGCCGTGCCAGATCGCAGAGTATGGCGATATCGTCGCGCGCTTCGCCTGGCGGCTCGAGCGCCTTGCGCACGCGCTGCACGCGCCGCTCGCTGTTGGTGACGGTTCCCTCCGATTCGCACCAGGATGCGGTCGCGGGGAATACGACGTCCGCGAGCTCGCCGGTTTTCGTAAGGAAGATATCCTGGACGATCAGAGACTTTAGGCCCCGTAGGAGCCGCAGCACGCGTTCTTGGTCTGGGTCGGACTGAGCGGGGTTTTCACCGATCACGTAGAGCGTATCGAGATCGCCGCGCTCCATCGCCTCGAACATCTTCGAGAGATTCCAGCCGCGCTCCGCAGGCAGGTGTACGCCCCAGGCTCGCTCGAACGCCGCCCGCGCCTGTGGATCGACGACCTCCCGGCCGCTCGGGTACCTGTCGGGAATCGCACCCATGTCGCCGCCGCCCTGGACGTTGTTTTGACCGCGCAGCGGGCAGAGTCCCGAACCGTAGCGCCCGACGTGTCCGGCAAGCAGGGCGAGATCGATGAGTGCCCGCACGTTGTCGACCGCGTTGTGGTGCTCGGTGATGCCGAGCGTCCAGCAGAGCTCGGCCCGTTCGGCCTGCGCGTAGGCATGGGCGAACGAGCGGATCGTCTCGGCGGGCACGCCGGTGATCCGCTGCGCGCGAGCGAGCGTGTACGGTTCGACGCTCTTCCGGTACTCCTCGATGCCGGTCGTGGCGCGCTCGATGAAGGTGCGGTTTTCGAGGCCGGCCGCCAGAATCTCGCGGCCGACCGCGTTCGCGAGCGCGATATCGGAGCCTACGTCCAGAGCCAGCCACAGATCGGCCCATCGCGCGCTGCTCGTGCGGCGCGGGTCGACGACGTAGAGCTTCGCGCCCTTTCGGATCGCTTTAAGGACGCGATGGAAGAATATCGGATGCGTTTCGCGCGCGTTGGATCCCCAGAGTACGATCGTATCGGTGTTCTCGATCTCCTCGTAGGAGCTCGTCCCGCCGCCCGCGCCGAAGACCGCCGTCAGACCGACGACGCTCGGAGCGTGTCAAGTTCGGTTGCAGCTGTCGACGTTGTTGCTGCCCATCACGGAACGCGTGAATTTCTGGGCAACGTAATTCATCTCGTTGGTAGCCTTGGAGCAGCTGAACATTCCGTAGGTTCCGGTTGCGCCGCGCTCGCGCGCCGAGCGAAGCGCATCGGCGGCGCGCGCGAGCGCCTCGTCCCACGATGCGCGGCGTAAGCCATCGCCATCCCGCACCAGTGGATGCGTAAGCCGAACGTATGGTTTCATGGCGCGTACGCCTTTGCGCTAGCCACGGGCTATTGCGGCTTTTCCAGGGCGGCCACCACGAGGGTTCCGATTAAAATGGCCAGGTAGACGGCGGCGGCTGCGGCACCGGCTCGACCGCGGAGAAAGACGGCGGCGGCCACCGCGGCGGCCAATCCCACCGGCGTTACGCGCGAGTTGCCGACGACGAACTTGTAGACACCCTTCACGATGGCGTCTCCGCCGCGTGGGGCGCTCGCAGCAGGGCGACGAGCAGACCGGCGGCAGCGAGATAGGCGGCGACGATCCACAGGAGCGTCGCCTCGCCGCTCCACCACGCGATACCGAGGCCATCGCCGCTCCAAAACGTGCCGAACGAGAGCAGCATCGTGCCGACGATGAATCCCATGGCGTTCTCCGGTACGCGTGCGAAGGGTTTACGCAGGAGAAAGGCGGCCAGCACGACCAGTGCCGCCGCGACCGCCGCGCCGCCGACGCCCCATCCGATCGCGTCGGGTCGCACGGCGGCGAAGGTGATGACGA
>JAKAPQ010000137.1 GCA_021806945.1 bacterium | reverse complement strand
GAGGACGGCACCTACCTCGTGCACGCGCGCAATCGCAAGCGCCTGTTCGAGGTGGTCGAGCGCTTCGCGCCGGAACACCTATCGCTGCAGGTACGCGATCCGGAGCGCTACCTTGCGCGAGTACGAAGCGCGGGTGCGGTCTTCATCGGTTCGAACACGCCGGTCGCGTGCGGAGACTACCTGGCCGGAACCAACCACGTTCTGCCGACGTCGGGCGCGGCCCGCTTCTCCTCCGGCCTGCGCACGGCCGATTTCTTGCGCAGTTTTTCGATTCTCGAGAACAGCGCCGAACGGATGCGCGCCGACGCCCCGGTTTTGGCGGCTCTGGCGGAGTTCGAAGGCTTGCACCACCACGCGGAGACGGCCCGGATGCGGCAGGCTCCGTGAGCGGGGCAGACGGGCCGAATGGGTCCGTGAAACTCGTTGCCTTCGACGTGGACGGAACGCTGGTCGGTTCGGACCTGCGGGTGAGCCCCCGCGTGCGGGAGGCCATCGCCGCGATGCGAGCGCGCGGCGTGCTGGGAACGCTGGTTACCGGGCGCATGTACCGGGGGGCGCTGCCGTACGCGCGGATGCTCGAGTTCGAGACTCCGATCGTCTGTTACCAGGGCGCAGCCGTCATCGATCCGCGCAGCGGCGAACGGATCCTCGATCTTCCGCTTGCGAGCGGGCTCGCACGCGAGGTCGTCGATCTCGCGCAGCGGGATGGCCTGCACGTGCAGCTCTATGCGGACGACCGCTACTACTGCGAAGAGCGAAACGCCTATTCCGCCTTGTATGCAAGCGTATCGGGCGTGGAGCCGCTCCTCGTCGCGTCGCTCCACGCTGCGTTTGCCGACCGGGATGCAACCAAAGCCGTGATCATCGCCGAACCACAGGTCGCAGCGGAATGCCACGTGAGGATGCAACTGGCGCTCGGGGATCGCGCGTACGTTACGCGCAGTCTGCCCGAGTTCGTGGAGGTCATGAACCCTTTGGTCGACAAGGGGCGCGCGCTGCGCGTCGTCGCGGAGCGGCTCCGCGTGCCGATCGAAGCGGTAATGGCCATCGGCGATTCGTGGAACGATGCGCCGTTGCTTCACGCGGCGGGTATCGGCGTTGCCATGGGCTCCGCGCCGCAGGATCTACGCGATAGCGCCGACGCGGTCGTGGCCGACGTGGAGCACGACGGCGTGGCCGAAGCGCTGGAGCGTTACGTTCTGCGATGAAGCCGAAGGCGGCGCGTCGCAGAAAATCTCTCGCGGTTCGCCTGCGCCCCTTCTGGATCGCACTGACCCTCCTGCTGGTCGCCGCGGCAGGCGCAGGGTACTACTTGGCATCGTGGCCCGGTTTCTATCCCAAGCATGTCACGGTCGCGGGGAATGAAGTCGTTCCTGCGGCGGAGATTCGCAGGCGCGCCGCAATCTCGCCGCACCAGAACGTTTGGCTGCAGAATCTCGGTGCCGCCGCAGCCCGCATCGAGGGGATCCCCTACATCGCAACGGCGAGAATTTTTCGCATACCGCCGGCCGACGTGCGCATCTTCGTGACCGAGCGCCACCCGTATGCCGTGGTGGCGGACGGCTCCCGCCGCGTCTTGGTCGACCGGGGCTTGCGCGTGCTGCAGCCGGCGCCGCCGGCGAACGATCTTCCGGTTTTCGTCCTGCCCGGCAAGCGGAATCTCGTCAACGGGACGTTTCTGCGCGGCAGGCGGGAGGAACGAATGCGGAACGACTACGCGCAGCTCGTCGCCGGACACGTCATCGTAACGCGCCTCTGGTTCGGTCACTTTGGAGGTTTGGTCGCAGCGCTACGCGGCGGAGTCAACGTGCTTTTCGGCAACGATGACGACCTGCAGAAGAAGATTCCCCTCGTCGACCCGATCCTCTCGCAGCTCGGGCGCGGCGGGCCCGCTATCCGCGTTATCGATCTCCGCGCGGCGACGACGCCGGTGGTCGAATACGGCCGCCGACCAAAATAAGGTGCGGGGAGCCTGACTCCCGCGCCGGCTAGTCCTTGGCGTAGACGAGCACGAGCCCCTTGCCGAGCGAGAGTTTGATGCTCTCGTGGGGCGCGAGCTTGGAAAAATCGACGTTCGTACGCTGTGTGGCAAGCGTGGTCTCGACGCCGTTGTCCATCTTGACGAGGATGTGCTTGGCATCCACGACTTTCTCGACGGTGGCCGTGTAGGTCCCGTCGGGGATGAGCGATGCCGCGATGGTGTTGGCGGCCGAGGCCGCAACCGGCACGGTGAGCGCCACGGCAAGAGCGATCGTAGCAATGGTCTTATGCACTGTATCTCCGTATGAAGCGTTGGTTATCCGGTTACGATGATAGCGCAAGTGCCCCAGGTTCCTCTAGTGCATCTTGCGATTTCTCCGTATCCAGGGACCGGCGCCGGCCGCTGCCTACCTGGAATTGACCGACCATCCCCTGGAGGGTGGTCGCTTGGTTCGCTACCTCGGCGGTCTGGACGGCCACCTCGTTGACCGCCGCGGAGTTCGCCCGGCCGAGCTCGGTCGTGTGGTGGATGGTCGCGCCGAGCGACTGAATCGCCGCTTGCTGATCTTGACTCGCCCTGGCTACCTGACCGGTCCGTTGTTCGATCTCGTTGACGCCCTCGAGAATCTGGTTGGACGTGATCGTCTGTTCTCGCATGGTGGCGGCCGCTTCGTGCGTCATAGCGCCCATCTGCTCGCTAGCACGAGCGAGCTCTTCGGAGGCGCGTGCCTGCTCGGTCGTGGCGATGCTGATCTCGCTCACCAACTGCGCCATCTCCGTGACGCGCGCGCTGATCTGCTCGATCATCTGCGTGGCGGTTCGCGCGGACGAGGCATTGCTTTGCACCAGGTTGTTGGCGCGCGCCGTCCGCTCGAGCACCGCCGTGGTGCGGCGTTGAATGTCGACGACGAGTTGCCCGATCTGTTTGGTCGAACTCGCCGAGTTTTCGGCAAGTTTTCGAACCTCGTCGGCCACGACGGCAAAGCCGCGCCCATGCTCGCCGGCTCGGGCCGCCTCGATCGCGGCGTTGAGCGCCAAGAGGTTCGTCTGGTCTGCGATGGCTTCGATCATGCCCAGGATCTCGCCGATCTGTCGTGACGCGCCGTCCAGGCTTTGCATCTCACCGACGACGTCGGCGACGGTATCGCTGATACTCGCCATGCCCTCGGAGAGCGTCGCAACTTCGTTGCGCCCGTCGCGCACCTGCTGATCGGTTCTGCTCGATTCCTGACGAACGCGATCGGCGTTGCCGGCGACCTGTACGATCGAGGCCGACATCTCCTGCGTATTAGCAACGGCCTGCTCTACGACGCTCGCTAGGTTGAGCATGTTGTTGTCCATCTCTTGGATGGACGCGGTCATCTGGGCGATAGCGCTCGAGATGTCGGTGACGCGCCGCGCTACTTGCTCGGCATTATCGGCGACCGTACCCGAAGTCGAGGCGACATCGAGCGCGAAATCGCGCGCTTTCCCGAGCGATGCGAGTTCTTCGGTCACGCGGCCGTCGACCTCAAGCGCCGTCAAGTTACTGCGCTTGCTCGAGCCCTGTACGGCCTCGGAGGCATGCTGGATCGTAGAGATGATCCCCGCGAGCCGCTCGCCGAGCTCGTCGACGCCTTGCCCCAGACGTCCCAGGAGATCCCGGCCGCGCCAGCCGACGCGCGCGGTCAGGTTCCCGCTGCCCATCGTCTCGAAGACGTCCACGCAGCGGCCGACGCCGGCGAGCATCGCGCGGCGAAACCAGGTCCAAGAGAATATGACAATCCCGACCGCGACCAGGGCGCCCAAGATCAGTATCGTGAGCGCATAGTTGCGCGCTTGGAGAAGCGCCTGGTAGCGCTGGTCGGCCGCGTTCTTCAATGCGTCGAGGAGGTTCGTGCCGTCGCGGCTCTGCGCTGCGTAAGCGGCCGCGTCGGCGCCCTGAATCTGGGCGAGCGCTTGGGCCGTCTTTCCTTGCGCCAAAAAGCCGACGCCCGCCAGCGATTGGAAGTCATAGTTGCTCGAACTCGCTTGGAAGGAATGCACCGCGGACGAGATCGTTTTGTCTTTCCCTATAAGCAATGCCATCTTGCGCACGTCCGCCGGAAACTGCGCGAGCATCGCTTTTGCAATCTGCAGCGAGCTTTGGGCGCTAGCGGGCGACGGATTGGTCGCCGCATCGAGCGAGGCCGAGCGCAGGGTGTCCGCATCGGACGCGACCTTCGCGTAAGCGAGTTCCCCACGCATGATTTCACCGTGCATGACGCGGGCCTGGCTCGTGACGCCGGCCATCGCCCAGAACGCGACCGGTATGAATGCAAGAACCAGCAGCACGATCACCGCAAAAGCATACGTGAGCCCTCGTTCAAGGCTCAGGCGTCTGGAATCCATATCAATTGTTTCTTCGGCTCGCGGGCCGGAAGCTTTAACACGGGGGCTTGCAGTTCTCCACAGCCATTGCACACGTTGCTCGCAAGGAGGGCGCGGCCGGTCCGCCAAGTACCCGCGGAGGCTCGCCCGAGGGCCTACCCGTCGTAGGGTTTAGGTAGGCGAGGCACAATATATGGTAGTCTATCGGTTCCTTGGGAGAGTCGCAGCCATGCGTCAGGTTTAGGTGGATCGCGGATGAAGCACGAGACCGTTGCCGGGCTCGATATCGGGACGACGAAGACCTGTGCGGTCGTCGCCGCGGAGGGACCGGGCGGCCTTGAGATCATCGGCTACGGAGAAGCGCCGTCGCTCGGGATGCGGAAAGGCGTGGTAACCGACCTCGAGGAGACGATCAAATCGATCGAGGCCGCGACCGAGCGGGCCGAGCGCATGGCCGGGATGCACGTGGCCGACGTCTACGTGGCCATAACCGGCGAACACATCCGCAGTACGAACAGTCACGCCGTGGTAGCGGTGGCCAGCGAGGATCGCGAGGTATCCTCCGCGGATGTCCGCCGAGTCGTCGACGCCAGCAAGATCATCAACCTCCCGGCAGACCGCCAGATTGTTCACGCGCTGCCGCGCTTCTTCACGGTCGATGGGCAGGATGGCGTCGAGGACCCCGTCGGCATGGCCGGTGGGCGCTTGGAGGTCGATACCCATATCGTCACCGGCGGGACGACCTTCATCACGAACGTCCTCAAGTGCGTGCATAGGGCGGGCCTCGAAGTTGCCGGCATCGTCTTCGAACCGCTCGCGAGCTCGGCCGCTACGCTTCTCGATGAGGAGAAGCAGGTCGGCGTGGTACTGTTGGACGTCGGCGGCGGAACGACGGATATCGCGGTGTACTCGGGCGGCGGCGCGCTGTACACGTCCACGATCCCCGTCGGCGGGAACATGCTGACCAACGATGTCGCGCTCGGCCTGAAGACCACGACGGCCGAGGCCGAGCAGATCAAACGCGCGTACGGCGCAGGCACGGTCGAAGGCGAAGCCGAGCAGATCTTCCCCGTGAAGACGCTCGACGGGCGGGCGACCAAAGAGGCGACGACTTCGCACCTGCGGCAGATCGTGGTGCCGCGGGTGCTCGAGACCTTCCGCATGGCCAAAGGGAAGATCATCGAAAACGTACCGCGCGATTTGATCCTCGGCGAAGTCGTCTTGACCGGCGGCGGCGCGCACCTGCAAGGCATCGAACCGCTCGCGGAAGAGGTCTTCGGGCTGCCGGTCCGGTTGGGCGTGCCTTCGGCGATAGCCGGACTCACCGATGCGCTCAAACAGCCGCAGTACGCAACGGCGATAGGGCTCGTGCTCTTCGGGCCGAACGGCGGAATCGAGAACGGCACGTACGCCAAGCGCCGTCCGTCGCTCTTCGTGAAGATTCGGAATTGGCTGGGCGATCTTTGGAACTGAGAATTGGATAATCAACCCCATCCCGCGTCGCAGCTCGGGATGACTTTTTTGGAGGGCGAAACCGACATGGCAGATGCGAAACGTTACGTTCCCGAACATGCCGCGACGA
>JAKAPQ010000136.1 GCA_021806945.1 bacterium | reverse complement strand
CGAGCGATGCGTCGGTTTCCTGCAGAGCTTACGATCCGGCTCGTTGACGGGGCCGAGATCACGGAGGTCTTCAACCAAGCGGAGATGGCCTACGCGACGCGTGAGTGGATGCTCGATATGCTCGGCCGCGGTGAGATATTGCGCGCCTTTGATGGCGAGGAGCGCCTCATCGAGCCCCGGAGCGTGGAGTCCGTGCGCGTGAAGATCGAGGAGACCACGTACCTGGCGGATGCCGCCGCAGCCCTCACCTCTTAGTAACCCATGCATGGCCCTTGAGGGCTACCTGGAAGCGGATGAAAATGCGCGTAGCGCGTAGCGCGGATGCGCCATTTTCAGGAGATCAGCTCGCGTTCCACCATGATGGTGCGGGGGTCGATCAGGTGCTTATTAAGCCCCAGCCGATCGGTCGGCACCCCGAGCGCAAACGCGACGAGTTGGGGCAGATGGAAGGTCGGCAGGTCCGTACGCCCCCAGCGAGCCGCAGCGTCCTGCTGATAGCCGTCGAGCGCCAGATGACAGAGCGGGCAAGGCGTTATCACCGCCTCGGCGCCGTGATCCTTGGCCATACGCATGTTCTGCCCGACCATGTTCGCGGCGACGTCTTCCTTCTCTAGCTGGATGTGGAAACCGCAGCAGCGCGTCTTGCCTGCGTAATCGACCGGCTCGCCGCCGAGTGCTGCGATCACGTCTTCCAAAGAATGGGGGTTGCGAGCGGACTCCCAGCCGTTCACGCTCTCCGGACGGATGATATGGCAGCCGTAGAAGGGAGCGACTTTGAGGCCGTTGAGCGGCCGGACGACCATCTTGCGCAGATTGTCAAGGCCGATGTCGTCGATGAGCAGCCAAAGAAGATGACGCACGCGTACCGTACCGTTGTAGGCGGTGCCGAACTTTCCCAGGATCGCGTTGGCCTGGCCCAAATGCTCCGGACTCTCGAGCAGCTCTTTGTTGGCGGCGCGCATGTGCCCGGTGCACGTGGAGCAGATCGTAATCACGTCGTCCAAGCCTAACGCCTCGGCTTGCGCGTACGTGCGCGCGTTGAGCACGCGGGCGATGTCGCGGTTGGTGTCGTTGACGACGGACGCGCCGCAGCACGACGCGGCGGTAAGTTCGACCAGTTCGATGCCGAGCGCATCCGCTAACAGCATCGTCGAATTAAAGAGTTCCTTGCAGGACTCCTTGGCGACGCAACCCGGGAAAAAGCCGTATTTTCGCATCTCCGCCGATTTACTGCGGGCGTGCGAATCGACCGCTCGGTCTTCCGGTAGTAGCGTAGTCATCAGCTGACGGGGACCTCCAGCGACTCAAAGATAGTGCGAACCTCGTCGACCTTGGGGATCGGCTTGACGAACGGCGGCGGCATCTTGCCCTTGGCGGCCATCCGCAGGCCGAGCGGCGCTGTCTTGAGCAGCCCGACGATGTTGAAACGCCCAACCGTTCCCAGGATGACCTCGGTTTCGGCGAGCATGCCTGTCTGTTTGATGGTCTTGGATACGACCAGAGCGTGACGCGGGCCACGCTCGTTCATCATGACGCGGTCTTTTATGGCCGCCCGCTTCACGTCCACGATGCGGTCGTGCGGGTCGACGTGTTTGGGACAGTAGGAACAGGCGTAGCAGTGCGCGCAGAGCCAGAGGTAGTCTTCGCTGATCTGCGCGATGCGCTGGTCGCGGCGGCCGTCGCGGACGTCTTCGATGAAACGGTAGGCGTAAGCGATCGCAGCCGGTCCGGCAAAGGCCGGGTCGACGCTGACGACGGGGCAGAGCGCGTAGCACGTCGCACACATGATGCAGTTGGCGACGGCGACGAGTTTCTTCATGTCTTCAGGGCTTACGCGGCGTTCGCGATCGTGATCTGCGTCGCGGTCCGCCGGCTGAAGGTAGGGCTTGAGGCGCGTGTACTTGTCCCAAAACGGGTCCATGTGCACGACTAAATCCTTCATCGGCTGGAAATTCGGCATCGGGTCTACCGAGATGGCGCCGTTCTCGTTTGTAACCGTGTTGCACGGCGTCTTGCAGGCAAGGGCCGTTACGCCGTTGATGTTCATCGCACAAGAGCCACAGATCGCGGAGCGGCACGAGCGGCGGAAGCTGATCGAGCCGTCGACTTGGGCCTTTGCGGCTTCCAGCGCATCGAGGACCGTCGTCGTCTCGGGGAGATCGACCGTGACGAGATCGCGGTGCGGGACCGCGTCTACGCCCTCGTCGTAGCGAAATACATCGAGTTTGATCTCTGCCATTAGTACGTTCTCACCTGCGGCTCCCACTTCGTAATGGTGACTTTGCGCGAGTAATCCAGGCGCGGGTCGTTGCCGTCGTTTCGCCACGCCAGCGTATGTTTGATCCAGTTCGCGTCGTCGCGATCGGGGTAGTCGGTGCGTGCTTGCGCCCCGCGCGATTCGGTGCGGGCCAAGGCCCCCGCCGCGACACACTGTGCGGCGTCAATGAGAAAATCCGTCTCCAGGGTGCCGACCAGATCGGTATTAAACGTCTTCGACTTGTCCATGACGTAGGCTTCCCGGTCGAAGGCGTGGCGAACCTCGCGCAAGCGATCGACCGCTTTCTGCAAGCCCGCCCCGTCGCGAAAGATAAAGACGTTCTCCGACATCGCCCGATTCATCTCGTCGCGGAGCTTCGGCGCGCGCGTGCCGCCCGAGCGAGAGAGCAGCGCCGCGATCCTATCGCGCTCTTGTTTGAGCGTGCGTTCGGACGGTTTGGGTTCGCCGGTCGTTGCTATATATTCGATGGCGTGCTTGGCGGCGCGGGCGCCGAAGACGATCGTATCGAGAAGCGAGTTCCCGCCCAAGCGGTTAGAGCCGTGGACGCTCACGCAGGCGGCCTCCCCGGCGGCGTAGACGCCGGGAACCCGGGTGCAGCCCCACTTGTCGGTTTCGATGCCGCCCATCGTATAGTGCGCGCCCGGAAGGATCGGTATCGGCGAATCGAGCGCGTCTTTGCCGGTTGCGTCGAGCGCGAGTTCGCGAATCTGAGGGAGGCGCTCGAGGATCTTCTCGCGGCCGAGATGGCGCATGTCGAGCAGCACGCAACCGTCGACGCCGCGGCCTTCGAGGATCTCGGTCCACTCTGCCCGCGACACGACGTCGCGCGAGGCGAGCTCGCCTTTGTTCGGCGCGTATTTGAACATGAAGCGTTCGCCCAGCGAATTGAGCAGGTAGGCACCCTCGCCGCGCGCCCCTTCGGTCATCAGCACGCCGTTCTCTTTGAGCGTCGTGGGGTGGAACTGGAGAAACTCCATATCCATCAGCGGGATGCCGGCCTTGAACGCTATGCCCATTCCGTCGGCCGTCGAGGCGTAGCCATTGGTGGTTTTCAGATACATGCGTCCCGCACCGCCGGTTGCGAAGATCGTTGCTTTGGCGACGATCAGATCGAGATCGCCGTTACGCATGTTGTATGCCACGACGCCGGTTCCAACGCCGTCCTCGACGCAGAGCGCCGTGCAGAAGTATTCTTCGTAAACCTTGACGTTAAAGCGTTCGAGCTGCTCCCAGAGGGTATGCAGCATCACGAGGCCGGTTACGTCGGCCGAGTAGCACGTACGCGGCGTCCCGGCCCCGCCGAACGGCCGTTGCGCAATGCGCCCGTCGGGCAACCGCGAGAAGATGCAGCCACGGTGCTCGAGCCAGATAACCTGATGCGGGGCGTCCTCGCACATCGCCTCGATGGCGTCCTGATCGCCGAGATAATCGGAGCCCTTCGCGGTGTCGAAGGCGTGATTCTCAGGCGCGTCGTCCTCGCGGTTGCCGAGGGCTGCGTTGATGCCGCCCTGCGCCGCACCCGAATGGCTGCGCACCGGGTGCATCTTGCTGACAATGGCCACGTCGGCTCCGCGCTCGGCCGCTTCGACGGCAGCACGCATACCGGCCAAGCCGCCGCCTATGACGACTACGTCGTGCTTGATCACGTTGGACCTCTCCCGGGATGGTAGCGATACAGACTTCTTTATACTCTCCCCGGCCGCCCGTGCCCCACTACCTTAGTAGCGCGGCGCCGGCCGTCAGAGGGAACCCGTACCGGTGGGTAGCGGCGGCAGGGAGACTTGGGAAAGGCGCCGGTGGAACCGGAAGCAGTTCTTTCCGTTCTGTTTGGCCTCGTAGAGGGCTTGATCGGCGGCGAAGAACAGCGCCTGCCCATTGAGCCCGTCGTACGGAAACATGGCGACGCCGATCGAGGTCTGCAGGCCGCTGCGGCGCAGCGTCGCCTGGATGCGCTCGACGCCCAGCTCGGCCTGCCCGCGATCGGTCTTGGCCATGACGACCACAAATTCATCGCCTGCGAAGCGCGCGACGATATCGCCTTTGCGCGCCACGCGCTTGAGCAGGGTCGCGAAGCGTCTGAGCGCTCGGTCGCCAAGAGCATGCCCTCCCGAGTCGTTGATCTTCTTGAAATCGTCGAGGTCGAGGATCATGAAGGCGAATGGGGTGTCGTAACGTTCGGACGTGTGGATTTCGCGGTCGAGCATCTCGGAGAGGGCGCGGCGGTTCGGAATTCCCGTCAGACTGTCGGTTAGGGCCATGCGCCGTGTGGCCTCGAGGAGCCGTCTGGTTTCGTCGTGGAGACGGGCATTTTCGACGGCGACAGCCGCCTGAGCCGCAAAGTCGAGCAGGACCCGCATCTGGTTCTCCGTGATCTCGCCTGAGGGCGGGCCTTCGATGTAGAGCATGCCGCGAACCACGTCGCGCGCGACCAAGGGGGCGAGGCAGTAGGGGCTGCGAGTATCCTCAAGGGGCTTGTCGGCGTCCTCGCTGCTGCCGAAGGCGACTTGGCTTGCCCCAGAGGCGACCGCGAACAGGGCGGATCCGGGCCGGTAGTCGTGCGGGTCCAAAGCGCCGACGACGTTCCCAGCAGGGTCGCTCTCGAGGCGGCGGACGATCTCGCCGCTTGCCAGCACATCAAAGAGAATGACCCGGTCGAATTGCAGCGTTTGACAGATGCCGCGCAGCAGCATCGAGAGGATGTCGCCGATCTCGAGCGTCGAGTTGATCGTCGAGAAAACCTGTTGCAGAACGAAGAGTTCTGCGTTCTGCTGGGCGTATTCGTCGCGTTCGGCCTCAAGCGACGCAATCTGCGCCCGCAGGCGCTCGATCTCGCTCGTGAGGGCGAGTCGCTCCGGGTTGCTTCCGGGACCCTCGTCCACGGACAGGTTAGGGCCCATGTTTACTGTAACGTCATAATGAAATATTTTGTTTAGGGAAAAATCGCTAACGTTACGCGCACATTACATAGGGGTCGAGACAGCCGTCCGGTGAGTCAGTTCGTACATCTCCACGTCCATAGTGAGTACTCGTTGTTGGACGGAGCCTGCCGGCTGGAGCCGCTCTGCCGCCGCTCGGCGGAGCAGGGCAGCCCTGCCGTCGCCTTGACCGACCACGGGGTCATGTACGGCTCCATGGAGTTCTACTATAAGGCCCGCGAGCACCGGCTAACGCCAATCGTGGGCTGCGAAGCATACATCGCACCTCGCGGACGGTTCGATCGAACCGTCCGCGAGGAAGCGCATGTGACGCTCCTGGCCGCGGATCTGGTGGGTTACCGTAACCTCACCGCTCTGATCTCTAAGGGGTTTCTGGAAGGATACTACTACAAACCAAGAATCGACCTCGAACTGCTGGAGCGGCACAACGACGGGCTGATCGTCCTATCCGGCTGCATGTCGGGGATGGTAGCGGCTCCGCTGCTCAAGAACGACTATGCAAAGGCCAAGGCCGCCGCGAGGACGTTCGTCGATATCTTTGGCGACCGCTTCTATATCGAGGTCATGCGGCACGGCATGCCCGAGGAGGAGGTTCTGAACCAAGGGCTGCTGCGGGTAGCGCGCGAGCTGAACGTTCCGATCGTCGCGACCAACGATTCTCATTATCTGGACCGCAAGGACGCGCCCGCGCACGACGTTCTGCTCTGCATCGGGAC
>JAKAPQ010000135.1:2838-5947 GCA_021806945.1 bacterium | reverse complement strand
GCGATCGCCTTCGTTACGATGTGCGTCGGCGCGTACGTCAGTTCCAGCGGCGCCGGCTTGGCCTGCCTCTCGCTCCCGGGATGTGGGGGCAGGATCGTAGTATATAGTCCGAGCCAATATGTGCAGATGCTTCACCGGTTCGTTGCTGCGGCAACCTTGCTCAGCGCCGTTACTGCCTTTGCGCTCGCTTGGGCGTGGCGAGCGACGCGGCGCGTGCGCGTGATGACGGCGACCGGCCTCGCTTTGGTCTTGGTGCAGATCGTGCTCGGACTGCTCAACGTCGCGTTGCGCCTGCCGGTCGATTTGCGCGAAGCGCATGCCGCCAACGCCGCATTGCTTTTCCTCGCGTTCGTCGCCGCGACAACCCTCGCGGCGCTCGACGAATACCGGCTGGGAGCGACGGTTTCGGCGGCGTGAGCAGCACGCTAGAACGCGTCGACGGAGCCGCCGTTAGGCGCACCACCGGCCTGCTCGGCATGCTCGTCGACTATTACGAGCTCGGCAAGCCGCGCATCATGTATCTGCTGCTGATTACCACGGCGGCGGCTATGATAATGGCCGCACGCGGGTTCCCGCAGCCGGAGATCTTTTTTTGGACGATGCTCGGCGGTGCGCTGGCGGCCCTCTCCGCCGGGACGCTCAACTGCGTCTACGATATCGACATCGACCGGATCATGCGGCGCACGCAGAACCGGCCGCTGCCGGCCGGCCGGCTCTCCGTCTTCGCCGCGACGACGCACGCGCTCGTCATCGGCGCCATCTCGTTTGCGATCTTCTATCTGCGCGTCAACCCTACGGCCGCATGGCTTTCGCTGGCGGGCAACCTCTATTACGTCGTGATCTACACCATGTGGCTCAAGCGGCGGACGCCGCTGAACATCGTGATCGGCGGCGCCGCCGGCGCGGTCCCTCCTCTGGTGGGTTGGGCGGCCGTGACCCACGGCATCGGGGGCCCGGCACTGGGGCTCTTCGCGCTCGTCTTCTTGTGGACGCCACCGCACTTCTGGTCGCTCGCGCTGATGACCGAGATCGACTACGACAAGGCCGGCATCCCGATGCTTCCCAACGTCAGGGGCGAGCTCCGCACCAAGCAAGAGATTCTCGCGTACGCCATCGTCTTGGTGGCTGCGTCGCTCGCGCTCTACCCGTTGCACGTTATGGGAACGATCTACTTCGCGGCCGCAATCGTACTGGGCGGCATCTTCTTGCTCTACGCCGTTGCTTTGCTGCGCGATGCGGGGACGTTTTGGGCGCGCCACCTGTTCCGGTATTCGCTCGTCTATCTCGCGTTGATGTGCGCGTCCATGGTCATCGACCGGGTCTTTGGGTAACCCGGGCACGCAAGCCGAAACCGAGTCGGGAACGACGCCCCTGCTCTTGACACTGGGCCTGGGCGTCTTTGCCGGAGCCCTGGATCTCAGCGTACTCTCGCCCGCGCTGCCAGCACTAGGCCACGATTTTGCTGTTGGGACCGGCGATCTGGCCTGGGTTTTCACGCTCTACCTGCTCGTCACGATCGTCAGTATCGCCGTTTCGAGCACGCTTGCCGACCGTCACGGACGCCGGCCGGTCTACATCGGTTCGGTGGCCCTCTTCGGCCTCGGCAGCATCGTCGCGGTGCTGGCCCCGAGCTACGGGATCTTCTTGTTCGCGCGTGCGATCCAAGCGTTCGGCGCGGGCGGTATCTTCCCGGTGGCCGCCGCGACGATCGGCGACCGAATCTCTCCGGAGCGCCGTGGCTCGGCGCTCGGGCTCGTTGCGGCGACCTGGGGCCTCGCAGCGGTTCTCGGACCGACGTTCGGCGGGCTTGTAACGCACTTCGTCTCGTGGCGCTGGATCTTTGCGCCGAACTTCCCATTGGCCATCGTCGTCATCTACCTCGCGCGCAGGTACGTCCCGCGCGACGCGCCGCGAACGCGCGGCCCGCTCGACGTCTTGGGGCTGGCGCTACTGGTACTCGGTTTGCTTGGGCTGATGTTCGGCATCACGCAAACGCACGTTGCGACCGCAGCCGCCGGACTGCTCTTGCTGGCGGGCTTCGTCGCGTGGGAGCGCAACGCGCCCTACCCAATCGTCCCGCCCGCCCTTTTTGCAAACGCCCAGCTCGCCAAGACCTACGCGCTCGAGATCCTCATCGGCATCCTCGAGGGCTCGCTCTTCTTCATTCCGACGGTGCTGGTGGGCGCGCAACACCTCTCCTACGCGGTCGCCGGAGGGGTCGCCGCGATCGGTGCGCTCGTCTTCGTCGCCGTCATCCCGGTCTCGGGCCGTGCGCTGGATCGCGTCGGCAGCCGCGACGTCTTGCTCGTCGGCACCTTCTTTACGGAGGTCGGCCTCGCGATCTTCGCGCTCGGCTTTAACTCGCTCTGGCTCTCGATACTCGCGATGCTCGTGGCGGGGCTCGGCTTTGGGGCTCTCCTGGGCGCCCCGACGCGTTACATCGTCACGAGCGAGGCACCGGCACAGGCGCGCGCGACGAGCGTCGGGCTGCTCAGCCAGTTTCTCATCATCGGGCAGATCCTCGGCGGATCGCTCGCGGGAGGCGTGATGACGGCCGCTCTCTCGGGGCAACAAGCTTACCGCGAGACCTATCTCGCATTCGCCGGGATCGCATTGCTGGCGCTCGGCCTCGCCGCCACGCTCCACTCGCGCAGAGAGGAACTTCGCTCGCGCGCGACCGAGTGACGGGCATGGGAGAGACGCACACCGTTACCAATCAGCCTCCGCCGCTCAGCGGCTACAACGTCTTCAGCAGCGACCGCGCGCTGGTCGAAGCGCTCGCGCGGGAAGACGCGTCCGGCGATCGTTCGGAGATCGAGATGCTGGGCGAGCTTGCGGGATCCGCGCAGGCGATCGCTTGGGGATTCGACGCCAACGAACATCCCCCGGAACTGCACACCCACGACCGTTTCGGCAACCGCATCGACGAAGTCACCTTCCACCCAAGTTGGCACCGCCTGATGGAGACTGCAACGGGTTACGGCGCGCACGCCGCAGCTTGGCGCGAAGCGCGGCCCGGCGCGCACGTCGCGCGCGCGGCAAAGTTTTTCGTCTGGTCGCAAGTGGAGGCGGGACACGTATGCCCGATCTCGATGACGTACGCGGCGGT
>JAKAPQ010000135.1:0-2738 GCA_021806945.1 bacterium | reverse complement strand
TGGGAAGGCTCGGGCAACGTCAACGCACTCGACGTGCTGCGCGTGCTTGCCAAACAGCCCGAAAGCATAGAAGCCTTCTTCGACGAGATTCGGCCCGCCCGTTCGGAAGCACGCATCGATTCCGCGGCGCAAGCGCTTCGCGGCGCGCTGCGCGATCCTTCGGATGCGGAAGCACGCGCGCGGATCCTGGTCGAGCGGATGGCCACGCTCTGGCAGGCTGCGCTCCTGATCCAGTATGCGCCCGCTGCCGTAAGCGACGCCTTCGTTGCCTCGCGCATCGCCGGTGAGTGGGGGCACGCGCTCGGAACGCTGCCGCCGAACGCCAGCGCTGCGCAGATCGTCGCCCGCGCGCGGCCACTCGGTTGAGCCAGGCCCACGCGCCCGGAGGTGCGCCGCGCCACATCGCGCACCGCCCTTGGACGGCTCGCGAACGCCGCATCGTTTGGCGAGGCTTGACCGGTCGCTTCGCCATCGCGATAGAGCCGCTGCTCGGCACGCTGGTCTTCGCGCTCCTCACGTGGGGCATCGTGTGGCGAGCGCACCACAGCAGCGAGCGCGACATCGTCATTCTCGCACCTATCTTCGCGTTCGCCTCGCTGGCTTTTGCCGGCTATTTCATCGCCGTGCTGTACGCACCGGTGCGCGCCTACCTGCAGACGTACGAGCCGATCTTCATCGTCGACGGTTACGTCCGGTATCGAGGCCCGGATCTCGGCTCTCAAGATCACGCGTCCGGCTACGTGGCCGTGCTCTTCCCCGACAAGAGTCTCGCGCAGGAGTGGGAGTTCTTGGGCGATCGGCCGCTGCCCGAACTCACGATCCCAGCGCTGGCGGAGTACTCGGTCTACGGCGGCATCCACAAGATCGACGGAACCTCGACCGGGATACTTCCGGACGCGGATCTTCCGTTGTTTGCCATAGGCATCGCCCGGCAGCGCTAGGTCGGCGCCGCCGTTCAGGTGCCGTTATAGGTTCCCAAACGCACGCGCATGGAGTGCGTCGACGGCCATCTATGCCCGTAGTGCGATTCCACGATGACGAACGTCCCAATCGCGAAGATGATGACGATGCCGATCACCCCGACCATCCGCACGGCCTTCGGAATGCCGCGGCTGATCGGGACGCCGCGTTCGTCGAGGGGGTCGAACATACGACTACGCCTTTCCTATAATGCCGAGGCCGGCGAAGATCCCGAGCAGCGCGCCGAAAGCCAGCAGCGCCAACATGAGCTTGAAGACCTGGTTCTCCACGCCCGTCGCCTTCCAATCGTTCTTGAGGGCGACCGCCGCCGCGATGAAGACCAGCATGCCGAAAAAGACGGCGGCGCTGCGTTCTACGATTGCGAAATGTTCCATCGTCGATTCTCCGCCCCTTAGATAAGATAGAATATCGAGAAAAGCACGACCCAGATGACGTCCACGAAGTGCCAATAGAGCGTGCCGAGCGTCAGCCCCGTGTAGTGCTTAAACGTGTATTTCCCTTGGGCCGCCTGTAACAGCAGCACGGTCAAGTAGATGATCCCTGCGAAGACGTGGAGCCCGTGCATACCGGTAAGCGTAAAGAAAGACGCACCGAAGATGCCGCTGCCGGCCCACGAAGCGTGATCGACGGTGTACAGGCTGTAGTACTCGATGCCTTGGCCCGAGAGGAACATGATGCCGAGCACGATGGTCGCGAGTATCCAGCCCGCGAATTTCATGAACTTTTCGTGCTTCCAGTTCTCGAGCGCAAAGTGTATCGTCGCGCCGGAGCCAAACAACACGACGGAGTTCAGGGCGGCAAGCGCCAGGTTCAGATGCGGTGCCCCCGGCGGCGGCCAGCCCTGCCCGGTATTGCGCAGATACAGATAGGCAAAGATGAACGACGAGAACAGGACGAGGTCGCTCACCATGAAGAGCAGGAAGCCCGTCACGCGCAGGTCGCGCGTCTCCTGATAGAATTGGTCGGCTGCCACTGCCGCGCGCACTAATGGGCACCGGCCGGAATCGGCGCGGGCGAATCCGTCAGCTCGTCCTCGAGGCCGGCGTACGGCACGGGTTCGTCGAACGCGTAGGGGTTAGCCAGAACCGTTGGAATGTGCTTGAAGTTGTAGTACGGCGGCGGCGAGGGGATCTGCCACTCGAGCGTACGCGCGTGCCACGGATTATGCCCGGCTCGTTTGCCATGGCGGATGCTCCATAACGCGTTGACGAAGAACAGCAATATCGCGAACGTCATCACGAACGAGAACAACGACTCGACTTGGTTGATCGTTTGGAACTGCGGGTCGTACTCGGCCACGCGCCGCGGCATCCCCATGAGGCCGAGCCAGTGCATCGGCACGAACGTGCCGTTGAGGCCGATTACGAAGAGCCAGAAGGTCCATCTCCCGAGCGTCTCGTTCATGAAGCGCCCGGTCATCTTCGGGTACCAGTAGAACATCCCGGCAAAGATCCCCGTAAGGCTTCCACCGACCAGCACGTAGTGGATATGCGCGACGATGAAGTATGTGCCGTGCGCCCATAAGTCGAATGGAATAGCAGCCAGAAAAACACCCGAGATACCGCCAAGCGTAAACGTCGCGATGAAGGCGATCGCGAAGAGCATCGCGGTCGTGTACTGGATCTTGCCTCCCCAGAGCGTAGCCAGCCACGAGAACACCTTGATGCCGGTCGGGATCGCGATCACCATCGTCATGATCATGAAGGGCAGCTGCAAGAACGGCGCCAGGCCCGAGGTGAACATGTGGTGCGCCCAGA
>JAKAPQ010000015.1 GCA_021806945.1 bacterium | reverse complement strand
ATCGCCGTGTAGTTTGGGTCGTCCGGGGCAGGTCGCGGCGTCGCCTTGGCGCCGCGGAGCGGGGTGTTGTGCCGGTGCATCCGAATAGGTTTCGCCGGAGGTAGGGTATGCTCATCGAGTTTCGCGGCAGAGTGCCGAAGGTCGACCCAACCGCGTTCGTCGCGCCGACGGCCGTGCTGATCGGCGACGTAGAGGTCGGCCCGGAGTCGAGCATCTGGTTCGGGGCCGTGATCCGGGGCGACAACGGCCCGATTCGCATCGGCGCGCGAACGTCGGTTCAGGACAACTGCGTGCTGCACGTCAGCCGAAACTGCACGACGGTCCTGGGCGACGACGTGACGGTCGGCCACTGCGCGGTGATGGAAGACTGCACGATCGAAAACCACGCGTTGATCGGCAGCAACGCGGTGATACTCAACGGCGCGATCGTCGGCGCCTCCTCGCTGGTCGCGGCCGGAAGCGTCGTCGGCGAAAACGCGCGCATCCCCGAGCGCGTCGTCGTTGCCGGCGCGCCGGCAACGGTCAAGAAGCCGCTGGGAGGCGAGGCCGCGAAGTGGGTCGCCACCGGCGCCGACGAGTACGGCGAACTCACTCGCAGCTACCGCGCCGAGAAGATCGGCGGAACGTAACCCGCGTTATGCCGCTGGGAAGTGCGTATCGTCGCCGTAGGGCAGAAAGAGCGTGTACTCGCGCTGGAAACGCAGCTTGACCATCCCCGTCGGCCCGTTGCGGTGCTTGGCGATGATGAACTCGGTGAGGTCCGGCTCGGGCGCCTCATTGTTGTAGTATCCGTCGCGGTAGAGGAACGCAACGAGATCGGCCTCCTGCTCGAGCGACCCGGAATCGCGCAGGTCGGCCAGCATCGGGCGCTTGTCGTTCCGCGATTCGACGCCGCGATTTAGCTGCGCGAGCGCCACGATCGGCACGGAGAGATCCTTCGCGGTCGTCTTCAGCGTACGGCAGATATCGGAGAGCTCTTCGTTGCGATTGGCACCTCGGCCGACCGCGCCGGGATGCAGCAACTGCAGATAGTCGACGAAGACGGCCGAGAGTCCGGACGAAGATTTCAGACGGCGGCAGCGGCTGCGAATATCGGAGATCGTGATCCCGGCCGAATCGTCGAGGTAGATCGGCAGCTCGTTGAGCGCTCCCATCGCGCGCGAGATCTCTTCCCACTGGTGCGCCTTGATATTTCCGCGGCGCATATCGTGCATGCTGATGCGCGCTTCGGCACAGATCAGCCGCTGCACGAGCTCGTCGTTGGACATCTCGAGAGAAAAGAAGGCTATCGGTTGCGTCTCCTCGCGCGCCGCAAGCGCCGCCATATTCAGGGCGAACGACGTCTTACCCATGCCCGGACGCGCGGCGAGGATGATGAAATTTCCCGGCTGGAACCCGGTCGTCATCGCATCGATATCGCGGAAGCCGGAGGTCAGGCCGGTGCGGTCGCCGTGGCTGTGATAGAGTTTGTCGATGTGCTCGAAGGCGGGTTTGAGCAGCTGGTTGATCGGCACGAACTCGCCCCGGAGTTGCCGCCGCCCGACCTCGTAGACGATTTGTTCGCTGCGGTCGAGCGCGCCGTCGACGTCTTCCTCGTTCTCGTAACCGATCTGCGTGATCTGCGTCCCGGCGTGGATCAGGCCGCGCAGTGCGGCTTTCTCGCGCACGATCTTCCCGTAATAAGATGCCGACGCCGCAGTCTGCACGGTGTCCATCAGTCTCGAGAGGTACGGGACGCCGCCGACTCGTTCGAGCAAGCCCAGCTGCTTCAGCTCTTCCGCGACGGTGATCTTGTCGAGCGGCTCTCCCCGCTCGTAGAGTCGCTGGAGAGCGGCATAGATCGACTCATGCACGTGAGCGTAAAAGTCTTCGGAGCGGACGATCTCGCCGACCACGCCCATGATCTCGCGATCGACCAGGATCGAGCCGAGCAGGGCCATCTCCGCCTCGAGGTTCTGAGGCGGGATCCGATCGATGACGGAGAGGTTGGTGACGCTCATGTCCGTGCCGACGTACTGCGCCGCGCTCGAGCCGGGCGCCTTGTGGATTTCTTGTGGAGATCCAGAGAACGAAAGACCTGCTCGACCGACGTCACGGGCAGTACCTCGATCCCCGCAAGGGCGCCGTAAACCTCGCGCCGGTTCTCCTTCGGCAGGACGATCGCGCGCATGCCCGCCTGCCGCGCGGCGTAGAGCTTCTCGACGATCCCGCCCACCGCGCGAATCTTGCCCTGGATCGAGAGCTCGCCGGTAATCGCGACGTCCTGCGGCAGCGGCGTCTTCGTGAGCGCCGAGTAGAGCGACAAGAATATCGCCAGCCCCGCAGAGGGACCGTCGATGTTGCCGCCTCCGATAACGTTGATGTGCAGATCGTAGTTCGCCGTATCGATGCCGGTAACGGCACGCAGCACCGCAGCCGCGTTGAAAACGCTGTCTTTCGCCATCGAGCCGGCGGTATCGTTGAAGCGCATCGCCCCTTTCCCCGGCTGTGCGGCGAGGAATGCGACCGCTTCGATCTCGATGATACTGCCGAGATAGTGCACGACGCCCAGACCGAAGGTCTTGCCGATCTCACGCACCGAGCGAGCCCGCACGAGCGTATGCTGCACCAGGCGGCCCGACTGCACGACTGCGCGCACGTCGTCTTCGCCGATGGTGACGTTCTTGGTTGCGTTCGCGACGGAGTCGTCCGCACGCTTAGCTCGCCGTGGCCCGTGCGAGCGGTAGAGCGCCTGACCGTATGCGTCGGCGACGACTTGGACGGCCTTACGCCCTTCCACCGTGTATGCGGCGATCAGCCGGGGTACGCCGCGAGCCGCCTTGGCGCCCAATCGCTTGATCGCGGCCTGCACGATCGCGACGATCTGCGCTTGCGTGAGCGGTTCGAAGTAGACCGCCGCGCAGCGCGATCGAATCGCCGCATCGATATCCTCGGGCTCGCGCGTGGTCGCGCCGATCAAGATGAAATCCGCCGGAGCACCGTCGGCAAAGAGCTTCTTCACATATGCCGGAACGTTGGCGGCAGAATCGTCGTAATACGACGACTCGAACCTGACGCGTTTATCTTCGAGCACTTTGAGCAGCTTCGTCTGCAGGAGCGGATCCATCTCGCCGATCTCGTCGATGAAGAGCACGCCGCCGTGGGCTTTGCTAACAAGACCGAGCTTCGGTTCGGGGATGCCGGCTTCGGAGAACTCGCGCCGGCTCCCCTGGTAGATCGGATCGTGCACGCTGCCGAGTAGCGGATTGGTCGTTTCCCGCGGATCCCAGCGCAGCGTCGTGCCGCCGGCTTCGACGAAGGGTGCGTTTTTCGGAAACGGAGCGTACGCGCGCGCCTTCGCCACTTCCAGTGCAAGGCGCGCGACGGTCGTCTTTCCAACGCCCGGCGGGCCGTACAGAATGACGTGCTGCGGATACGGGGACGAGATCTTGGCCAGCAGCGATTGAATTGCCGTTTCTTGCCCTACGATCTCCCGCAGCGATTGCGGGCGCAAAATCTGCAGCGCCGATGCCGCCAGACCCCGTGCGTCGAGCCGCTCAAGATCCTCCAACTTTTTCTGCGTCGCCGGTGTCTCCGGCCCCGTGTCCTCGCGCAGCGTCTCGAGTTTGATATCGTGGAGGTATTCCCGCTGCCGTTCGATCATCTTCGCGTTAATGCGCCGATCGATCGCGTCTTCGACGCTCTTGTGAGCGATCAAATCCGCCAAGCGTTCCTCGATCTCGTTGAGGACGCGCCGGACGTCGGCACGGCCGCTGACGCGTTCGAGCGTCGGGTCTTCGCAGACCAGGCGCGCTAACGCGCAGATGCGGTCCGGAAGCGCCTGCGACCGCATCAACTTCAACGCGTTCATCTTGCCGGCACGCAGAACGAGCTTGTCCGCTCCGATCGCGCTCGCCAGCACGTCGTACAGCGCCGAAACGTAACGGCCCATCTCGTCTTCGCTGCCGAATTTGCGGCGAAAACGAGTCAGGTTTGGGTTCTCCCCGAGCCTCGGCACCGCTCGAGCTTACGCCGCGACGACGTTGACCGTCGCTTTAGCGACGATATTCTTACCTAGACGGATCTCGACGGGATAGGAGCCGAGCGTTTTGATCGATGTCTTTACCTCGACCTTGTGCTTGTCGACGGAGACCGAGAACGCCGTCCCGATCGCTTGCGCGATATCGGCATTGGTAACGGCACCGAAGAGCTTGCCGTTGCCGCCCGCTTTCGCCGCGACGGAGACGGGTTTGCTCTCGAACAACGTGGCGAGTTCTTTGGTGTCGGCGAGCGCCTGCGCCTCACGCTTAGCCTTGGCCCTCTGCTGCTCGTCGAGGACCGCCAGCGCGCCCTTGCTCGCCTCGGCGGCGAGGTTACGCGGCAGCAGATAGTTGCGCCCGTATCCCTCGGCGACGTCGACGATTTCGCCCTTCTTGCCGAGCGCCTTGACGTCGCTGCGAAGAATCACTTTCATCGGTACCGCCTACTCGTTGACGAACGGCAGGAACGCGATGATGCGCGCGCGCTTCACCGCAACGGTCAGCATGCGCTGATGCTTCGCGCAATTGCCGGAGATGCGCCGCGGCAGTATCTTCCCACGCTCAGAGACGTATTTCTTCAAGCGCCCGACATCTTTGTAATTGATGTCGATCGCCTTATCGACACAGAAACCACACGGTTTGCGTTTGGTTCGGCGCTCCTTGACGGCGCGCTTCGGTTTGGTTGCCACGTTCCATCCCTTTCACTAGGTGGTTGACGGTCGCGCCTCGTGGTTCGAGATACTCCCCACGACGGCAAGCGCGGCCCTAGCGAAGTGACGCCGGCGGCCGGCACCACTACCCCGTCGAAGAACGAGGATTTGGAGGCTCGAGACGGCACAAAAACACAGGGTTCTCATCGATCCACCGACCGCGAGAACCGCGAGGCGCATAGTACCGATCCGGGCCGCATTTCAGTATACCGTCACGGCGGCGCGCTGGCTACCCCTCCAGCCACCGAACGTACGTTCGGCTATTCGACGCCTCGACCCTCCGAACTCCTCCTAGAACCGGTTCCAGAGATACTGGTTGTAGACTTCGTGGTGGTACTGCACTTCCTGAGCCTTCACGAAGGTGCCGAGCAGCCGTGGGCAGCGGTCCGCGCTCGCCTGCTTGAGGTCGGCATAGCGAGCTTTCACATCCGCGCCGAGCAGTTCGGTCGTCCAATCCGCGCTGCGAAACGCGGCTGCGGCGTCGTAGATGTTGTCGGGCAGGTAGCGCTCGGCCCGGCGCAGGTTTTTCTCCGAGCTGATTCGCCCTTCCAAGCCCGTCTTGAAGACCGCCAGCATGACCATATATGGATTGGCATCCGGCGCGACCGAGCGCACTTCCAGGCGCGCGCTGCGCTCGTTGCCGATCGGAATGCGCACCATCGCGCCGCGATCGACTGCCGAGGCTTTGATTTGATTGGGCGCTTCGAAGTGCGGGTCGAGGCGGCGATAGGCGTTCACGCTGGCGTTCAGCATCAGGCAGATCTCGTTCCCGTGCGTGAGGATTCGGTCGACGAACTGCCACGCGAACGCGCTAATCTTCTCCTCGCCCTTCGGGTCCCAAAAGATATTCTTCTCGCCCTTGCTCACCGAGACGTTCGTGTGCATGCCGCTGCCGTTCACACCGACGACGGGCTTCGGCAGAAAGCTCGCGGTCATTCCGAGCCGGGTCGCAACCTGCCGGCAGATCAATTTGTAGAGCTGTATCTGGTCGGCCGCCGCGACGACCTCACCGTATCCGTAGTTGATCTCGAACTGCGACGGCGCGACCTCGGGATGGTCCTTCTCGTTCTCGAAGCCCATCGCGCGCTGCACCTCCGCCACGGTATCGATGAAGGCGCGCAACGGGTCGCCCGGCAGCGAGTGATAGTATCCGCCGGTATTGACGTACTCGAAGGCTCCGGTTTCGTGATAGCGGCGCTCCGCGTCCAAACCTTGGAACAAGAAGCCCTCGATCTCGTTGGCCGCGTTCAGCGTGTAGCCTTCCTTTTCGTAGTAATGAGAAGACAACCGCTTGACGGCGCCGCGGATGTCGGCGGTGAAGGGTGCGCCGTCGCGATCGATCGCGTCGGCAAAGACCAGCACTTTCCCCGGGCCGAAGACGTCGGCGGGTGCCCAGTAGAACGCGCTCCAGTCCAGCGCTAGGCGCAGATCGCTCTCGCGCTGCGCCGTGAAGCCGCGAATCGAAGAACCGTCGAAGGTGAGATTGTCGAAGGATTTAAGCAGATATTTCTTGTCGTAATCCAACATCTGAAGGCGGCCTTCGAGATCGCTGAAGAGCACGGTGATGGCCTTGATCCGATGCTCGTCCGAGAGATACTTAAGGCGCTCTTCTTGAATCTCTTCTGCCGGCACCCGGTTTTTTCGCTGCTGCTTGGCGCGCAAGTTCAGTTCTTCGAGCTCGCCGTAAGGAAGCATGAGAAAATCGCGTAGTTCGGTAGACATCGTGTGTCGCGCTCCTTGACGCACCGGGGTGAGATTCTCCTCACGTTTACACGGCACGCGGCGGACGCCTTTGTCCATCTGGTAAAAGAAAGGGCCCTTCGCCTATCATCTCGTCGAACGAAGGCACGGCGGCCGCCGCCTCGGCAAGCAGGTCTATGGCGTAGGATCGGATGCGATGATCTGGGCGTAACGCGCGCTCGCCTCGGTCGGTACGCGGGTGAGGTTGGGATCGCGATCGAGGTCGATGTGGAATAAACCGAAATCGCTGTCGTCGTCGAAGGGCAGGCCCCACTCGCGGTTCGACGTGATGCTCCAACAGAGATATGCTTCGATCGGTACCCCTCTCTCCAAAGCGCGCCGCACCTGGGCGACGTGCTTCTCGAGGTAGGCCGCGCGCGAGACCCCGTCGGCGCTGGTGACGCAGCCATTTTCGACCACGAGGATCGGCTTGCCGGGGAACTGCTCCTGCGCCTCGCGCAAGATCG
The DNA here is from genome assembly GCA_021806945.1 of bacterium. GTDB lineage: Bacteria > Vulcanimicrobiota > Vulcanimicrobiia > Vulcanimicrobiales > Vulcanimicrobiaceae > JAJYFL01. The sequence goes on along the minus strand of JAKAPQ010000015.1, from coordinate 19,714 downwards.
AATCCAGAACGTTCGGCCAGACGGGCGCGTTGGCATAACGGCACTCCGCTGCCGCAAAGAGCCGGTGCAACTCCCCCGGCCACACCGACGGAACGCCCCAGTAGTAGTCCAGACCGACGTAGTCCAGCGTGCCCGCGCACTCGGCGGGGCACAAGAAGTGGGGCAGCTTCCCCGCCAGGCCGAGGTTCCACCAATTCGTGCCCAAGAGCGTGCTGAAGATTGCGAAGGATTTGCGCAGCCCGTCGAAGAGCTGCAGCGGCGAGCGCGTGGCACTCAAGCGGCGCTCGCCGCGCAGCGGAACGAAGCGCACGCGCGCACGCTCCGAACCAAAAATGTGTCCGGCGATGCGGCGCGCGAGATCGGGTTCCAGGCCGCGGTACCCTCCCGCGCCGTCCGGCATGCAGAGACCTTCGACGCCCGGGTGGATGCCGACGCGCAGCACGCCGCGCTTGCGTATGTTCTGCAGCGATCTGTCGAGATCTCGCGCGCCCGCCTGCGCCGGCGGAAGGTTCGCGCCGGGATGCTTGAAACCGCGCAGCACGCGATCGACGGCGTCGAGCAGCGCGCGGCTGCCAAACGCTATCGCGACCGCGAAACGCTGATCTTTCCCTCGGAGGCGCGTGAGCGTGAGATCGCCGGCGGCGTACGGCGCAAGCATGACGTCGTCGTCGAAGACCAGATCGAGCTCGCCGCGCTGCAGCGCCGCTACTGCCTCGCCGCTCTCGCGGAAGAAGCGAAGCTCCGCATCGGGGAAGCGGCCCGCCGCCTGCGCGGCCGTCGCCGAACCGGCCGTCACGCCGACGCGCCCCTTCCAATCCTCGAACGATTCCGGCAGCACCACAGCAACGGGATGCAGCGCTGCAAGGTGCGCGACCAGATACGGTTCGGAGAAGAGGGCGTGTCCCATGCGTTGCGGTGTCATCGTCAGCTGCGCGATGGAGAGATCGACTTCGCCCGACTCGAGGATTCGGTGCTGCGAGATCCGCCCGGCTTGACGGCGGGCCTGCTCCGGCGATCTCAGATGCGTGGCGTTGCGATCGGCCAGCCGTTGCAGCCAGCGCGGCAAGCCTAGGATCAGCGGATTCGTGCCGACCAGGGCTCCGGAACGCTCCTTGTGGATAGCCGCGCGCATACGCGCGTGCGCGCGGAATAGATTCGGAATGAGCTGCAGCACGGCGCCCATCTGCTGCTCGCCTGTGGCGTGCGGCTCCAGCCCCGGCGGCATGGGATAGGCTCGCATCCAGAAGCCTTTGATGTAGCCGTAGACGAGCTGGTTGGGTTCGTTGATCGTGACGTAGTAGTCGATCAAGTCGCCCAGGCGCCGCGCGGCTTCGGAGGCGTACGCCTCCATGCGCGCGGGGAATTGCGCGTCGAGCATTCCGGCGCCGCCGCCGGCGGCCTCCACGTGCAGCGGCCAGGTGTTGTGGTGCAGCGTCACGACCGTCGCCATCTTCTTCTCGCGCAGGTACACCAGTACTTCGCGGTAGTGCGCGAACGCGTCATCGTCCCACTTCCCCGGTTCCGGCTCCAGGCGCGCCCACGAGAGCGAGAGCCGAAAGGCGCGGCATCCAAGGCTCTCGGCGAGATCGGCGTCTTCGCGATAGCGGTTCCAGAAGTCGGTCGCGCGGCCTCGCGGCGTAAGGCCACGCGCCCGCTCCCAGAGGTCGCGAATGTCGTCTTGCCCGGTGTACGCTTCGCACTGGTGGTCGGCGGTGGCTACGCCGAAACGGAACGTTCGCTGCATCCCCGACGGATGCTCGCCGCGCCGGGCGCTTCCCTCCACTGCAGCCGCGGCGCCGGGCGGGGGAGCGCCGCGCGCGAGGCCGAAGCCGTCGCTATCATGAGATTCAGCAATAAGACGTGCATCGTAACCGGAGGCGGATCGGGCATCGGCCGCGCGACGTGCCTGCAGATGGCGGCGGAGGGCGGCCGCATCGTGGTCGCCGATCTGCGCCAGGCGGCGGCGCAGGCGACCGTGGATCAGATTACGGCCGCCGGCGGGCAGGCGATCGCCGTTGAAACGGATGTCGGCAACTCGGCGCAGGTACAGGCCGCCATCGCAAAGGCGGTTGCGGCCTATGGTTCGCTAGACGTGATCGTAAACGACGCGGCGATGATGACGTTCGCACCGATCGTCGATATCGCGGAGGCGGATTTCTTTCACGTCATCACCACGAACCTCGGATCGGTCTTTTTCTTCGCGAAGTACGGCGCCCCGCACATGCCCCCGGGATCGGCGATCGTCAACATCAGCTCCGTGCACGCGCACGCAACGACGACGAACGTGGTGCCCTACGCCGCTTCAAAGGGCGCGATCGAGGCGTTCACGCGCGGATTCAGCCTGGAGATGGAGGCGCGAAAGATCCGCGTCAACTCCGTTGCGCCGGGTGCCGTCGACACGCCGATGCTCTGGGACAATCCCAACGTGAAGAGCGGCGTGGAAAAGGTGGAAGGCGCGATCGGCAAGCCCGAAGACCTTGCCGAGGCGATCTGCTTCATCGCTTCGGACGATGCACGCTTCGTCAACGGGACCACGCTGGTCGTGGACGGCGGCCGCCTCGACATCTTGTGAAGCGCTTGCCTCCGTACAACTCGTCTTTCGTCGTCTCATTTTGAACGGCGTCGCGCAAGCCGCACGATATCGCTTACGGTGCGGTGCGTTTCCAGCGGATGACGTAGTGGAACTCCCGAATTTACGGCGTAAACGTTCCGCCTCCCGACGCGCTCTCTTTCGAGGTAGCCTTCAGTCTCGAGATCGTTGAGTATCTGCACCACGGCACGTTCGGTAATGCCAACCAAGAGTGCCAGGTCGCGCACGCGCAACGACGGATCGCTGGCAAGCGCCACCAACACGTGCGCATGATTGCTGAGGAACGTCCAGCCGGAACGCGCCTTCACAAGGCTCTCTTTCGCATTTCCCTACGGCTCGGATTCGCTTGAGAGCACTCGATCCCTGGACGTTAACTTGTGCATAGGGTGGAGAAATCTCCAAACACTTCACACACTTTGCGCCGAAGCCAAGACGTGACGCTGCGAGAGACATCGTCAAGCAAGACGCATCGAGCAAGTCGAACGGGTGCTCGGCATTCGAGGGAGACGACAAGTGCTCTTGCGCGAGTTGGTGAGCAAGGAGGCCGCCCCGGCCGGCCACCGAGATCTCCGTCGCAGGAGTGAGGGCGGCGGGACCGTTAGGGCGTCGGTTGGCGGTTGACACGGCTGCATCGCATGCTATATACTACATGTATTACTTTTCCGGTATTTCAGGTAAGGAGTTGACCGGTGCAAGAACGCTCGCTAGCCGTTCAGGAGCGCGCCAGCAGCCGCGCGTCTGTCGCAATCGCTCATGGTGACGGCATCGGCCCCGAGATCATCGAATCGACTCTTAAGATAGTTGAAGCCGCCGGTGCAAAGTTGGATATCCACCGAGTTGAGATGGGCGAGCAAGTCTACCGTCGCGGCATCTCGAGCGGCATCGCACAGCGCGATTTGGACACGCTCGCCAGAACCGGAGTCCTGCTCAAAGCTCCGATCACGACTCCGCAGGGCGGAGGACATAAGAGCCTCAACGTCACGATCCGAAAAAGCTTCGGCCTTTACGCCAACGTGCGCCCATGCAAAGCCCTCGCACCGTACGTGCGAACGCTGCATCCCGATATGGATGTCGTAATCATTCGCGAGAATGAGGAAGACGTTTACGGCGGCATCGAGCATCGGCAAACCGACGACGTTACCCAATGCTTGAAACTGATAACGCGTTCGGGATGCGAGCGCATCATTCGTTACGCATTCGAGTACGCTCGCGCAAACGGGCGCTCTCGCGTGTCGTGTTTCACCAAAGACAACATCATGAAGATCACTGATGGTTTGTTCCATCGCGTTTTCGACGAAATCGCGACCGAGTATCCCGAGATCGAAAACAACCATCTCATCGTCGATATCGGCGCCGCTCGCCTCGCCACGCAGCCCGAGCAATTCGACGTGATCGTCCTGCCGAATCTCTATGGCGACATCCTCTCCGACGTCGCAGCGGAATTATGCGGGTCCGTCGGCATGGCGGGTTCGGCAAACATTGGGGATGGCTTTGCGATGTTCGAAGCCATTCATGGTTCCGCGCCCGACATCGCCGGGACGGGCACGGCAAACCCTTCCGGGCTGCTGAACGCCGCCGTCATGATGTTGGCTCACGTCGGTCAGGTAGACGTGGCCCAAAGCGTGCACGACGCATGGCTACGTGCGATCGAAGACGGCGTTCATACACGTGATATTTTCGGCCAGCATAGTATCGGGTGTTACGGCACCCGTGCCTTTACCGCAGAGGTCATCGCGCGGCTTGGCATGCAGCCTCGCAAGCTCAAACGCCAGCGTATATCTGCACCGATTCGTCTCCAGCCGGCCAAGGCCACAAACAGCGATCGCCGGCCCGGCAAGAAAACGCGTCAAGGTGTTGACATCTTCGTCGATTGGAGTGGGGAACCCGATGTGCTCGCCGCGTCGCTCCAGGCACTCCGGGTACCGTCGCTGACACTTTCGATGATCAGCAATCGCGGCACAAAGGTATGGCCAGGCGGCAACCCTCAAACCCGCTGCGTCGATCATTGGCGCTGCCGTTTTTCGGGAGACGCACCAACGGCTCGTGATGTCGTCGCGACAATCTCAGCCGTGGCCGAAGCCGGCTACGATGTCATCAAGATGGAAGGCCTCTATGCGTTCGACGGTAATGCCGGCTATTCGCTCGGCCAAGGGCAGTAAGCATACCTGGTACCGGCGGCGCGCGCTTATCGTTACGAAGCATGGCAAAGAGCGCGTTATCATGCCCCTCTTGCAGCGCACGTTCGCGATGCAAGTTGAGCTGTTGTTGCTGGATACCGACGTACACGGTACCTTTACCGGCGAAGTGCCGCGTGTCGGCACCGCTAAGGAAACGCTTCAACGCAAGATTGCCGACGCATTTCCGTTTACCGATCGTGGAGACATCGTCGTCGCAAGTGAAGGTAGCTTCTTCCAAGACATGCTGGGACCGGTCGACATCGAACTGGTTGCCATCCATGAGGTCGGTTTCGAGTCGCCGGTCGTAGGCGTGTGCCGATCCTACAACAGCAATGCGGCACGTTTGCAGGTATGCGATGAGGTCGCCGTACAACGCGCTATCGCCGAGATCGGCCTTCCTTCGCACGGTGCAGTGCTGCGCGTCGACGGGTCCGTTTTCGAGAAAGGTATACATGAGGTCCAGGTTCTCACGAGGTTGGCATGCGAGTTCCTGGGAAAGGGCGCCGCAGTCGAGATCGAGAGCGACATGCGCGCCTACCATAATCCAAGGAGAATGCGTACGATCGCACGTGCTTGTGCCGATGCCATCAGGAGCGCCTGGGTCTTCTGCCCATCGTGCGACGAACCGGGTTTTCGCGTCGTCGAAGCGATTGCCGGTACGCCCTGTGAATGGTGTCACACTCCGACGACCATTGCAAAAGCGCATCGGAGGGCCTGCCGGTGTTGCGGATTTGAAATTATCTCCGAAACCGGCACTCCGTACGCCGAGCAGCGTTGGTGCCCGTATTGCAACCCCTAAGAATCCAACCCGCCGAAGAACCCGCCAAAAGTTCCTCAGAAGTCAGTGTAATCTCCAGTGGCGGCAGTAGCAACGGCGGCAGCGTTCACGAAGCGGCTCTTTGCACCGTGCGCGCAATCGTCCTCCAGGGCCGCCTCGAGCGCGGCTTCGCTTGCCATAAAGGCGTTCCAGCGCTGCACGAACGTGTCGACTAATGTGGCGATCTCCTGCGCTTTATCGGGAACCGGAGCGGCGCGGCCAGTGGCCATCATCTTGTCCAGCATTCCTTGCTTGCCTTCTACGAGCAAACCCGCTGCTATGCACTGCGCCTGCACGACGTTGAACAGCACGGCCCAGGGATTTGCGGAGTCTACCGCAAACCACGCACGAACCGCATCGCGCGCGGTTTGACCGTCTTTGATGCAATCGTAGAGTTTCTTCACCGCAGGATCGTACTGCGCCGTGCCGGAGAGCTTGCGCAGCACGACATGCCGAGAGCGGACCAATAGGACTCTCTTCTCCACGATTTCCATGCTCAGCGCGTTATCGTCGCGAAAACGCAGGAACCCCGCAGTAAACATTTTTGCAGCCAAGTCCATGTAGTTGACCTTGACGTCCTTGACGGGCGCGTGGACCGCGAGCACGCTCGCCTGTTTCGCAATGCGATCGGCGGCAAGATATGCAGAAACGAACGGTGAGTCGAGCGTTGAGGGCTGCTGTTCCATAAGAATACCTCCTCGAAACGTAGTTGCGTGGCGGACGATGCCCTTTTCGCTCTCCAACCGCAGTACGCCTAGGAGGCTGCCGGAGTTGAGCCGTTTTCGGAGCGAAGCCGATCTGGGGACGCTCCTAGCGGCTCGCCGGCACGGCGGACAGGCGGTGATTTCAAACAAGATCCGCGGAGAGGCCATCGGCACCTCCGCAGGCGGAGACGGGATTAGCAGCCTCGTAAGACTCTGGCTATGCCCACGGGATTTCGCCGATCGAAGCTGCGCTACACCGGCCGAGCCTTTCGGCAGGACGCCGACCAGGCGATGCGTGGCGACATTCTCCGCGGCCTGGTCGAGGCGATCACCAACGCCGACGACGCCTACGGCGATGCCGCCGGGCCGATTCTGGTGAAGGTCAGCCGCGCCCACGGCCAAACCTGGAGCGTCAGCGTGCTCGACCACGCCTGCGGCATTCCCCTGGACGAGATGGAGAGACGGCTCGCGACCATCGGCGGGCGCACCAGCGGCCACGAGAGCGGGGCGCGCGTGCGCGGGAACCGCGGCCGGGGCGCCAAGGACCTTGCGGCATACGGAACCGTCCGCTGGGAGAGCATCGTCGACGACCGCTGCGGCGCGTTGGAGATCGACCGAAGCGGCCGGTACCGCCTCTCTCGGGAAGGAGTTCCGGCCACGGCCGAGATCCGCGAGCGCACCGGCATCGAGCGCAACGGAACGCGGGTAACCATCGTCTGCCGGGAAAACGTTTCGCGACCTCGCTTCGAGACGCTGATCAACAAACTCGAACGGTGCGTACCACTACGCGACATCATGCAGAACGAAGACCGCGTCGTCCGGCTTATATATCTGGACGACCCCGCGATTCGTTTGCGCTACCTTCCCGACCGCACGGTGACCGTTGTGGAGCGAACCTCCGTGAACGTTCCGGGCTACCCCGGCGCTGCGCAGATCACGGTGGCTGAATCCCGCGAGCCGCTGCCCGGCGGCCCCGGCGACATCCTGCGAGAGAACGGCTTGCTGATCAAGAGCGGGCGCGCGGTTCACGACGCCTCTCTCTTCGCCTTCGAGATGGATCCGTACGCCGCGTACTTCACGGGCGAAGTGCGCTGGGATACGATCGACGACCTGGTTCGCGATTTCGACCGGCGCGACGAGCGCGGGCGCGAACCTACGCGATCCAATCCGTTCTCGATCATCAGCCGAACGCGCGACGGCTTGGAGAAAACGCACCCGGCCTACGAGGCGCTGCGGAATGCCGTCGAACCCGTCCTGCGCGCGCACGTGGAACGCCGTCGCGGAGAGGACGCCAATCTGGCCGCCGAAAGCGCCGCAACGCGCAAGCGTCTGAACCAACTGGCTCGGGTGGTGATGCAGTTCAGCGCCGACAAGGAGGACGAGCTCGAGATCGAGGCTCCCGCGGGAAGCGGCGGCGTCGCGGCGGCGCCTGCTCTTCGGATCGTTCCGTCGAATAGACGAATCGAGCTCGGCGAGAGCACGCGCTTCACGGTTCACCTTCGCGGCGATCTGGTCGCGGAGCCTGACACTCCGCCTGCGGTTCTCTTGCAGGCGTTCACCGATCCGCGCGACGCGGTGACGCTGGATTGCCGGAGCGTCGCTCTGGCAAAGGCAAGAGGACGCGCCGAAACCTTCACCGGCACCTTTGTCGTTCGCGCAACCGGCGTAACCTGTAAGGCCGTGATCGAGGCAACAGCCGAGCATGTGGGCACCGCCACGGCCGCGTTGGAAGTGGCCGCGCCGCAACCGGAGCAGGAACCGGCAAGCGTGGAGGCGCCGACGGATCTGCGTTTTCAACAAGCGCGCTACACGATCGCCGCCGGCAGACGCCGATTCTTGACCCTGCTCGCTCCCGAGCACGTCGTTCTGATCGACGGAACGCACGTCCTGATACGCAGCACGAACGACGAGGCCGTTCCGGTGCGCGATGCCGAGGTCGAGTTGCGCCGGTCGCCGCAGGGTGCGTGGCATCAAGCGCGCATCTGCGTCGAGGGACGCCGCGACGGGGCCGACGCGCAGATCGTCGCGAGCCTCGGCATGCTTGAAGCCACGACGGAGATCCACGTCGGACGGGAAGAGACGGGACAAGCCGTCGCCATCGAGATCGGTCAGTTCGAGGGCGCGGCGCGCGCACGGTACCAGCAACATGCCGACGGCAACGCCACGATTACGATCAACGCCCTGCACCCGGCTGCACGGCGGTACATGGGCGAACCGCCGGAGTTCTGCGGTCAGGAATCGCCGGCGGCCCGGCTGCTGATCGCCGAGATCGTCGCCGAAGAGGTGGTTCGCAATCTGCTCAATCGCAAGTACCGCGGCGCGCGGGTAGATGCCGACGCCTACTACGCCGACCGCTTGACGCTGCTAGCCGATCTTCTTCCGCTCTGCCACCGCTCGCAGATCTCCAACGCCGAAGCGGAGTCGTTCGCGCAGCCGCCCGAGAAAGCGCCGAAGGAACGCTCGCGCCGCCATCAGACGCAGCCGGAGTTGTTTAGGTGAATCGGCCCAAGTCCGGCAAACTCCTACGGCGTGTAGATATCCGCGATACTCACCCCGCTGGTGCGTGGTGTGCCATGCAGCGACTTCGCCATTCCTCCACGCCCAATTAGAAGGCGCGGAACGTCATCTCCGGCGCCCAGTGCCGCAAGATCGGCGTTGAGGTGGTTTAGGACGCTTCGATCGAGCGGCTCCTTTCGCCATTTGACGGTGCCTGCGACGGCCACTTCTTTGATATTGCGCGTGCCGACCACGTCGATCTCATGCTGCCCATCTGCCGACCACCACTGTCCTATTCGATCCGCTTCCCATCCGTGGGTGTCCAGCGATGCTAGGCGCCGGACGTACTGTCTCGCGATGTCCTCAAAAACAAAGCCCATGTAGTCGTCGAAATACGGGAGTACTTGGCTCTCCAAGACCCGCTCACCGAAACCACGATCGATCTCACCACGATTGCGGGAGATGAAACGGAAGAAGAAGCGGAAGTAGGGATCTTTGATTGCGTAGATGCTGCGCTTGGTCCGCTCGGGAGCTTCCGTCGCCGGCGTCCGACGCTCAATCAGCTGCAATGCGATCAGCCGCTGCAACGCGCGTTCCGACGTCACGCGAGCGTAGTCGCGGATCTCGCTGAACCGAGTCTTTCCGAGCCCGATGGCCTGCATCAGTCGATACGGTGCTTTGCCGTCAGGAAGGTCACTTGTCAGCGCAAGCTCGGCAGAGTCGACGAGTCCCGTGGTCGGATCACCAAATAGGCGCATGAGGTTGTTCATAAAGCCGTCGTTTGGATTCCATTGCTCGAGATACAGCGGTGTGCCGCCGAGCACGGCGTACACCCGTGCGCAATCCTCCGGGGCAAGGTTGGGCGCGAACTTCGCCGCATCGAGGTAGTTGAGCGGGCCAACGTGGATTTTTCGAGTGAACCGCTGATGAAGTGGGGCCGCCTCCCCGTCGAGCGATTCCATGAACGTCTGCGCCGAGCCGCAGAGCACGAGGACAATCGGCGAAGTGCGGCCGTTCTTATCCCACCAGCGTTGCAAGATCGACGGCAACGCCGGCGTCGTGTCGATGAGGTATGGAAACTCGTCCAAGACGAGCACCAGCCGAGGATGCGGGTTCCGTTCGTGAATGAAGGTCAGAGCGGTCTCCCAATCCGGAAACGAATAGCCGTTCGGGAGGTAGTCAGCACCCAGCGCCGACGCGACTACCCGCGTGAAAGCCTCGAGCTCGACCGCCTCGGCCTGCTGGGTCGCTTGGTAGAAGATCGATGGCTTGTCCCGGGTGAAGTGCTCGAGCAGGTAGGACTTCCCGATGCGGCGGCGGCCCCAGACCAGCGCAAGCTGGCCTGAGGCTTGATCGTAAGCGGCCTGGAGGGCTCGAAGTTCGCTTTCGCGGCCAATTAACGGGCGGTGATATTGATTATGTACCACTCGCATGATGTACCATAAGCATAATGCATTATCTACATAATGTCAAGCATACATAATGTTCTAGGCGACGGTTTGCTGGGGATGCGGCGAACCGGCCCAAAGCGGTCAACTAAACAGCCTTTCCGCCTGACCACTCCGCTAAGTTAACTTAATGAAAGTATTTCATCCTAAAACGGGATCTCGTCGTCGAGGGCGTCGTCAATCGCGCCGCCGGACGATGCGCCCGCTGCAGCACCGGCTGGTGCCGCGTTGCGGCCGCCCGACCACTCGTCGCCGCCGCTCTCGCTGCGGTCGCGCGGCGAGCCGAGCATCTGCATCGTGTTGATCACGACCTCGGTCGCCTGGCGCTTGTTGCCTTCCTTGTCGTCGTACTGACGAATGGAAAGCCGCCCCTCAACCAGGCACGACATGCCCTTCTTGAGGTACGTGTTGCAGGTTTCGGCGAGCTTCTCCCACGCGACCACGTCGATGAAGAGCGTGTCTTCCGGTTTCGGGTCGCGCTTGTTGGGATTCACGGCTAGGCGAAACTTCGTAACGCCCGCCCCGGACGCGATGTACCGAATCTCGGGGTCCCGGACCAGCGTCCCAACCAGGATGACCTTATTGAACGATGCCGCCATGTTGCGCTACTCTTTCTCCGGCTACAACGGTGTTCTGCAACTACTTCACGACGCCGATAGTACGTGCTAGGTGTGCCACCAGCCTGGCACCTTACAGCGTAGGGATGGGCGGCGGCGCCTTCTCGGCGGCCAGGGCATGTTTGTCGAGCTTGATCAGCAACGCGCGCATGACGTCTTCGTTCAGCGTGAGTTGGCGCTCGAGCTCCTTGGCAGCGGCGGCGTCGCTCTGGAAGCGCATCACCGCGTAGATGCCCTCGCGTACGTCGTTCATCTCGTAGGCCAGGCGCTTCTTGCCCAGCTTCTCGGTAGCCAGCACCGAGCCGCCGATCTGCTTGAGCTGCTCGCCAATCGCCGCGATGCGCTCGTCGGCCTCGGCTTCCTCGAAATTCGGCCGCAGGATATAGGTTACTTCGTAATCGACGCTCATGGTTATCCCTCTCTGGACGCTCGCTTGCGGCGAGTGGCCCACCGAGCCCGGCGGGCAGCGGGTACGGGCCGGAAAAGTCCGAACCCGAAAACGCGGATTAGCATACCATGGCAACCGGCGGGGAGCAAGGGGACGGGCGCGGAGCCCGGCGCTGAGGTGCCGGGGCGGCCGGATTCTCAGCAATCTTTAACTGCCGTCTGGGATGCTGGTCGCTGTCCACGGAAGGGAAGTCGCGACCTCCATGCCCATCGCAAAGTTTGCCGTAAACCGCCGCATAACCGTGGCCATGATCGCCACGGCTATCGTCGTGCTCGGTATCTTTGCGTTGCCTCGTCTGCCCGTCTCCCTGCTTCCCAGTTTCTCTCCGCCGGTCGTCTTCGTCAGCATCAGCTATAAGAACGTCGCTCCGCAACAGATGGAGACGCTTATCACGCGGCCGATAGAGAACGCCGTGAGCCGCGTCGCCGGCGTCGAACAGATCAACTCCAGGTCGTCCGAGGGCAGCAGCACCGTCATCGCCCAGTTCTATTATGGGACGAACATCGACACAGCCGCAGTCGACGTCCAAGAGCAGGTCGCACGGATATACAGCTCGTTGCCGAACGACCCCAACCTTTCGCAACCGACCATCAACAAGTTCGATCCGAACCAGCTGCCGGTCGTGAACCTTTTCGTTACCGATCCGAACATGACGGTGCGCCACCTCGGCGATCTCTGGACCAACACCCTTTCCGACGAGTTTTCGAGCGTCGCCGGAGTCGCGTCGGTGGCGATCAGCAACGACCAAACTCGCGCCATCATGATCGCTCCAAACGAAGCGCTCTTGGCCGGCGATGGCTTGACCTTGAGCCAAATCGTAAACCGAGTAAGCCAAGAAAACTTGAACCTCCCCGCCGGCATCGTTCGGATATCGAACAAAGAATATCAAATCCAAGCGAACGAATTGTTCCAAAATGCCCGGCAGGTCGGTAACATCATCGTCGCGACCAAGAACGGTGCCCCCATATACCTGAAGAACGTCGCGACCGTTAGCGACTCCATCGAAGACCAGCGCTCGTTCCAGCGATTGAACGGCACGCCGGCGATCAGCGTTTCGATCGTCGCGCAGCCTAACGCCAACGTGGTTCAAACGGCCAACGGCGTCTACGCAAAGATCGCCCAGGTGCAAAAACGCTATCCCGACATGCACATGTCGGTCGTCTTTGGGCAGCGTAATTTCATCACGCAGGCCGTCACGGCGCTAGAGCACACCGCGTTCTACGGGGCCATCCTCGCGGTCCTCGTCATCCTGCTCTTCCTGCACTCGTGGCGATCGACGCTCATCGTCGCGATCTCGCTGCCGATCTCCGTGCTGGGCACGCTGTTCGCCGCCTACATTCTCGGCTATTCGCTGAACACGATGACGCTCGGGGGCCTGGCACTCTCCGTTGGCCTGATCGTCGACGACGCGATCGTAGTAATCGAAAATATCTATCGGCATATGGCGCGCGGCCAAACCGTAAGGGAGGCTGCCGAAAGCGCCGTCACCGAGATATTCTCCGCGGTTTTCGCCTCGTCTATCACGGTCATCTCCGTATTCATCCCGCTGCTGCTCATCCCGGGTGTGCAGGGGCTCATCTTCGCTCCGTTCGCGCTCATGGTGATGGTTGCCGTGGCCATCTCGCTGCTCGTCGCGTTGACGACCGTGCCGATGCTTTCGACCGTGCTCCTTCGCAACGAAATCTCCCATACCAACGGCCATCGTAAGGGCGGGTACGCGCGCTTCGTCGCCAATTTCGACGCCGCCTACGGGCGCTTTGCAGGGTGGTACCGCCGCCGGCTCGAGTGGTCGATCGACCATCCCGGCCGCGTCGTAGCGGCAGCCGGCGTCGTCATCATCCTGACCATCCTAGCGCTGCGGATGGGCGCCGTTGCCACCGAACTCTTCCCCGCCGATAACTCCCGCTACGTGCGTTTCAATCTCCGCATGCCCAACGGCACCGCACTGAGCATCATGAATACGGTCGCGCGCGACGTCGAACGGCGGATGAGCAAGGACCCGCGCGTCGCCTCGGTCGGGGCGCAGGTCGGCAGCGAGGGATATATCATATCGCAAAGCGTCTCGAACATCGCTTCGCTTGCGATAACGCTCAAACAGGGGACGACGAGCAACACTGCGGCGCAGTTCGTCCAGCAGTGGCAGTCGGCTCTCAACGGCACCGGCAGCCCGGCCGCCCGCGCGCGCGGTTCCAAACCGATTGCGGGCCTGCAAGCGTTCGGCCATCCGATCGACATTCTGCAAAACATCATCGCGCGCGGTCAGAGCGCGCTGGACGTTCAGATCTACGGCCCGAGCGAGAATGCGCTCTATACCATAGCTCAGAGACAGGTCATCCCGAAGCTTCAGCAAGTGCGCGGACTCTCGCGCCCCGACACGAGCATCACGCCATCGCAACCCCTGCTCAACGTCGCGATCAACCGCACCCTCGCCGCGCAACTCGGCCTTTCGACGCAGGACGTCGCGCAGACGATCGATACCGCGACGAGCGGCGATACGGCTTCCTTCCTGCAAATCAACGGGACCGAATACCCGATCGTCGTCCAGTTGCCGCCCGGCCAGCGGCGGTCGCTCCCATCGATCGACCAGTTGCAGATTCCGGTTTCGAGCAACGGCGGTGGCTCTGCCGCCCCGCTCACCTCCACGACGGCAGCGGTGGCGGGAGGAGGCTTTACGCTGCCGACGGTTCCGCTCGGCGAGATCGCCAACATCACGACGGGCGTCGGCCCATCGGAGATCACGCGCCAGAATAAGCAGCGGGAGATCGACGTCACCGCCGATCTCACCGGTATTCCGCTCGGAGCGGCGGTCCAAGCGACAACGAAGATCATGAACTCGATCGTGTTGCCGCCCGGCTACTACTGGGAGTTCGGGCAATCCGTAACGCAGCAAAGCCAGGCCTTCAGCAGCATGGGATTGATCGTAATCCTCGCCATCCTGTTGATCTACATGCTCCTCTCCTCGCAGTTCGAATCGCTGCTGCACCCGCTCATCATCATGGTCTCGGTGCCGCTCTCCCTCGCCGGCGTCGTGCTGGCGCTCGTGCTGACGCATCGTTCCTTCGGCTTGACGGCCTTCATAGGCATGCTCATGCTGGTGGGCATCGTCGTAAAGAACGCCATTCTCGTGGTGGAGTTCACCAATCAGCTGCGCCGCCGCGGGCTCGCCGCGCGCGACGCGGTCCTGCAGGCGGCACCCTTGCGGCTCCGGCCGATTTTGATGACGACGCTCGCCACCGTCGGCGGTATGCTTCCGCTAGCGATCGGGATCGAAGCCGGAAGCGAAACGCAGGCTCCGCTCGGAACGGTCGTCGTCGGCGGACTGCTCTGTTCGACGATGCTCTCCCTGGTGGTCATTCCGACGCTGTATCTGTGGTCGGCGCAACATATCGAACCGCGCTTCAACCGGGAACGGCCCGGCGGAAACGGTCGCCCACGCCTACCGAAGGCGGGCGGCGCGCCGCCCGCCGAGCCGATCGCGCCGGCTTAGCCGTGCATGATTTGCACGAAGAAATACGCCGTCATCGCGGTACCGATGGCGATCACGACGCTCCGAGAGACGCGCGCCGGCAATCGCCGGAAGAAGCGCGCGCCAAAGTAACCGCCGAGTACCGCGAACGCCGCCATCAAGACTGCCGGAAGCCACTGGATGATGCCGGCGATAACGAACGGAACGATCGCGATACCGTTGATGGTGATCGACAACACGTTTTTGACGCCGTTCATCGCATTGAGGCTCGGCAACCCCGAAAACGCCAGAATCGCAAGCATCAATATCCCCATGCCGGCACCGAAGTAGCCGCCGTAGACCGAGACGCAAAACTGCAGCGCTAACTGCAGCGGCGTGTGTTTGCGAGCGCTGGCCGCATGCGGCTTTACAAAATACGGGCTGAGCGCGAAGACTACCGTCGCGAACAGCAGCAAGAACGGAATCATGCGCTGGAAGAGGATCGGCGGCGTCCTCAACAGCAACACCGCGCCGCCGAGCGAACCGACGAGGCTCACGAGCAATGGAAGCAAGAGCAGGTGGCGATGCTCGCGGATCTCTTCTTTATAGCCGCGCGCGCTGCCGAGAACGCCGACCCACATGGCCGTATTGTTCGTCGCGTTCGCCGCGATCGGCGGCACGCCGACGAAGATGAGCGTCGGAAACGAGAGGAAACTCCCCCCGCCCGCAACGCTGTTAATCGCACCGGCTACGAGCGCGGCCGCAGCCAGGGCCACGATGTGGGCGAGACTCAACGGCGGCAACGGGGTCGCTTACGAACCTTGAGAGACGCGTACTTCGCGTTTTGTTACGCGATAGACGCGGCGTACGTCTTTGAGCGTCTCGAGCTTGCGCAAGATTTTGTGCAGGTGCTCGAGGTCGTGGATTTGGACGGTCAAACTGACGACCGCGTGATGGTCGCGTTTCACGCGGGCGGTGACGGCACTTACCTGCGTTTTCATCTCCGAAAACACGCCCATCACATCTTGCAGTAAGGCCGTGCGGTCGAGCGCTTCGATCTCGATATCGACGGCGTGCGCGAACTCGGTCTTGCCGACCCACGTCGCCTCCAGCATCCGCTCCGGCGTCGCCGTCATGTACGCAACGTTAGGACAGTCGGCGCGGTGAACGCTCACGCCCTTGCCGATGGTGACGTAACCGACGATCGGATCGCCCGGAACCGGGCTGCAGCATTTGGAGAGGCGCACCAGCACGTCGTCGACGCCGGCGATTCGAATGCCGCTGGTCTTGCGGGCGACGCGGCGCGAAACCGAGGGCGGGCGCCCGACCTTGCCGATCTCGACGACGTTGGAGCTCTTGACTTCTTCTTTGAGGCGGTTAACGACGGATTGCGCCGACGCGTCGCCGAAACCGATCGCCGCGAAGAGGTCGGCGGTGTTCGCGTAGTTCGTACGATGCGCGATGCGTTCGACGAGCTCGCCGCGCAGAACGTCGAGGCGGACGTGTTGGCGCGCGAGTTCGTGCTCGAGCGACTCCTGGCCGGCCAACACGTTTTCTTCACGGCGCTCCTTCCGGAACCACTGCTTGATCTTGTGCTTGGCACTCGACGTCTTGACCAGCGATAGCCAATCGAGCGAGGGGCGGCCGCTCGACTTGTTGACGAGAATCTCGCAGATGTCGCCGTTCTGGAGTTGGTAGTCGAACGATACGATCCGGCCGTTGACGCGCGCGCCCACGCAATGATTGCCGACGTCGGTATGCACCGAATACGCGAAGTCGAGCGGCGACCCGCCCGCCGGAACGCTAAAGACGTCGCCGCGCGGCGAGAAGACGAAGACCTGCGAATCGAACAAGTCGAGTTTCAAGTTTTCCATGAAGACGCGCGAGTCGCGCATATCTTTTTGCCACTCGAGCAGCGCGCGCAGCCAAGAAAGTTTGTTCTCGAACTGGTCGGGCTTGCCGCCCTCCTTGTAGCGCCAATGCGCCGCGATGCCGTACTCGCTGGTTCGGTGCATCTCCCACGTGCGGATTTGGATCTCGAGCGGCTCGCCCTCCGGGCCGACGACCGTCGTATGCAGCGACTGGTACATGTTCGGTTTAGGCATCGCGATGTAGTCTTTGAAGCGCCCCGGCAGCGGCGTCCACATCGAGTGGACCGTGCCCAAGGCCGCGTAGCAGTCTTTAACGGTGTCGACGATGATGCGGATCGCGGTGAGATCGTAGATCGTCGAGAAGTCGCGGCCCGTCTTCATCTTCGTGTAGATCGAGTAAAAATGCTTGGGGCGCCCCTGTATCTCGGCGTTGATGCCTAGTCCGGCGAACTCGTCGCCCAAGCGCGTCGTCGCCCCCGCCACCGCGCTCTCGCGTTCCTTGCGCGTCTTGGCCACGCGCTCGACGATCTCCCGATACGCTTCCGGGTCGAGGTAGCGCAGACAGAGATCCTCCATCTCCCATTTGATCTTCCAAATCCCGAGCCGATGCGCGATCGGGGTATAGATGTCGAGGGTCTCCCGGGAGATCGCTACTTGCTTGGCATGCGGCAGACTTGCGAGCGTGCGCATGTTGTGCAAGCGGTCGGCGAGTTTGATGATGATAACGCGGATGTCCTTGGCCATCGCCATGAACATCTTGCGCAGGTTCTCGACCTGGGCTTCTTCCTTCGACTGATACGGTATGCGCGTCAGTTTGGTAACGCCGTCGACGAGGCTCGCGATCTCGTCGCCGAACTTGGCCGCAACCTGCTCGCTCGTGATGCTGGTATCTTCGACGACGTCGTGCAGGATCGCCGCGGCGATCGTTTGGCCGTCCATCTCGAGGTCGGCCAGGATCCCGGCCACCGCCAGCGGATGCTCGATGTACGATTCGCCCGAGGCCCGGCGCTGGCTGCCGTGGGCCTGATCGGCCATCTCGTAGACGCGCGTAAGCCACGACCCGTCGAGCGACGGGTCGTAGAGGCGAACCTTCTCCACGAGCTCTGCAATCATCATCGGCTTATCCCCCTATGATGCCACAGAGATCTAGCCAGTTGCAAAGGCTTCGGGCGCGCCGCCGGTCATTCAAAAAAAATAAGGGCGATGCGGCCGTCGGGGTCGAGGCTGAACTCCATCCGAATCGAGCCGTTCTCGCAGACCATGCGGTAGACGTAAAACCGGGCGCCGCGGGCCGCGCTTATGCCGAGGAACGTGGCCTTCTGCAGGCCGCCCAGGCGGGCTAGCGCCGCGCTTCCGCCCTGCAGCACCTGGTCGGTCAGATTGGCGTTGACCGCCGCACCGTAACGCGAACGATCGATCGTGCCGCTCTGCCACGCCAGAAACTGCCCGATGGCGAGTTTGGTGACCTTGGGGTCTTCCGGAGCGGGGTGGGGCGGTGGTAACTTCGGCGCTCGGGCATCGGGGCCGGCAGTGGAGGCGGGAGCGGGCGGCGTCTGCGCCGCGCCTGCGGCTGCGGTGACGCCGATCATCGCGGCCAGCAAGGCAGCGGACACGAAGCGCAACGGGGACCCTCTCTTCGGCCTTGCGGCCCGTCAATAGGTGATGAACGTGGTAACGTCAACGCCCGGCAGAGCGTTTCGCCCGTTGAGTGCGATCAGCTCGATGAGGAACGCGAACCCCTCGACCTTTGCCCCCAGGCGCTCGAGCAGGCGCCGCGTCGCCATCGCCGTTCCGCCGGTTGCGAGCAAGTCGTCGACGACCACGACGGTATCCCCACGGCCGAGCGCGTCTTCGTGGATCTCCAGCGAGTTGGTGCCGTATTCGAGCGCGTATGACTCGCTGAGCTTGCTGTAGGGCAGCTTTCCTGGCTTGCGCACGGGCACGAACCCCGCGCCGATCGCGTAGGCTAGCGGCGCGCCGAGCATGTACCCGCGCGCCTCGATGCCGACGACGTAGTCGATGCCGCGGCCCCGGTAGCGCGTCACAAAGAGATCGACTGCTTGCTTGAACCCCTGCGGGTCTTTGAGCAGCGGCGTAATGTCGCGAAAAAGAATGCCCGGAATAGGAAAATCCGGGATAGCACGAATCAACTCTTTGACGTCCACGAGGGACCAGGATTCCGTGGAACGGCGGCGGCAGCCTTTTCGTTGCCCTGATTGGTAAGGTTGCACCGCGTTTTCTAGAAGGGATGGACGCATGAAGCAGAGAGTTATGGCCGCAGTCTTGACCGCCGCGATCGCCCTGGGCGCGACGGCACCTGCCCTGGCCGACGGCGCTGCCGGCACGCGCAACATCGTTCTATTCGGCGCGGCCGCGGCTTTGCTGATCACGAGCTACGACCACAAGCTGCGCGCCAAGCGCGCCGAGCACATGGAGACCGCGCGCCGCCAGTCCGCGTACCGCGACTGGTACTACCACAAGTTTGGGTACTACCCGACGAACGAGCAGTTCGTAAAGTGGTACGTGCAGACGTACGGGGTTAAACCGAGCTGAGAGGCGGGTGACCGCAGACACGAACGCTGATTCGAACCTCGAAGAGCCGTCTGCGGGAAGCGGGTGGCTCTCATTCTTCTTCGGCAACGGATACCGGCGGCGCTTGATCGTGGCCTTCGCCGCGGCGATCGCCCTGCACGAGATCGCGGCCGGCTTCTTTCCGCCGCCCGCGACCGCACCGCCGAGAGAGATCGTAACCACCGCGCAGATCGTGACGCTCCAGCGCCGCGCGGTGCCATCGCCCACGCCGCGCCCAACACCGGTCGTCCTCGTTCGCACCCCGGCTATCGCCCCCGCGCGGCAACGGCCGCGCACGATCGCTCCGGGCCGCCCCGCGGCGCGCCGCCCCGTACGGGCACGTTCGTCCGCGGTGCGCCTGGTGCGCACCATCCATCACAGCAAACCGGCGCCGGTCCACGTCGCGACCGGCGCTCAGAGCATCACGGCCGGTGCCGGGCCCGGCGGCGCCGGCACCGGCCAAAGCGGCACTGGGAACGGCACCGGCGGCGCGCCGGCGGCCAACGAGCCGTGCGGCTACGTCGAATTCG
>JAKAPQ010000014.1 GCA_021806945.1 bacterium | reverse complement strand
AAGAGTTCCACCGTGGCCGTCGCCTGCTCGGGAAATCCAAACGAGTAGCCGACGTTCTTGATGCCCGAAGCGATGCCGACGCCGCGGCGCAGATGGGTGCGCGGCCGCAGATCCGGCATGCCGTAGTCCATTCGCGCGCGCGCCTCTTCGACGCAGCGCTCCAGCACCGCCGCCGCGCTCACACCGGCCGGCAGCGGATGCTGCGTCGGCTCGATCCCGCCTTCGCGATAGACGTTACGCCGGCGAATCTCGACCGGATCGAGATCGAGGGCGTGCGCGAGGCGCGTCACCATGCACTCCGCCGCGAAGTGCGCCTGCGGCGCGCCGAAGCCGCGAAACGCGCCGCTGGGCACGTTGTTGGTGTAGACCGCATAGCCGTCGGAAGCGACGTTCTCGATTTCGTAGGTGCTCGTTGCAAAGAGCGTCGCGCCTTTGAGCACCTCGGCGCTGGTCGATGCGTACGCGCCCCCGTCGGCGACGAGTTCGGTCTGCGCCGCGACGATGCGCCCGTCGCGCGCCGCGCCCCATTTCGCGCGAATCCAGAACGGATGGCGCTTGTGGTGCCCGACGATCGACTCCTCGCGGCTCCATACGATCGCCGTGGGCCGCCGAAGCTTCCACGTCGCGAGCGCGAGCAGCGTCTGCACGCTCAAGTCTTCGCGGCCGCCGAAAGCGCCGCCGATCTTCGCATAGCGGACGACGACTTCTTCGGGTGCGAGCCCCAGCATCTTGGCCAGCTGCTTGCGGTCTTCGTGCAGCCACTGTCCGGCCGTTTCGACGACGAGCGTTCCATCTTCGTAGTACGCGACTCCGGCGTCGGGCTGCAGGTAGGCGTGCTCTTGCCAAGACGTCTCGAACTCGCCTTCGAGTACGACGTGCGCCGACGCAAACGCGCGCTCCACGTCGCCCTTGCGAATGCGAACGTGCTTGAGGACGTTGTCTGCCCGCTGCGCGTGTACGAGCTGGGCGTCCCGCGCCATGCCCGCGCGCGCATCGGTCACGGCTGGGAGATCCTCATAGGCGACTCGCACGCATTGCGCCCCGAGCTCCGCCGCGCGCACGTTCTCCGCAACGACCAGCGCGACTTTGTCGCCCCAGTACCGCACGACGCCGTCGCAGAGCACGGGCTGGTCCTCTTCGACGAGTCCGTAGCGATTGTACGGCACGTCGCGCGCGGTCAAGACCGCGACCACGCCGGGAACCGCCAGCGCCTCCGCACCGTCGATCGAGAGGATGCGCGCGTGCGCCCGCTGCGCGAAGACGACCTTCAAACGCAGCATGTCGCCGCGCACGATATCGGCGGGGTATCGCGCGGCACCGGTCACCTTGTCGAGCGCGTCGGGCCGCGCCAAACGCTTGCCGAGCAGGGTCATACGCGCGTCGTCTCGGCCTGTGGAGCGATCCGTTCGCTCGCCTCGATCATCGCGTCGAGAATCTTTCGATAGCCGGTACAGCGGCAGATATTCCCGCTGATCGCCGCTTGGTGCTGCGGCAGGGTCGGATGCGGATGCTCCTGCAGCAACTTCGCGCCGGCCATGAGCATCCCCGGAATGCAGAAGCCGCACTGCACGGCTCCGCGGTCGATATACGCCTGTTGAAGCGGATGCAAGCGTTCGCCGGCGGCCAGACCCTCGATCGTGGTCACGGCGCAGCCGTGAGCCTGCGGAGCCGGCACTAGGCACGACATAACCGCGCGGCCGTCGAGCCACACGGTGCATGCGCCGCACTCGCCTTCGGCGCAGCCTTCTTTCGCGCCGGTGAGATGCGCGTTCTCGCGCAGCGCATCGAGCAGCGTCTTGCACCCCGCTCCCTCGATCTTCATAGGCTGCCCGTTGACGACCGTTTCGATCGTTCCCGCGAACGGAGCGTGCGGCGCCGGCGGCACCTCACCCGTATCGAGCAGGACCGGCGGAGACTGCAGACCGTCGGCGCAGCGATCTTCGGCGATGCGCTGCAGACCGTCGGCGATGAAGACGGCCAGCGCCGTCGCACGGTAGCCGGCCGATCCGCGCAGATCGTCGATCGGGGAGGCGTCCGCGCAGGCGCGGCGCGCGGCTTCTTCGCGTACCGGCGCGTCCAGACGCTTACCGCGCAGATACGCTTGCGCGCTCGCCGCGTGGACGACGGTCGGTGCCAGGCAGCCGAGCGCGATATCGGCTTCGCGGACGACGTCTCCGTCGAATCGCACGACGAACGCGACGTCGATGACGGAGATGGCCTGCGCGCGGCGCAAGCCGAGCTTCAAAAACAATCCGCGCCGCCCGCCCTGCAACTTCTCGAAACGAATCTCCGTCAGCAGTTCGTCGGGCCGGACGACCGTTTTGCGGAACCCCTCGAAGAACGCGTCGATTGGGACGGTGCGCGTTCCCGAACGGCTGCGTAGCGTCACCGAGGCACGCAGCGCCACCAGCGGCGCGATCGTGTCGTTGGCCGGCGATGCGGTGAGGAGATTCCCGGCGATCGTGCCGCGCGCGCGAATCTGCGGGGCACCGATCTCGGCGCACGCCTGCACCAGCGGCAGCGCGTGCGCCACGCAGTCGGGCGAGGCTAGAATATCGTTGTGGGTAGCCAAACCGCCGATCGCGATCTCGTCGCCCTCCACGCGCACGTAGCGCAAACCCTCGATCTTCGTGATGTCCAGCAGCGTATCGGCCGGCTTTCCGCCGCGCTGCAATTCGACGAGGATATCGGTTCCGCCGGCCACGACGCGCCTGCGTTCGTCCCGCTCCTCCAAGAGGCCGAGCGCCTCCTGGAGCGTCCCCGGTTGGAGGTACCGCTTCCACATATCTCGGAAGTTCACCAAGGCCGCGCGCAAGCCATTGCGCTCCTGCGGCAAGGGGAGTACGTTATGCTCGAAAACCGGCCGTGAGCGTACGCGCCGTTATCCTCGCGGCCGGCCAGTCGCGCCGTATGGGCACGCAAAAACTGCTTCTTCCGTTTCGAGGGAAGATGATGGTCGAGCATACGATCGAGGCTGCGCGTGCATGGAACCCGCTGGTGGTTGCCGGCCCCGATGTCGCCCGCGCGCTGACGGGGAACAGCCACGCGGCCGTCTGCGTCAACGATGCGCCCAGCCTTGGAATGTCGCACTCGCTGGCCCTGGCCGACGCCGCCCTCGATCCCGAATCCTCGATCGTCCTACTGCTCGCGGACAAACCGCTGGCGAGCGCCGCGCTGATTCGCGCGGTCTGCGAACGTGCCGGCGAGGCCGACGTGGTCTATCCGATCCGCGCCGACGAGCCGGGGCATCCCGTCTTTCTTTCGGTTGCGGCGCGGCGCAAGATCGCCTCTTTACCGCGCGGCGACACGCTCCAACTGCTCCGCGACGATCCGTCGCTGCTGCGCCTGCAACTCGAGATGGACGACCTCGGCGCCTACCTCGATATCGACACCCCGGAGGCTCTGAACGCGCTTGTCGAATGATGCGAACGTGAACGCTCAACCACGCGATCTCATCGGCTACGGAGCGAATCCTCCGAACGCGCGATGGCCGGGCGACGCCCGTCTCGCGCTGCAGATCGTGATGAACTACGAAGAGGGCTCGGAGTACTCTATCTCCAACGGCGACGGTCATTCGGAGACGTACCTCACCGAGGTGCCGGGCGCGGCGCTCGGCCCCGGCCAGCGCGATCTCATCGTGGAATCGGTCTACGAGTATGGCAGCCGTGCCGGCTTCTGGCGCCTGATGCGCCTCTTCGCAGAACGCGAGATTGCGGTAACCGTCTTCGGCGCGGCGCTGGCACTCGAGCGCAACCCCGAGGCGGCGCGCGCGATTCGCGAGGCGAAGCACGAAGTTTGTTCGCACGGCTGGCGCTGGATCGACTTTCACGCGATGAGCGAAGCGCAAGAGCGCGAGCAGATGCGCATGGCGGTCGAGTCGATCGCGCGAACGACCGGCGAGCGCCCTTACGGCTGGTACTGCCGCTATGCTCCGAGCCTGAACACGCGCCGCCTCGTCGTGGAAGAGGGCGGCTTCTTATACGACTCCGATGCCTATAACGACGATCTGCCCTACTGGGTCAAGGTCTCCGGGAAGGATCATCTGGTCGTTCCGTACACGCTCGACGTCAACGACATGAAGTTCGCCGTCGCGCCCGGCTTCTCGTCGCCGTCGGGCTACTTCGAATACATGCGCGACGCGTTCGACGTCTTGTACCGCGAGGGGAAGACGCACCCGAAGATGATGTCGGTCGGGCTGCACGCGCGTTTGGCCGGCCGCCCGGGGCGCACGGCCGCGCTCGAGCGCTTTCTCGACCACGTCGCCCTGCACGAGGACGTCTGGATCTGCCGGCGCGTCGACATCGCACGTCATTGGATCGAGAATCACCCCCCGCGATGACGGCTGACGGCACCAACGTCGTAGCGCGCCTCGAGGAGCTCGCGCGCATCGGGCGGCACGACGGCGGAATCTCGCGCGGGCTGGCAACCCCGCCGGAGCGAGCCGCGCGCGAACTTTTCGCGGCGTGGGCTCGCGCCGATGGCTACGGTCTCACGCAAGATCGCGTAGGCAATCTCTTCGCTCGCCGCCGCGGCACCCGCGCCGATACCGCACCGCTGCTCGTAGGATCGCACCTAGACACCGTGCCCACGGGCGGCGCGTACGACGGCGCGTACGGCGTCGTCGCCGCGCTCTGCGCGCTCGAACTGCTCGACGCACGCGGCCTGACGACGCAGCGCCCGCTCGAAGCCGTCGCGTGGGTGGGCGAAGAGGGCAGCCGGTTCCCGCTCGGATGCCTGGGCAGTTCCGTCTTCGCCGGCATCATAGCCGAACGCGAGGCGCTAGCGCTCGTCGACGACGCAGGCACGTCGTTGAGTGCCGCGCTAGCGTTGCCGGCCGGCGGCCTGCTCGACGCGATCGAGCCGCGCCGGGACCGGCGCGTCGCGGCCTACATCGAACTCCACGTCGAACAGGGGCCGGTGCTCGAGCGTGCGGGCGTCGCTCTCGGCATCGTCACGGCGATCGCCGGGCAGCGCCGGTACCGTGCCGTCGTCGACGGCACGAGCGGACATGCCGGCACCGTCCCGATGGATGGACGCTCCGACGCGCTCTGCGCGGCCTCCGAACTGATCCTCGCCCTCGAGGCCGCAGCGGCACGAACCGGCGAGTGCGTCGTCACGGTCGGGCGAATCGCCGTGGAGCCCAACGGGACGAACGTCATACCCGGTCGCGCGATCTTTTCGATCGACGCTCGTTCGCCCGACGATGCTCGGCTGGACGCGATCGAAGATGCGCTGGACGCTGCGGCGTTCGAAGCGCGGCGGCGGCGCGCCGTACGGATCGCGACGCAACGGCTGGAAGCGCGCGCGCCGACGCCGATGAATCCGGCGCTGCGCCGGGTGCTACGCCACGCCGCAGAGCGTTTCGAGCCGCAGGCGCTCGACGTTACGAGCGGAGCCGGCCACGACGCGATCGCTCTGGCGCAGATCGCGCCCGCGGCGATGCTCTTCGTGCCGAGCATCGGCGGGCGCAGCCACGTCGATTCCGAGCGGACGGACGACGCGGATCTCGAGATGGGCGTCGAAGCGCTCGCCGCGGCCCTCGTCGAGGTCGACGCCGCGCTCGCCGCGAACTAAGAACCCGCCATGCGATTTTTTATCTGCGGCTCCGCGCTAAGCGGCCAGCCCGACCACGCCAATCTGGGCGACGCGCGTTTCCTGGGGGAGGCGCGCACCGCGCCGCGCTACCGGCTGCACAGCGTACGCGATCAACATCCCGGTATCTACGAGGTCGATATCGGCGGCATCTCGATCCCGGGCGAGCTCTACGAGTTCACGCCGGCACAGCACGCTCATCTACTCTCGACCGAGCCGCCCGACCTCTACGAAGCGCCGATTCGCCTCGACGACGGCACCTCGGTTCATGCGATGATCTATCCCCGCACGCTCATCCAGGAGCGCGGATACGCGGACATCTCGGCGTACGGCGGTTGGGCCGCTTACAAACTCGCCACCGGTGAGGAGCGCGCCAGCCGGCGCTAGCTGCCGCGATAAGTTGAATATCCGTACGGCGCGAGCAAGAGCGGGACGTGATAGTGCGCCGTGCCTTCTTCGATGCGAAAGCGGACCGCGATCTCGTCGTAGAACGACGCGCTCTCCAGGCGTTTGAAGTAGGCCCCGACCGTAAAGACGAGTTCGTACCACCCCGGTTCGAGCTCGCCGCCGAACGGACCGGCGATGCGTCCGCCGTCATCGGTCCGCGCACGCGCGATCGGCGTGCGAACCGCCCCGTCACAGCGGAGGAGCGCTACCTCGATGCGAGCGCCCGGAACGCCGCGCGCGACATCGAGAACGTGCGTCGAGAGCCCGCTCACGGCGTCACCTTCGCACCGCCCGCGATCCACGCGCCCACGAGCGAGCGTTCCGCCGGCGTCATCGCGGTGACGTTGCCGAGCGGCATGGCGCGGGTCTGCACGGCTTGCAGGTAGATGCGCGAGGCGTTGGCGCGGATGTGCGCGGGCGTATCCAGCAGCACGCCGTCCGGCGGCGCGGCGAATCCGGGCTGCACCGGCACCGGTGAGTGGCAGACGGCACACCTCTGCGCAATGACCGGCCGCACCTGCGCGAACGTAACCTTGCTCGCCGCGGCCGGGAGCGAACGCGGATGCGGTGCGATCGCGATCGCCGCCGCGGCGAGCAGCACGGCTGCGGCGATCGGCAGCGCCGGAACGATCTTGTTCTTATGGCTGAGGACGAAGAAGTACCGCAGCAAGACGCCGGCGAGGCCGATGACCGCGAGCACGAGCCATCCGTACCGGTTATCGTAGGTCATCGGATAGTGCGCGCTGATCATGATGAAGAGCACGGGCAGCGTAAAGTAGGTATTGTGAACGGAGCGAATCTTCGCGAGCTGCCCGGGGCGCGGGTCGGGCTCGCGGCCCGCGCGTATGTCGGCCAGCATCTTGCGCTGGCCCGGGATGATCCAAAAAAAGACGTTCGCGACCATGATCGTACCGATGATCGCGCCGACGTGCATGTACGCGGCTTGCGCCGCGAAGACGTGCGAGAGTCCCCAGGCGGCAAGCGCGAGCAAGACGTAGACGATACCGCCCAGCAGCAGCGGCCTATCGGCGAGCAGGCGGCAGAGCGCGTCGTAGACGAACCATCCCACCGCGAGGGTCCCGATGCTGATCGCGATGGCCGCCGCCGGCGTGAGGTTCATCACGCTCTTGTCGATGAGGTAGGTCCCGGCGCCGATCCAATATACGATCGCGAGCATCGCCATGCCGGAGAGCCACGTTGCGTAGGCCTCCCACTTGAACCAGTGAAGGTGCTCGGTCAGCGGCTCGCCCTTCGGACCCGTGAGATATTTTTGGTTGTGGTAGAACCCTCCGCCGTGCACGGACCACACTTCGCCCAATACGCCGCGGCGCACGTCCTCGGGTTTCTGGGGCGGCGTCAGCGTATCGTCGAGCCATACGAAGTAGAACGACGTGCCGATCCAGGCGATGCCGGCCGTGAAG
Source organism: bacterium (assembly GCA_021806945.1). Lineage (GTDB taxonomy): Bacteria > Vulcanimicrobiota > Vulcanimicrobiia > Vulcanimicrobiales > Vulcanimicrobiaceae > JAJYFL01. The sequence goes on along the minus strand of JAKAPQ010000014.1, from coordinate 19,324 downwards.
TGCAGCCAGCGAACGAGGAGGTTCAGCCATTCGAGAACGTAGGACGACATCAGCCGGTCACCGCATCGCGCAGGCGCAGCCGCGCGATCTTTCCGATCTCGGCGAGTGCCGTCGAGATCTCGGTCGTGCGATCGTTGGAGGCTCGCGCTGCGAGCGCCGCAAGGATCGAGGATGTAGTGTGCTCGCGAGCGCAGATGACGAACGGAAACCCGAAGCGGGCGCGGTAAGCGCCGTTGAGCGCATCGAAGCGCTCGGCCTCCTCCGGCGAGAGCCGGTCGAGCCCGGCTGCGGACTGCTCGGCACTCGAGGCCGGTGTCAGCCGCCTCTCGCGCGCGACTCGGCCGGCGAGATCCGGGTGCGCCGCGATCAGCGCGACCCGCCGTTCCTCCGGCGCATCGGCAAGCACGGCGAGCATGGCCGCGTGCAGCGCGCCGGCGTCGGCAAACGGGCGCCTCTCCCAAGCGGCATCCGCAATCCACGGCGAGTCTTCAAAAGCGAAACCGAGCTGCGCCACAAAGGTCGCGCGGTCGGCCGCATTGAGTTGCGCTATCGTCATCGTCTCGCTCCGCAGGTTCTACGCAAGCATGGCCGGTGACTGCCGCTCCCGAGCACGCCGCTGCGGATTATGGCATAATGGAGCCGATGGCACGAAATCGTAAGGGCGGCGATCCAGCCGCAAGCCGGTTCGCAGCGAATCTGCAAGCGCTGCGAGCGAAGAAGAAGCCGCCCGCCGAGGAGACGGCGGCGGACGCCGCGGCGGGCGCCGAGCCGCAGGCCGAGGCCGAGCCCGCCGCCCCGGCGGCGGAACCTGCACCCAAGGGAGCCCGCGGCAAGCCGACACCTTGAGGCTTCGGGCGCGCGACGCTTAATCAGGGATCGGGTCTGGATACCATAGCGCAAAGGCGAGACCGGATTGCGTTATCGGCGGTAGTTGGTGCGAGTCAAAAAGGGCCAACTCTTCACCGGCGTACCGTTTGACGGTCGCCTCTGCGTTCGAGCGTGCCGCTACACCGGCGATGCCCGCGCGATAGGCGCGCTTGGCGATTGTTTGGCATGACGCCCGCGGCACATCGCACGGAAACCGTGCGGGCAACTTGAGCGCCTTCACCCCGCTTTCGGAAACGGCATCGACAACCGCCGTCTGCGAAACCTCGAAGCTGGCGAGGAGCGGCCGAGACTCGGGCTTGATATCGAAGAGATTGATCGCACGACCCACGTGCTGGTGCCGTGCTTGCGCGGCTGCAATAGCGAGAGTCGCGGTCAAATAGAGCGCGCCGAACAGTTTGGGCGGATTCCCGTACTCGCCGTCGATTTTATTATACGCCGTCTCGTTTGGTGGATCGGTCCAGTACGGGTTGTACACGCGGCAATACGTCCCCAGCCGATGCGTCGCCGGCAACGCACTACCGGTCATAGGCAAAAAGGCGCGCGAGATGCGCGTAAATCGGATCGACGCCGTCGCTCGCCAGCACTTGGAGGATCGTGCGGTTGCCAAGCCACGAATCTTTTGTCCGCACGATTTCCGGGATACGGCTCTCGATGAGCTGACGCCGAAACAGACGCGCGAGGCCGACAAGCCGCTCGGCCGTTGCTCGTCGATCGGCGGGGATGCCGCGCACGGCCCATTCGGCGACCGAGGGTGCCTGGCGCCCGAAGAGCACTGCCAACTCAGGCTTCGTGAGCCCAAACGTCTGGCGGATTTCGTCTAGTTCGTGGACGGTGACCGGCATATCCGCAGTCTAGCACGAAACATCGGACCCTTCAGGGCCCCGACGAATGGGTCTGGGCTCCTTGTTCGCCTCCTGGCTCACCGGCGGGCGTCGCGCTCGGTGTCCGCGAGCAGGGCCTGCGCGGCTGCTCGTCGGCCGGCTCGCCCCATTTCACGCGATCGCGACTTTGCGCGGCCGGCCGCCCTTGCGTCCGTTCTTACGCGAAGAGGCCCGCTTCGCGTCGGTGCGCGCGCTTCCGCCTATCTTCCCGATCGCACTCATCCATCGCCGGTTGCCAAAGACACCTTCGATCAAGCTTGGAATGTAGTGATCAACGTCGAGCGATTCCCAATGCAGCCCGGATTGTGCGCCGACAATCTCGACCTCCGCGAGCTGCGCCGGTATCGCGTGTTCCAAGCCTTGCAAGAGCTTGCGGGGAATCGCGAGTTCGACACCGGTCGCGAGTTTAATCGCGATCATGTCGTCCTTCGCGCGATACATCGCCGCGACGGCTTTCGGCCTGAAGGGCTCGCGCACTTTCGCCAACGCGATCGCGGCGTCGATCTCCGCGTCGGTTGTCACAACCCGCGCTTTCGTCTTGGTCATGGATGCATTTCCTCCCACGCCGCGACCAGCTTGTCGAAGTGCTCGCCAGCGGCTTTCAAAATCTTTCTCACGTCAGTCCGTCTTGCCGTTGCCGGTTTAACTTCGCGCAGCTCGACCGTTCGATCACCGAGGAGATTCACGACTACGACGATGCCGGCAAGCTCGCCATGCGCATGTCGCGGTTCATGGTCTTCGGGATAAAGTCGAAAACAGATCCGCCCAATCCAAACCGAACTCACCGCTCCACTATAACCTAACCGCCTTTAGATTTCAAGCCGCCACCAAACGCCCGTTCCCGATCTCCGCCAAAAGAGCAGGCGGGCATGGAGAGTGGGGTCCCGGGTTTGAAGCAAGAAGTTTCCGCGTTGCGCCAAACACATAATGGCGTCTATACTTGACTTTATGTCTGGTATAACGTACATTATGATTGCAGTGAATATCATCGATCGGGTCAACGAGTGGTTGCTGCAGCGCTACGTCCGGCAGCAGACCGGCGTCGACGATACGGGCGCCCCGCCCGAAGCGACCGCGCGCTACCGGAAGGAGATGCGGTCCGCATTCCTGTTGTGGGTCGGCCTGCTCGTCGCCGCCGAGACGATACGCAATTTCTTCCGCAATTGGCCCTGGCATCAACTCGAGGCGATGCTGACGGTACTCGCCAGCATACTCGCCCTGGCTGCGACGGTACGATACACCGCGACTTGGGACGAACTCCAGCGGCGCATCTTCGTCGAATCCGGCGCGTTCGCCGCGCTCGGCGCCGGCATTTTCTTGCTAGACGCAGCGTTCCTGAAGCAACGCGGCTCCACGCCCCTCAGCCCCACGGTAGAGCTAGCCGTGCTCGCTGCACTATGGAGCATTGCTTGGGTATTCGTACGGAGGCGCTACCAATGAAAAACCCGGTCGATACCGCGCGGCGGCGATACGTCCTCGAATTAACCGCCGGGATGCTGGCGTACGCTGCAATTCTGATCGCGAGCATCCACGCTCTCAATGCCGGCGTACCGGCTCCCTGGCGGTTGGCGGTCGCACTAGCACCGGTCGTTCCGGTCGTCGCGGTCTTCATCGCCATCGCTCGCTTCTTCGGCGCGATCGACGAGTTGCAGCGAAAGATTCACCTTGAGGCACTTGCCGTCGCCGCAGGCGTCACCGCGTTGCTGGCCGTCACGTACGGTTTCTTGGAGGGCGTCGGCTTTCCGAAGCTGACGGCTTTTGCGACGTACGCGTGCATCATGTTGTGTTGGGGACTCGCCGCGCCGTTCGTGGCCCGGCGCTATAAATGAAAAGCCGCCTGCGCGTTCTGCGCGCAGAACGCGACTGGTCGCAAGCGGAACTCGCCGACCGGCTCGGAATCGCCCGGCAAACCGTCGTCGCACTCGAGGGCGAAAAATACGCACCAAGTCTGCCGCTCGCGTTCAAGATCGCCCGGCTCTTCAATGCCACGGTCGAAGATATCTTCGATCCCGACCCAACGCCATGAGGTATCGCGGGCGCTCAGCGGCCGAAGGTGATGCGGGTAACCGCGCAGAGATCGACGCTGCGAATCTGAACGCGTCCGCCTGCGAAGCGCGCGCGCAGGTCGTACGCGCAGGTTGACGGATCGAAGGTGAGCGCGAAAGAGCGCCCTTCTCCGATGCCGAGCACCCGGGTGGCCCCGAGCAGATCCGGACCCCACGAAGCAGCGGCCGCGTGGCCGAGCCGCAGCGTATAGATAGCCCGGTCCCCTCGATCGAGGACCTCGACGCGGCGGGTGGCCGACTCTGCGGGCGCGGCCGAGAGGAACGGCAGGAAGAGCGCGAGCGCAGAGATTGCAAGCGAACGGCGGTGCATCCGGTACCTGTACCGCGGAGCACCTCTGCCGGACCTGCTGCGGTCGCTGGGACGACCGCGGGGGAGCCGTGCCGGGGCTCGCGAAGCGCTAGCCCATGGAAACGAAAGAACCGCTCGAGACGGTGAGCCCGGCCAAAGCGACGCATGACACCGATCCGCCGGCCGCGCTGATCGCGTTTATGGAGACGGGCTGGATCGACGAGCCGATCGAGCGGACGACGATCCGCGGGAGCGACCGGTTCCTCGCGCGCCGCACGGCTCTCTCGCAGCACTATCGCGGAATCTCACTCGTCGTCCCGGCGGGCACCGAACGCGTGCGCGCCAACGATACGAACTTCCGCTTTCGCACGTCGAGCGATTTTGCATACCTGGTAGGGCACGGCGAACCCGGCGCTGTGCTCGTGCTCTCGCCGGCCGGACCCGAACACCGGTCGATCCTGTTCGTGCCGGCTCACAATCGCGGCAGCGCGCAGTTCATCACCGACCGCGTCTACGGCGAGCTCTGGGTCGGCCGCCACCGTGGCGTCGATGAAAGCCGCGCCTACTACGGCGTCGATACGTGCCTTCCACTCGAGCGTCTTGCGCCGTACTTGGAGGACCTGCACGGTGACCGGCAGGGCATGCGTCTCGTGCGCGGTTCCGACGACACGATCGACGCGCTCTTTGACGCGGCGCCGCAAGATGCGGAGTTCGCGAGCCGCCTCTCCGAGATGCGCTTGCTAAAGGACGCCTTCGAGATCGCCGAACTGCGCGCGTGCTGCGAGATCAGCAAGCGCGGTTTCGAAGATGTGATTCGCGTGCTGCCTACGGCGCGCACCGAACGCGAGATCGAGGCTGCATTTTGGCGCCGCGCGCGCATCGAAGCCAACGACGTCGGCTACCTGACGATCGCGGCCGCCGGGCACCATGCCTGCACGCTGCACTGGAACCGCAACAGCGGCGCCGCCGACCCGGGAACGTTGCTGCTGCTCGACGCCGGCGTCGAGGTCGAGTCGCTCTACACCGCCGACATCACGCGCACGCTGCCGATCGGCGGCAGGTTCTCGGCGGAGCAGCGCGCGGTCTACGAGATCGTCTACGAAGCGCAGCGTGCGGGCTTCGCACAGGTGAAGCCCGGCAACGATTTCCTCGAGCCCAACCGCGCGGCGATGCGCGTGATGGCGCAAGGCCTCATCGATCTCGGCATTCTAAAGAGCTCGCTCGATGAGGCCCTCGATCCCGAGCGCCAGTTCTACCGCCGCTACACGCTGCATAACGTCAGCCATATGCTCGGCATCGACGTACACGACTGCGCTAGAGCGCGCGCCGAACGCTACCGCTACGGCTCGCTCGAACCCGGAATGGTCCTCACCGTCGAGCCGGGGTTGTATTTCCAGCCCGACGATGCGACGGTTCCGCAGCGTTTCCGCGGCATCGGAGTACGCATCGAAGACGACGTGCTCGTTACGAACGACGGGCACGAGAATCTCTCGGCGATGCTGCCCTCGGCGCCCGGCGCGGTCGAGGCCTGGATGGCCGCCGTGGGCGGGGTGAACTAGCCGGCTAGGTCTGCTTGCTGCGCATGGCCTCGAGCTGCTGCTCGATCGGCCACTTCGAGAACGCGAAGATGAGTATGATGACGATGTTCACGAAAGGAATCAGCATCAGGAGCGATAGCGGCCCGCTGTATCCGGCTTTCGAGGCGATCCGCCAGTTGATGATGATGCCGAGGACGATCGCGACGATGACGATGATGGCGTAGATAACGCCGAACGCTGCAAGAGCGCCGATCGTAGACGAATCGGGGAGTGGGGCTGGGGTCGGCATGAGTGCCTCCATTTCGATGACGAGTGTTATCGAAGGGAAAGGGCAAAGCAACCAAGGGGACTCTACGCCTCCACGCCCAGCACCCCCTGCTAGATGGACCTGCTAGGCCACCTCGACCCGCTTGATGAGATCGACCAGTTCGGCGTAGTCCATCGACGCCGCTTCGCCGCACAGCCCGATGAAGGTCGCCGGGCCCACCGCCTTTTTAGCCGTTTCAAGGATCGCTTGCAAATACTCGCTGTATGATGCGCTGATGGCGAGTTCGTCCAACTTGCTCACATGTTCGGCCATGCCGAAGGCTAAAACGCCTTCCCGGTAGCGGCCAAGTCCAGTCAACGCCTGAAACCCGGCCAACAGCGCGTCCCGAACGAATATCGCATACCCCGCATGCGAGAGCAGCGTGAGTGCCCGTACGCAGGACCGGAGCGCCTCGCCGTACTCCCCGCACTCGCATAATTGCGACGATAGGGTATTCAAGGCATCGGCCAGCCACACGCGGTCGCCGAGCGAGTCAAAAACGTCTACCGCCGTCCGGGCGGCCGCAACCGACTCGTCCAAACGTTTCAAGTTCGCATAACTCAGCGCAAGCGCTCGATTGGCATAACCAATTCCGCGAGTGAACTTCATCCGCTTAAACATGGACAGGCCCTCGAGCTGTAGCGCGAGCGCTCGTTCCAACTGTCCTTCGTTCGTCAACGATGCAGCGATGTTGAAGATGGTGTGAGTCGCGCCGTAATCGTCGCCGTGCCGCCGCTGCAGGGACAAAAGTTCTTGGAACAGTTGCAAAGCAGCGGGGTCGCCATGATTAAACGCGACGATTGCGATGGCGTTGAGCGCCTCCAGCTCACCCGAACTATCGCCCGATGCTCGAAATCCGTTCAGCGCCTTCTGCAAGTGGGGTTCAGCCTGCTCCCGATCGGTTTGCGCTTTGGCAATGAGGCCCGCAACCAAATGGAGGCCCGCGCTGGTGGAGAGCGGGAGACGATCCTCTTCTTCGCTCGATAAGCCGCGGATCAACGTCTCCAACTCGGTAAAATTCCAACGAAAAATGTAATACGGGCAAAGCGCTTGCGCGAGTTTCACTGCTAAGCCGGGATCGCCAGCCGTTGCCCATCGAAGGGCGGCGTCGAAGTTCTCCCGGTCTGCGTCGGCGCGCTGGAAAAACTCAACTTCACGCGGCGACCGGAACTCCGGGCGATACCGCGCCGCGAGCCCGGCATAATAGCGCGAGTGCATCTCTCGCAGAGCCTCGCGATCCGTTTGGCGCGATTCCGCGAACGCGCGAATCGTATCCAGCAAGCGATAACGGATGCCCTGCGCATCGGATGCCACGCTGAGCAGAGAGGCGTCCACCAAATCGCAAAGAGCGGATTCTATCGGAGCGCGGCAGACGAATTCGGCCGCTTCCGCCGTAAACGTCCTTCGGAAGATAGACAATCGCAAAAACACCTCGCGCCGATCGCTTCCGAGCAAATCGTAGCTCCATGCTATTGCAGCGTCGAGCCGTTCGGGAATGCGGGATGCACGCAGTTGCTGCAGGATCGTCTCGGGCGAAAGCACGGCGGTCCGGGCGGCGACGATTTCGATCCCGAGCGGCAACCCGTCGACCCGGTGCAGCAACTCGAGAATGGCAGCGGCGTTGGCGGCGCTGATTTCGAAGAACGGTGCTGCCGCGGCCGCGCGTTCCAGAAAAAGGCGATACGCCGGATAGGTGATCAGCGAATCCGCGGGCATATCCGCAGCCGGAACGTCAAAAGACAACAACGGGAGAACGGCTTCGCCTTCGGCGTCGAGCTTTCGCCGCGTCGTCGTTAGGACGGCGACGCCGGCGGCGGCCAAGCGTTCCGCGAGCGGGCGCGCGGCATCGAGCGAACCCTCACAGCGGTCGAGAATCACGAGCGCCTCGCGTGCCTGCAGGGCTCGCACGACCTGTTCTCGCGGCTCTGGACCGGACTCGATGGCGGCAGCCGCTCTGACGCGTTCCCAGGCATCGCGCTCGTCGCGGGCATGCGTGAGGTCTGCGAACCACACGCCGCCCGGAAAGCGAGCGTATTGCGTCTGCGCGTGGCGTACTGCGAGGCTCGACTTCCCCGAACCGGCCGGCCCTACGATCGAAACGATGCGGCCAGGAGCTAGTTGCAGCCCAAGCTGCGAAAGCTCGCGATGCCGCCCAACGAATGACAAGCGCTGTTGGGGCAGATTATTCGGAACGAGCGGTGTTTGGCTCGTGGTAAGCAGCGATTCGAAGAGCCGAACGGTGGCCGGTTCCGGCGTCGCGCCGATCTCGGCACGCAGCCGATTGGTCAAGGCATTGTACTCACGAATCGCCGCGCTTCGATCGCCGGAGGCAGCCAGCACCTCCATCAAGCGGCGCACCGCGCCTTCGTCGAACGGGCCGAGCGCGACTAAGCGCCCCAACCACGGCAGAAGCGCTCCGGGCGAGGCGCCGGCCGTATCGAGCAGCTCGATCTGCGAACGCAAAAGATTTTCGTATGCCGTTCGATACCGCTCTCGGATTGGCTCCAACGACTCGTCATCAACGCCTTCGCAAAAATCTCCCCCATAGGCAGCCAGCGCTTCGGTCGGGCTCGTGCTCAAGCAGCGGTCGAAGTGAATCGAATCCGCGAATACGCCGCACTGCGGATTCCATTGGACCGTCGTACGCGTAAGTAGGAGGGTCTCGGCGCCAAGCGCTTTGTGCAGCAAGTGCATGTGCCGCCGCAGATTGGCCGCACCGGTCGGCGGTGCGTCGTCGGGCCACAGGGTTCGAGCAAGCCAATCCCGCGAAACCGGCCGGCGATAGTGCGCGGCAAGCAAGCCGAGCAAGGCCAAAGCCTTCGGCCGTATGCCGACTCTTACCGCCGTACCGTCCTGCTCGAGCGCCGGATGCCCCAGCAATCTGAGCGTCGTCTCCATCCCAGCGGCAACGTTGCTTCGCCGCGGACGTTACTCCTCGGCCAAATGGGAAAAAACTATGGTGCGGCACCCCGCAGCAGAGGTTGCGGGGTGCCGCGAGTGTTCGCCGCGGCGAACACAGGTTATGGGCTACGTAGCGCCGATGCCGTTATGGCCCGAGCCAGAGTTCCACCGGTTCTACCAAACCGCTGGTAATGGAGTATGCCGCTTTACTCGAGGCGCTCAGCGGCTGCGCGTACGCGTCGACCGAGCCCGTGCCGCTACCGCCGTGCTGGTCCCCCACATACAGCGTGCCCGTTCCGTCCACGGCGAGTGCATGCGGATCGGTGTTGGCGATTGTGTACGCCGGAGTGCTGCTCGCATTCATCGGCAAGTTATAGACATCGACCAAGCCGTCCATTGCATCCGCATCGAACAGATAGGTCGCGTACGATGCGAGCCCATAGGTTCCCGGAGCGGTCACGCTGATCGGCGCACTCGTATACGGTGATGCGAATACGTCCATCTGGTTCATGCCCAGGTTGCCTACGTAGAGATTGCCGAGGTAATCCATCGCAAGCGAGAACGAACTGCTGTCGCCGTTGATCGTCTTCGACGGCGTGCTTGTGTTGCCAAACGGCGGCGAGTACTCAAACACCATGCTGCCCTGCGTACCGGTGTAGAGGTTGCCGTTCGAATCGAAGAGCAGTTGGGCGCCACCAGCGCCGCCTTGGAACTGCTGGAACTGGGCGACTGGCGAAGACCCGGACGTGAGCGGCGCGTTGAAGATATAGATGTACCCGGTGCTGTCCTCCACGGCGACGTACTTGCTGTCAGACGCGACGCCCCAGACGTTACCGCCGATCTTCACGTTGACGCTCGGCGCACTCGACGAGCTGAACGGCGCGGTGTACTCCAACACGTTGCCGGCGCTGCCGTTCGCCACGTACAAGTGCGTCGTCGGCGTCGGTGTGGCCGTCGGTGCGATCGTCGGCGTGGGCGTCGGGGTTGGACTGGGAGATGGTTTCGGTGACGGCGCAGGAAGCGTTACGTCGACGTACTCGACATCGTAAGGCTGCGCGCCCGGAGATAGCGTGTACCTGTCCTGTAGCACACCGGTGGCTGTGTTCAAGAGATCGACGGTATCGTCGCCCGAATCCGCCACGAAGTAGACCATGTTCGTCGTTGTGGAATAGCCGAAATCAACGCCTCTTGGCGCTTTGCCGACCGCAGCGGTGAAGGATACCTGGCTATGCATGGCGTCAATGTCCGTCACGGTGTTGGTTGTGTCGTTCAGAACGAACACGGCGGATTGCCAACCCTCCGAATTGTCCGCAACGATCGTGCCGTTGCCCGGCGCGAGTGTGTAATGCCCGACGTTCGTGATCGGAAGCATGCTGCCGCCGCCAGATGCTACGTACTGCGACACGACGCCGTCCTGCGTATAGAAGAACACGTAACCCTGACTAAACGAGCCGGGCATCGTGAACGCGGCCCCAAGGAGCCCGTTTGCCAGCGTGACGTTCGGAGGCGATTTCGTGGAATATTCGTCGTAAAACTCCACCTCGCCGTTGCTCTCAGAGACCATTTCGTAGACACCGGCGTACACCATGAAGGGGGCGGCCGCCGTCTTATACGTACGGAAGAGCGTCTCGGTCGTCTTATCGATCATCGAAACGGATTGCGAACCGTGATTTGCGACGTAGACGAGTCCCCCGGACTGTGCCGCATCTATCCATTCCGGATCGCTGCCGACGGTGATCGTCGCAACGACCGTGTCGGTCTTGGGATCGATCGCGTTGACCGTGCCCGAACCAGCGTTGGCGACCCAGAGCACGTGCGCGTCCCCGTCGTACGAGAGCTTGGTCGGCCCTTTTCCGACGGGAATCGTGCGAATCACCCCGCCTGTGGACGGATCGAGCACGGCAACCTGGTTTAGTCCACGCTCCGCGACAAACAACTGGCGCAAGTGCTTCGGTGCGGGCGTGACCGCGGCTCCGGGTGGAGGTCCGCAGGCGGCGATTACCGCCAGCGACGCAAGTGCAATCAGGGGCGCGGCGCCCCGCATCACTATCGAAAGCTTCCTCTGCATGATCACTGCTCCTCTGCGAAAAAGTCGAGTACGCGGCCTCCATGGACCGGCTCTGCAGAAGCATGATGACGTGTGAGCGTCCTGCTAGCGTCCCACGCACCTCCAGGACGCCGGCGCTTGCGCTCGGACCGGCTCGCACCTCGCTGAAGGCTCGGACTACGACCCGCCTGGCCACAGGCAGGGCTTGACATCATGATGCGCTTTAACTAGCATCATGATGTGAGAACGACCCTTACTCTCGACGAGGACGTTGCCCAAAAACTCAGCGACGAGGCGCGTCGTACGCGCCGGAGTTTCAAAGCCGTCGTCAATGAGGCGCTTCGGCTCGGCTTGCTGCGCAGCAACCCGACCTCGGCTCGGCCGTTCCGCGTGCGTGCGCGGCGGCTGGGACTGCGAGAGGGCATGGACGTGGCGAACGTCGAGGACCTACTCGATCGCCTTGACGGTGCCGCCCGCCGTTGAAGTTGCTCGATGTGAATCTTCTCGTGTACGCGTACGATGCGCAATCACCCATGCACGAGCGCGCGCGTTCGTGGCTCGAGTCGTGCATGGCCGAAACGGAGCTCGTCGGCTTCACCATTGCGACGATCGTCGCTTTTGTGCGTCTCGTTACGGACGGGCGCGTCTTCGAGCGTCCGTTTGATATAGAGACGGCGCGCTCCCTAGTGGACGATTGGCTTTCCCAACCGTCGGCAATCCTCGTTCTGCCGAATGCTCGTCATTGGGAGATCCTCGGCGTGCTTGCTGTCGAAGCCCAAGTCCGGGGACCGCTTGTTCCAGACGCGCATCTCGCCGCGTGCGCGATCGAAAGCGGGGCGACGCTGTACACGAATGACCGTGATTTTCTCCGCTTCAAGGGGCTGCGCGTCGAGTTCCCGCTCTCGTAGCCCGGTACGCCGTGAAGCGGGTTCGTGGTCACCGAGGTGCGGTTCGATCCCGGCGCGCTGGACGGTCCGAAAACGCAGCTCGTTCCCGGCGTCGATCCGAAAGAGCAGTGCATCCTCGCGCATGCCGCGGATGGCGTCTGGACTTTCTGCGCGAGTCAAGCGTGCGCGCTAGTCGATGATGTCGTGGATGATTTCGATAGCGGCGCTGATAACCTGAGCGGGCGCGGTTCCGGTTTTCTTCGCGCGCCGCGCGCGCCAATCAAATGATTTGACCTGCTGAACCATCACGACTCCGCTCGCTCCGCAACCTTCCGGAAGGGGCACCTCGAAAGCGTGCCCCTGAGGTTTCGTCGTCACCGGTGCGACAAACGCGAGGCCGAAGACATCGTTAAAGGCGGCGGGTGACAACACCAAAGCGGGGCGTCGTTTCATCTGCTCGTGGCCAGCCTGTGGGTCGAAGTCCAAGATGATAATGTCCCCGCGGTCGGGGACGCTCACTCGCTACACTCCGCTCCCAGTGCGCGCCCGGCGCCGGCCTCGCTCTCAGACTGGTGGACCGTGTCGAGCCGGGCTCGAAGGCGCGCATTCGCTGGCCGCTCCAGCAGCAGGCCGTTCTCCACGCGCCGTAGGCCGAGGCTGTCGCCTTCACGCAGGTCGAGCTCGCGAGCCAGGGTTGCCGGCAAACGTACCGTTAGGCTGTTGCCGTACCGGGCAATTTTGGTGTGGATCATGGGTATACGAAAGTATACACATGACGACGCGTTACCGTCAACGGGCCGAGACTCCTTTGCGCGGCTTGAGAAAGAACCCGAGCCGCAGAGGTGGCCCAGGTCCTTCCGGAGAGCGTGTCAATCGAAGAGTGGGGTCAACTTCGCCAGCACTTCATCGATGACCGATGCCGGCACGCTTTCCAGTTTGCGCGCATTGTGCGAGCCAAGATCGATGGCGCGGGGTTGGTCGCACCGGATAACGCCCGTTGTCTTCGTCCCTGCCCCCATCAGCGGCACGGCGAAACCAGCCGTGCGGGCGAAGTTTCCCCCGCTGGTGATCGGTAGCACCACCGGGGTTTTCGTCAGCCGGTTGAAGGCGGCCGGAGAGACTATCAGGACGGGGCGCGTGCCATGCTGCTCATGGCCTGAAGTTGGGTCAAGTGAGACCCGATAAATATCGCCGCGCTCCACTACAACAGCTCACCGCCGACCGGCTTGCCATCGAGCCAGTCGCGATCTTCGGCGCTGACCTCGGCCGATGCGTCACATTGGGCCAGCAACTCATCCAGGCTGTACCGCGGGCGCGGCTGCGGTTCGACCACCAGGCGACCGCCATCGATGGCCACACCGACTGTTGCGCCTGCGCGCAGGTGCAGCAGATCGAGGATGGCGGGCGGAACCGCCAGCATGACCGAACCGCCGACCTTGCGCAGATTGGTCGTGACCATGATGCACCTCTTCGACTTGTGTTATATAATAATATAACACAACCTGGCCAGCCATTCAGTCAAGGCCTTTCCCAAGCGCCGGCAATCCTCGTTCTGCCGAGCGCTCGTCATTGGGAGATCCTCGGCGAGCTTGCGGTCGAAGCCCAGGTCCGGGAACCGCTTGTTCGAGACGGCGGCGGGGGTTTTTCCGCAACCTGTTAAGGGACTGCGCGTCGAGTTCCCGCTCTCATTATCCGCGGGCGGATCTCAGGTGTCGAGGCTGGCGCCAGCCGCGGCGAGCACCTTCCGGCTAAGCGGGCGTACTTGCCGCGTAATCTCTGCGCCAGCCACGCTTTGCCGCATCTTGAGGTCATAACGTGCCTGAAGGCGCAACCAAAACTCGGGGGTGCCGCCCATGAGCCGTGCGATCCGCAGCGCGGTATCAGCCGTGACGGCCCGGTCGGCCGCAAGAATCTGCGACACCCGATTAGACGGGACGCCAAGTGCAAGTGCAAACTGCCTCGCACTCATCCCTAGCGGCGCGAGCACGTCTTCACGGAGAATCTCGCCGGGATGCACCGGCCTCATTTTATCTTGCATATTAATGGTAATCCTCGACCTTTACATCCGCGGGACCCTCAGCGGTCCAGCGGAAGACGATTCGCATTTGGACGTTCACTCGGATCGAATACACGCCATTGTGTAGTTGCTCCAGCCGATTGCCCGGAGTCGCCGCTAGGTCGCGTAAGTCATCGGCCTCATCAAGCACGGTCAACTTTCGGGTTAGCGCGTCCCGTATCTGCGTAAACCGAGGCACACGCTTGCCTTCGAAAAACATTTTCGCGTCTTTATTCGCGAACGACTGTATCACAAACATAAGTATAGCATGATGGAACGTGGTACGTCCAGCGTCAAACTGGGTTATCGAGAGAGAGCCACGTCGGCCCGAAGGAGTCCTTTGCATGCGAATCCGATGATCGGTGCGCTGCCGAATCTACGACTTTTAACCAGCCGGCTCGTAGCGTGATCCTCCCGATCTTGTTGGAGGAGATTTAGGTGAGCCTGGGGTTGCCATCCGGAGCTGCGGCGATGCAGGTTAGCTGCGCCGGCGCCCCGCCAGCACGCCGGCGCTTGCGCTTGGATACGGCCACAGATCAACTCCCGTTCAAGCGAGCAGAATCTGGCCGAAGTACGATCCAGCCGGCGCTGTCCGGAAGGTGCGGTTTGATCCCGGCGCGCTGGACGGTCCGAAAACGCGGGCCGAGACTCCCTTGCGCGGCACGCGGCTCCAGCGCACCGGTCAAGCCGGCAATGCAGCCAAGGGAACTCCGCGTCTCGTCCCGCAATACCCCCTGCTTACCTGTTAATACGGGGTAGTAGGAGTAGTAGAGGAGAGATGTACGCGATCCGGCCGACCGACGCGCTCGTCGTCGTGGACCCGCAGAACGATTTCTTGCCGGGCGGCGCATTGCCGGTCGGTCAAGGAGAGCGCATCTTCGAAGCGGTCGGCCACGTGATGCCGCTCTTTGCGCACGTCTTTGCAACGCGCGACTGGCACCCGCCGCACCACAGCTCCTTCCAAGCCCAGGGCGGTCCGTGGCCGGAGCACTGCGTGGCCGGTTCGTACGGCGCCGCCTTCTCGCCGCGCTTGCCGCTGGACCGTATCGGTGAGATCGTCGACAAGGGCACCGATCCCGCGACCGACGGGTACAGCGGATTCGCCGGCACGGATCTCGCGGCGCGGTTGCGCGCGCGCGGCGTCGATCGCGTCTTCATCTGCGGGCTCGCGACGGACTATTGCGTGAAGGAGACCGCGATCGCAGCGGCCGGCCAAGGGTTTGCAACCGTCGTGCTGACCGACGCGATCGCCGCCGTCAACGCGCAGCCGGCCGACGAAGCCGCCGCACTGCAAGCGATGGAAACGGCAGGCGCGAGCTTCGCGACCAGCGCCGATCTGCACGCCGCCGCGTGAGTACCGATCTCTACCGGGACCAGATCCTCGAGATCGAACCGACCGGCATCGAATACGTCCCGCCCGAACAGCGCCACGGCAATCCCCGGCAACTCTTCGGCCTCTGGTTCTCCGCCAACGCCGAGATCGCGACGTGGATGGTCGGCGTCTTCACCATCGCGCTCTACGGCACGAGCCTCTGGGGCGCGATCCTCGGCATCGTCGTCGGGAACCTCGTCGGCTACGCGCTGCTCGGCGTGCTCGCAACGTTCGGCCCGCGCTACGGCGTACCGCAGATGGTCGCGTCGCGGCTCGCGTTCGGCCGTTACGGCAACGCATTCCCGGCGGCGCTGAGTTTCTTGGCGGGCGTCGGCTGGTTCGCCATCAACACCGTCTTCGGTTCGTACGCGCTGCAGACCATCACCGGCCTGCCGTATCTGGTGAGCCTGGCGCTCATGCTCGTGCTGCAAATCGCGCTCGCCGTCTACGGCTACAACATGATCCACTGGTTCGAACGCGTGAGCGCCGTCTTACTCGCGGCGGGCTTCACGCTGCTCGGTTTCGTAACATTCGAGCGCGCGAACTGGCATGCGGCCTTCAACGCTCACGCACCGCTGGCGGCGGGCGGCGAGATGGGCGGCGTCATCCTCGCTACGGCGCTCGGCTTTTCGTATGCGACCGGATGGGTTCCGTGCGCATCGGATTACTCGCGCTACCTGCCGTCGACTGCAAGCCACGCGAAAATTTGGTGGTATTCGTTCGCGGGCAGTGTCGTGCCGTGCATCGCGCTCGAGGCGCTCGGCGCCGCGACGGTAACCGCCGTGCCGCACGTCAATCTCTCCGACGCAAGCGCTACGCAGGCGATCGCGCTGCTGCTCGGCTCCGGCGTGCTCGCGAAGCTTGTGCTGCTCACGGTCGTGCTCGGAACGCTGACGGCGAACTGCATGAACCTCTACTCGGGCGCGATGGCAGCTCTGGTCGTGAAGTTCCCGGGGCGCTCGCTGCGTGCACCGGTCTTCACGGGCGGAGTCTTCTTCTTGCTGACGCTCGCGCTCTTGTTGGCGGCCCGCACCGGTACGCTCGCCGCGATCGCCGGGTCGGTCGCCGTCGGCGCGGTCGTCGGCGTCGTCGCACACGTGAGATTCCAGCGCTGGCGGGCTGCGGTCGGCGTCGGCGTCCTCGGCGCGCTCCTGGCAGTGGGCGGCGGCCATCCCGAACAGACGGCCAAGCTCTACACGAACTTCTTGCTGCTGCTCTCGTACTGGGCGTCGCCTTGGGCGGCCGTCGTCTTCGTCGATTGGCTGCAGCGCCGGCGCAGCCCGGTGAGCGCGGATCCCGGCGCGATGCCGCACGTCCGCCCCGGAACCTATGCGTGGATTGCGGGGCTCGCGGCCTCGGTACCGTTCTGGAATCAAGCGTGGTTCGTCGGGCCGTTCGCAGGTGCGTTTCCCCAGTACGGCGACCTGTCGTACTACGTCGGATTCTTAGTAGCCGGCGCGATCGCGGCGATCGCGGGCCGGCAGAGACAACGAGGAGCGCCCGCGTGCTGATCGCAGAACACCTTCAAAAAGTTTTCGGTAACGTCTACGCGGTGCGCGACGTCTCGTTTGAGATCGCGCCCGGCTCCACGTTCGGCCTGCTCGGCCCCAACGGCGCCGGCAAGACGACGATCATGCGCATGATCCTCGGCATCTTCACCCCCGACGGCGGCCGGATCTCCTGGAGCGATCGACCGATCGACGCGCGGATGCGCCGCATCTTCGGCTACCTTCCGGAGGAACGCGGGCTCTACGGAAAGATGAAGGTCCGCGATCAGATCGTCTATTTCGGGCGGCTGCACGGTCTGGTCGAACCGGAGATTACCCGCCGAACCAGCCGCTGGATCGAACGCCTGGGCCTAGCTGAGTACGCCGCGCGGACGTGCGCCGAACTTTCGAAGGGCAACCAGCAGAAGGTGCAGATCGCTTGCGCGGCCGTGCACGAACCCCAACTGCTGGTGCTCGACGAGCCGTTTTCTGGGCTCGACCCGGTCAATGCCGACACGCTGAACGCCACGCTCGACGAACTGAAGCGCGGGGGGACGACGCTCGTGCTGTCGAGCCACGAAATGTGGCAGATGGAACACCTCTGCGATCGTTTCTGCATCATCACGGGCGGAGAGAACCGCGCCTCCGGAACACTCGCGCAGATGCGCGCCGCGTGGCCAACGCGCGTCATTCGCGTCGCGCCGCCGTCGGCGGCGCTGCGAGCGATACTCGATGCCGTCCCGGGCGCGCGACCGGTCCCCGGGGAGAACGGCTGCCTCGACTACGAAGTCGCGGCCGGAGCGCCGTTGCCACAGATACTCCGCTCGCTCGTGGCGGCCGACGCGGTCACGCGCTTCGAAGCGATCGAACCGTCGCTGCACGAGATCTACATTCACACGATCGGGGAGGCCAAGCCGTGAACGAGATTGTGACCGTCTACTCGGCAGAGATGATGCGCCGCCTGCGCTCGCGCGCGTTTATCCTCGGCCTTGCCATCGGGGCGCTGGCAATCGGCGTGATGATACAGTTTCCGAACTTCATGGAGAGCATCTACACCAATCACACTAACCGGATCGTCCTCGCCGCAGGCCCCGCGCTCTTACCCCGTGCCAAAGCTCTGCTCGAGAAAGATTTCAAAGTCGTGGCGACCTCTTCGTCGGTCGCGCCGCCGACCGCGAACGATATGAAGGCGCATCGTGCCAATGCGTACTTCATACTCGCAGCGACGCCGAGCGGCCTGATGGTTACCGCCTACGCGCGCGATCCGGGCGACATCTCGGCTTCGCAACTGCGCCGCCTGCTGCTCCCCCTCAGCATCGAATCCGCAGCTCGCATCTCGGCGCACCGCGCCGAATCGATCGTGCGCATCCCCGTCCGGATCCGCCCGATCTCCTCCAAGTTCGCAAGCGCGCAGCAGTCGAACGCGGCGCGGGGTATCGCGTATATATTGCTGCTGCTTCTCTACCTTCTGATCATTATCAACAGCCAGATCATCATGAGCTCCGTCGCCGAAGAGAAGACCAGCCGCATCGCGGAGTTGCTGATCGCATCGGTAAGCCCCGCCGCGCTGCTGGCCGGCAAGATCGCCGCCTCCATTACGCTCGCCCTCATCCAACTCGGGGTCTGGGTAGCGGTGGCCACGTTCGCGGGCGGCCACGGATCGATCGCAGCGTCGGGCTCGGGCCTGGGCGCGAGCTCGCCGGCGCTATCGCTTGCAGGGGTCTCGGCCTCCGAACTCGCGAGCTTCCTCGTCTTCTTCTTGCTCGGTTCGCTGCAGATGTCGACGCTCTTCGCGTCTTTCGGTTCGCTGATCAACCGCACCGAAGACCTCGGCAGCTTGAGCGGACCGCTGATCATGCCGGTGCTCGTGGCGTTCTTCATCGCCCTCTCCGCGCTCGCGGTGCCAAGGTCCATGCTGGTCGTCGTCGCGAGCTTCGTGCCGCTGCTCTCGCCGTTCGTGATGTTCGCGCGCATCGTCGTCTCGACCGTGCCGCTCTGGCAAGTCGCCGTCGCGATCGCCATCAACCTGATCGCGATCTGGGGAATCGCCGTGCTGGGCGGCAGAGTCTACCGCGTCGGCATGCTGCTCTACGGCCGTCCGCCGAGCCTGAAACAGGTCTGGCGCGCGATGCGCGCTTAACGCGTTACGGCGTGACGACGAGTTTACGGACGACGCTCGTCTGCGATACGCCGTGCGAGATCGCGGCGACGACGTAGAAGGTCGTCGGCGATCCGACCGCCGGCGCGCTGAGCGCGACCGCATCTTCTTGAGCCGAAGCGTCGCCCTGCTCTAGGGTCTGCCCGCGTGCGTCCGTGAGCGTCACGCGCACGTCGTCGTGCGGGCCTACGATGCGGACCGTCACGTTCTCGCCCGACGCAACGCGCGATTGCGAGAGATCGATGCGCGTCGCCGAGCTATCCGGTGGAACGCCCGGCAGCGCAGCACCGACGACGGCCGCGCTGTGGGGTTCGACGACGACCCCGACGCTCGACATCGCTTGCCGGGCGCCGTCGCGCACTTGCAGCACGACGCGCATCTCGCGCCCGGCTGCATTCGCGGGCACCCGCAGCAGGCTCGTGCCGTCGGAAGCGAACGGGGCGGTCG
>JAKAPQ010000134.1:2809-6011 GCA_021806945.1 bacterium | reverse complement strand
CGACGCTCGCCGAGACCGACAGCAAAGATGGGCTCATCCACGAAAGCTTCTACCCCAACGGATACTGGCGCTACACGCGGGCCGAGTTCGGCTGGGGCAACGCGCTCTACGCGGAGCTCGTCTTCAGGAGCGTGGCGGGATTCCCCGCGGCTGCGCTCGTCGCCGGCGGTACGGTCGTTCCGTTCGAACGCGCCGGCCAGACGCCGGCCCTGACGCCCTCGCTCACGCAGATCTACGACAGCGGGCTCGTGTTCTCGGCGCTGAGCGATCTGCTCGCCGAGGCCGACGGCCGAACGATCGTGAGCGACCCCTAGGAGGCTGAGGTGAAAATGGCGCATCCGCGCTGCGCGCTCCGCGCCCCCCGTCGGCGAAGCCGCCGGGGCCCCCGGCCTTCGGCCCCAGTGCATTTTTATTCGCTTCCATGTGGCCCCCGGGGCCATGGCTTACTGTCGGAGTTGAGCCGTTTTCGGATTTGGCGCCGAATTTTGTTCGGAGACGAGGTGCGAAGAAGCCGCGCCAGCGCGCATCCTGCGCTGCGCGGCACCTCCGTTTCCGTGCGGAATGGGAGCGAAGCGCAGCTTCGTGGCTTATGAGCAACGAAGTATTCGGGCAAAAGGCGGCCCAAAGACGGAAACGTGCTTAACTCCGGCAGCCTCCTAGGCGCCGAAGCGCCGCTGTCGCTCGGAGAAGCGGCGCACCGCCTCGGCAAAATGCCCTTCGGTGAAATCCGGCCACATCACCGGCAGCGTCAGCAATTCCGTATATGCAAGCTGGTAGAGCATGAAATTCGAGACGCGGTGATCGCCGCCGGTCCGAATCAACAGGTCGGGATCCGGCATGTCGGGCGAGTACATGCGCGCGCGTAGCGCGCTTTCGTCGATTTCGTCGGCACGCATCCGGCCGTTGCCGACGTCGGCTACGATAGCCCGCACCGCGCGCACGATCTCGTCGCGTCCGCTGTAATTGAGCGCGAGGTTCAGCGTCAAGCGGCGGTTGCTTGACGTCGCACGGACGAGATCGCGAACGCCGGCGCGCGCCGGCAATGCGAAAGGCTCGATGTCGCCGATAACCTTCACGCGCACGCCTTGGCGCTGCAGCAGCGGCTTCTCGCTCTGAGCGAAGGCGGCGCACAAGCTCATGAGCAGATTGATCTCGGAGGCGTCGCGCCGCCAGTTCTCGGTCGAAAACCCATAGACCGTGAGTGCCGTTACGCGGCAGTCGATGGCCGCACGGACCGTGGCCCGCAGGGCGGCTATGCCGCGCCGGTAGCCCTCGGCGATCGGAAAACCGCGCCCGGCCGCCCAGCGCCGGTTGCCGTCCATGATGATCGCAACGTGCGCGGGAGCCTGCTCGGGCAACGGAGCGTTCATCATGTTTGCTTTGTACCACAAAGTAAAGGCGATGGCAAGGCCCGGCCGCCCGGCCCAGGCGGGACGCGGCCTCCCGGTCGCCAACCTCTCATGTCCCATGAATCAAGGCTATTACCGTCAGCCGACCGTCTCCCGCGATCGCATCGTCTTCGTCTGCGAGGACGACCTTTGGGCTGCGCCCCTCGCAGGAGGCACCGCGGCACGCCTGACCGTCAACGTGGGAACCTGCTCGACGCCGCGTCTCTCACCCGACAGCCGCCAGATCGCCTTCATCTCCAACGACGAAGGTCATCCCGAGGTCTACGTCATGCCGGCCGAGGGCGGGCAACCGTGCCGTCTAACCTTCCTGGGCGGGACGGCGGCTGCCGTCAGCGGGTGGAGCGCGGACGGCGCGGAGATATACTTCGTCTCCAACGCCGGTTCGTGGTACGAGCGCGAGACGCTCGGATTCGCAGTCGCGAGCACCGGCGGCGTTCCCCGCGAGTTGAGCCTCGGGCATATGAAGTCGTTCCACGCCGGCCCGGACGGGCGCGTGGCAATCGGGCGGAACGCCGACGACCCGGCGCGCTGGAAGCGCTACCGCGGCGGCACGTCGGGTGAAGTGTGGCTCGACGTAAGCGGAGACGGCGAGTTCCAACGCCTGCCGCTACCCGACGGCAACCCCGTCGCGCCGATGTGGATCGGCGAACGCATCTACGTTCTCTCGGACCACGAGGGTATCGGCAACCTCTACTCGTGCTCCGCCGATGGGGACGACCTGCGCCGTCACACGCACGAATCCGAATACTACGTGCGGTTTCCGTCGACCGACGGTACGCGCATCGCCTACTCCGCCGGGGGCTCGCTCTACCTCTACGACTCCGCAACCGACCGCGCCGACGCGATTGAGATCGCCTGTGCGTCGGCGGCGCCCCAAACCGTGCGGCGTTTTCTCCCCGTCTCGGAGGAGCTCGAAGAGTTCGCACCGTCACCCGATGGAACGCGCGTCGCGCTCGTCGCTCGCGGAGCAGCGTTAACGATGCCGTTTTGGGAGGAGGCGCCGACGCACCACGGCGTCGGAAGCCGCGCGCGGTATCGCTGCATCGACTGGCTGCACGACGGGCGGCGCTTCGCCTCGGTGACGGACGTCAAGGGCTACGAACAGGTCGCGATTCACGCGGCCGATGCCGGCGTCCCCCCGGATGCCGTGACGTCGGGTGACATCGGCCGCATCACCGAGCTCGCCTGCTCGCCCGTGGGCGATACGATCGCGCTCGCGAATCATCGTCACGAACTGATCGTCGTGGACGTGGCCGAGCGCACGACGCGCGTGCTCGACAAGAGCCTCGGCAATCGCGTGATGGACCTGGCGTTTTCGCCGGACGGCCGCTACCTGGCCTACGTCTGGTGGCCGGGCGGCGACGACTCGGCGATCGTTCGCGTCGTCAAAATCAAATCCGGGAAGATTCACGACGTGACCCCGCAGCTGCGCGTCGATCGCTCGCCGGCGTGGGACCCCGACGGTAAGTACCTCTACTTCATCTCGACGCGCGACTTCGACCCCGTTTACGACGCGCTGCAGTTCGATTTGAGCTTCCCACAGGCACAGCGACCCTTCGTCGTCACCCTGCGCGCCGACGTGCCTTCACCGTTCGTGCCCGTCCCGCGCCCGCTCCATCGCGATCGGGATCGCGATCCCGACCACGACGGCGACGTTGAAAAGAACGCCAAGGAGAAGCCTGTCGACGTACGGATCGATTTCGACGGCATCCAGGGACGCATTCTCGGGTTCCCGGTCGAAGAAGGCGAATACGACCAAATCGTCGCGATCAAAGACCGCGTCTATTTCACGA
>JAKAPQ010000134.1:0-2709 GCA_021806945.1 bacterium | reverse complement strand
GCCAAGGAGAAGCCTGTCGACGTACGGATCGATTTCGACGGCATCCAGGGACGCATTCTCGGGTTCCCGGTCGAAGAAGGCGAATACGACCAAATCGTCGCGATCAAAGACCGCGTCTATTTCACGAAATTCGACGTGCGCGGCATCAAACCGGCCGGCAAGGCGTGGGAGGACGAGGATCGCGCGGGGACGCTGCTCGCGTACGATTTCGAACAGCAGCGCTGCGCTCCGGCGGCCCACGATGTGGCCGAGATTCGCTTGGCAAACGATCGCCGTACGCTGCTCTACCGCTCGCACGAGCGCTTGCGTGCGATCGACGCGCAGGCCGACCTGCCCGAAGATTTGGACGAGCCGCACAAACCCGCCAACGAGCCGGGCCGCAAGAGCGGATGGATCGACCTCGAACGCGCGAGCGTCGAAATCGAACCGCGTGACGAGTGGGCGCAGATGTACCGCGAAGCCTGGCGCTTGCAGACCGAACAATTCTGGGTCGAGGATATGTCGGACATCGACTGGGACCGGGTCTACGATCGCTACCACGCGCTCCTTCCGCGCATACGCACCCGCAGCGAGCTCTCCGATCTCATCTGGGAGATGCAGGGGGAACTGGGCACCTCGCACGCCTACGAGATCGGTGGCGATCATCGCGTTCCGCCGCACTACCGGCGCGGCTTCCTCGGTGCGGATCTCGCCTTCGACGAGAAGGGCGGGGGATGGAGCATCGAACGCATCTACCGAGGCGATTCGTGGAACCGAGAGGTCGACTCGCCGCTGGCCGAACCGGGCCTGGACATTCGTGTCGGCGACACGATCGTAGGAATCGCCGGCCGCGCGGCGACGCGCGACGTTACCCCCCAAGAGTTGCTCGTCAATACCGCCGGACGCGAAGTGGTGCTTGCGATCCGCTCGCGTAAAGGCGACGAGCGCCGGCTCTGCGTGAAAGCGCTGGACGGCGAACAGGCCCTACGCTACCGCGCTTGGGTCGACGACCGGCGCCGGTACGTGCACGAACGGACCGACGGGAAAATCGGTTACATTCACATTCCGGACATGGGCCCGTGGGGATTCTCGGAGTTTCATCGCGGGTATCTCTCGGAGTTCAACCGAGGCGGTCTGATCGTCGACGTGCGCTACAACCGGGGCGGGCACGTTTCGCCGCTCTTGCTCGAAAAGCTCGCGCGCAAGCGCGTCGGCTACGACGTGTCGCGTTACAGCAACACGCCGATGCCGTATCCCCCCGAATCGGTGGCCGGGCCGATCGTCGCCATCACCAATCAGTTTGCGGGCTCCGACGGCGACATCTTCAGCCACTGCTTCAAACTCTATGGCCTGGGACCGCTCGTCGGCAAGCGCACGTGGGGCGGCGTCATCGGAATCAATCCCTATCATCGCCTCGTCGACGGCACGATCACGACCCAGCCGGAGTTCTCGTTCTGGTTTAAAGACGTCGGTTGGAAGGTCGAGAACTACGGCACCGACCCGGATTACGACGTGGACATCGCACCGCACGACTATCGCGACGGGCGCGATCCGCAACTCGACGTCGCCGTGCGGCTGGCGGTCACGAGCGCGGAGACCTATCACGAAGAGTACCCCGACCTCTCGTCTCGGCCATCCCTGCCGCTGCCTACGCTCGGGTAGCGCCTTCCGAAAACGGCTCGACTCCGAAAAAACGGCTCGACTCCGAAAGGCTACTAGCGAATCGCGACAGCACCGGCAATGCAATCGACCAGGTGGTCGTCGATCAAACCGACGGCCTGCATGTACGCGTAGACGATCTTCGGTCCGACGAACGTGAAACCGCGGCGGCGCAGATCCTTGGAAAGCGCCTCCGACAGCGGCGTGGAGGCGGGCACCTCGTCCGGAGTGCGCGGGCGGTTGCGGATCGGCTTGCCGCCGACGAAACGCCACAGATACGTATCGAAGCTGCCGAAAGCGTCGCGCACCTCGAGAAACGCTCGCGCGTTTTGCACGGCCGATTCGATCTTGGCGCGATTGCGTACGATGCCGGGGTCGGCCAGCAACGCCGCGCGTTTCGCGGCGGAGTAGCGCGCGATCCGCTCGGCGTCGAAACCATCGAAGACCGTTCGGTAGCGCTCGCGCTTGCGGAGAATCGTGTCCCAACTCAATCCAGCCTGCGCGCCTTCGAGGAGCAGAAACTCGAAAAGGACGCGGTCGTCGTGCGCGGGCACGCCCCATTCGCGATCGTGATAGGCAATCGAAAGCGCGTCCTTCGCCCAGGGGCAGCGCACGGCGCAGGAACTTTGCACGGCGTTCATCGATCGACGAGGTCCAGCAGTACGGGATAGATTCGCTCCACGATATCGGGGTGGCGTAGCGGCTCGATGATGTTATGCGACGGCGGCAGGCCCCGCAGGAGAAGGATGCTTGCCGCGCCGGGCCGGTGCGCGTTCCAGGCGCGCGCTAGTCTACGCGCCGAACGATTTCTCACGGTCGTCTCGCTGGCATTGAGCACGAACGCGACGTGCGCGGTGCGCGGCGCCGTTTGCCGCGCGGCATCGAATACGCCGCGCGCTACTCGCAAACACTGCGCGACGGCATGCGTCGAATACCGTGGGTAGCCGTGCGCCGGCATCTGGCGTTCGCGTTTGAACGGGTCCCACCAAAAGAAACCGTTCGGAAAGCGGAGCAGCGCAGTCGCCAGCGGTCCGGCATAGCGATGCGGTAACCACGACAGATCCAAGAACG
>JAKAPQ010000133.1 GCA_021806945.1 bacterium | reverse complement strand
CGGCCCGGCGCACCGGGACCGAGGTAAGCGTCTACGCACCGCGCAGCTTCGGCGACGTCACCGAGATCGCCGATGCGCTCCGAGCCCGGCAAGTGGTGATCGTGAACCTTCAAAACGCCGACCGCTCTCTGCTCCAGCGCGTCGTGGATTTTACGTCGGGCGTCGCCTATACTATCGACGGCAAGATCCAGAAACTCGCCGAGGCGATCTACCTGGTCGTTCCGGCGGGGGTCGTCGTCAACGCGCAAGGGCTGCGAGATTCGATGTCCTCGGACGGTACGCTTGACTTCATGTCGAACAGAGGATGAGCATGCAGAAGATTACGCCGATCGACATCCAGCATAAGACCTTCAAGAAAGCGCTCCAGGGATACGATCGCATCGAGGTCGATCAGTTCCTCGACGATCTCATCGAAACGCTCGAAGACGATGCGCAGCGCCGAGCCGCGCTCGAGGCCGAGATCGCGGATTTGAAAGAGCGCATCAGCCATTTCAAAGCGATGGAAGAGTCTCTGCACAACACGCTCGTCCTGGCGCAGCGCACGGCCGATGAGGTCAAGGCATCGGCACACAAAGAAGCCGATCTCATCAAGGAGCGCGCGCGTCTGGCCGCCGAGCGCGACATCGCGCAGTTTAACGAAGCGACCGCCGAGGCTCGCCGCGATCATCAGCGCGCGGCCGAGGCGATGGAGAAGGCCAAGAGCGAACTGCGCAGCCTGCTGACGACGCATTTGGCGCTGCTCGAACGCACCGCACCGGTCTCTGCGCCCGCGACGGCGCCGCCGCAGAGTGCCGACGAAGCCGCGGCGCCCGTCGAGGAGCCCCGGCAGCCCGAGCGCATCACCGTATATTAAGCGTGCCGCCAACGATAGCCGTACTGCCCGGCGACGGAATCGGGCCCGAGGTCACGCGCGCCGCGGTGCGCGTCTTGCGCGCCGTGCGGCCGGATCTCGACTGCGTCGAGACGCGGGTCGGCGCGGCGGCGTTGCGTGCCGGGGAGCCGGCGCTGCCCGAGGCCGCGCGCGCGTTGTGCGATCGCAGCGACGCGGTCCTCTTCGGTTCGGTGGGGCTGCCGGAGTACGAAGGGAAGCCGATGGCGGAGCGTCCCGAGTACGCGCTCTTCCTGCTGCGCCGCGACTACGAGTTGTACGCGAACATCAGGCCGGTGCGCGTCTTTGCGGGGCTCGAGAGCGCCTCCAGCCTGTTGCCGGAGCTCGTGCGCGGATTGGATCTGGTCGTGATCCGCGAGTTGACCGGCGGCATCTATTACGGCCGCCCCAAGGAGCAGCGTACGGGCCCCGATGGCGTGGAAGAGGCGGTCGATACGATGTTCTACCGCGCGCCGGAGATCGAGCGCATCGCGCGCGTCGCCTTCGAACTCGCGCGTAAACGCCGCCGGCACGTCACCTCGGTGGACAAGCAGAATATTCTCGAGACCTCGCGCTTGTGGCGCCGCGTCGTCGAGCGCATCGCGCTCGAGTACCCCGAGGTCACCCTCGCACATATGCTGGTCGATAACGCGGCGATGCAGCTCGTGCGCCGCCCGCGCGATTTCGACGTGATCCTCACCGAGAACATGTTCGGCGACATCCTCTCCGACGAAGCCGCGATCCTAACCGGTTCGGTCGGGAACCTGCCGAGCGCGAGCCTCGGAACGCGCGCGCATTTTGGGCTCTACGAACCGATCGGCGGCACCGCACCGGATATCGCGGGCCAGGGCATTGCGAATCCGACCGCCGCGATACTCTCGGCCGCGATGCTGCTGCGCCACAGCCTCGACGACGATGCGAACGCATCGCGCATCGAGGCGGCGATCGAGCGGGTGTTCGCGAGCGGCGCGCGTACGGCAGAACTCGCGCGCGGCGGCGAGCCGGCCTTAGATACGCTCGCATTTTTGCAGCGCGTTCTCGCGCAGTTGTGATGCGCGCCGCGGCGCGCTATACCTTCGTTCGTTCGGAGTAGACGGTCTTGCCGTAGTAGTCGCGCAAGCGTACGTAGAGCGTGGCATGCCGGTGCGGATGCGCCGCGCTCCACGCTTCGCGCCACAGTTGCAGCGCTTTGGCCTGCATGGTGTTTTCGCTGTCGACATCCATCGAGTCCAGCCCGTTGATGTCGACGAAGACCGAGAGCAGCGTTCCCTTCGCGTCGACGCCCATCACGACGCCTTTGTATTCGCTCTTCAGCCGCGCGACGTGCCGCAGCTCGCGGGCCCGCGCGATCGCCGCCGGTGACGGCGGGCGGTTCGGCGCGCATCCGGAGGCCAGCAGGAGCGCCGCGCAGAGCATCGTCGCGTACCGTACGCTCGTCATAACCCGGTCACGATTCGGTCACGAAGCACGCGTATCATGCGCCCATGGATGGAATCGGATGGGCCGCCTCGGCGATGGCGGCCGCGCGCAGGCGCCTGGAGATCGCGACCCAGAACCTCGCCAATAGTTCGAGCGACGGCTTTCGCCGGGCCGACGCGCACGGGTTCTTGACGGCTGCGGGCGTCCGGGTCGAGAGCGTCACCGACCAGCGCCAAGGAGCGCTTCGCCGCACGGGACGCAGCGACGACCGGGCGATCGTCGGTCCGGGCTACTTCGTCGTGCGCGACGCGCGCGGGAGCCTCGCGCATACGCGCGCCGGCGCCTTCGTTCGCGGCCGCGACGGCCTCTACTACGACGATGCCGGGCGGCGGCTGATCGGCACGCATCTAGCTGCCGGCTCGAGCGTGCGCCGCGGCTTTCTCGAGAGTTCGAACGTCAACTCGATCGGCGAGATGATCGACGTGCTTGCAGCGCAGCGGTCGTTCGAGACCGCGCAGCAGACCATCTCCGCCATCGATCGCACGCGGCAGAAAGCCGACAACGACGTCCCGCGCCTGAAGTAAGGCGCTCTTCCCATACTTTAGAGACGAGGAGCCCTATGAATCGTGCCTTGTACGCCGCCGCCAGCGGCATGGCCGCGCAGCAGTTGAACCTGGAGATCATCGCCGACAATCTCGCGAACGCCGACGTCGCGGGTTTCAAAGGCGCGACCGCATCGTTCACCGATCTCGCGGCGCCCGGAGCCGTGGGCCTCGGCACGACCGTGCTTGGAACGCATCCGGTCTTCGTGCAGGGGAAGATCGTGAAGAGCGGTGGCCCTTTCGATCTGGCGATCGACGGGCCGGGTTTCTTCGCGGTCGCCGACGCGCGCGGCCGGCGCGCCTTCACGCGCGACGGAGAGTTTTCGCGCGCTCCCGACGGGACGCTGCGTAACGCGCAAGGCTGGCGGCTGGCGGGCGTGCACGTTCCCGCCGACGCGCTCTCGGCCGCCGTTGCGGAGAACGGTGCGGTGACGGCGGCTACGCCGCACGGAACGCGGCGATGCGGCCGCATCGAGATCGCCGAGTTTGCCTCGCCCGAACGTCTCGACTCGATCGGCGGCACGCTCTTCATGCAGACGCACGATTCGGGGCGGGCGCGTATGGTCGCACCCGGCCGGCGCCACGGCCCGCGCGTGGCCTTCGGCATGCTCGAGCGTTCCAACGTCTCGATCGTCGAAGCGATGATGGAGATTCTCGCGGCGCAGCGCGCCTACGAGGCTAACGCCAAGGGCGTGCAGGCGGCCGACGAGATGCTGCGCATTGCGGATAACCTCAGCCGTGGATAGCGGCGCGGCTCGCCTGATCGGCGCGCGGTTCGAAGCCTTGCTCCTCGAGCGCGCGCTCTCACCGATGAAGGGATCGTTCGGTGAATTCGGATCGATCGCCGTCGGTGCGCTCGCCGAGTCGATTGCGCAGCGCGATCGCGGCGGCTTCGGCTCGCAGCTCGCCGCGCTGCTGGAGCGCCGCCATGGCTGAAGCGGGTGCCGACCGCGAAGCCGTCATTCGGGCGCTCTTTCCGCTGGTGAAGACGATCGCGCGGCGCGTGCAGCGCATGGTTCCGGTTGGCGAGATCGACGATCTCATCGGCGACGGCTGCATCGGTTTGATCCGCGCCGTCGACTCGTTCGACCCGCAACGCGGTCCGACGCTCGAGCAGTACGCGGCGCGCGTCGCCGCCGGTGCGATGCTCAACGGCCTGCGGCGCCTCGACCCCGTCTCCGAACGCGTTCGCCGCGAAGTGCGCGAAGCCGAGCGCGAGCGCTACGAGCTCGCCACGCAGCGCGGCGAGATGCCGACGCTGCGCGAACTCGAGCAACGCCGCCCGGCGCTTCACCGTGCGTCCGTGCATGCCTATCGCTACACGCCGCTCTCGCTCGACGGGCCGCTCCCGTCGGGGGAGCATATGGACGGCGACTGGAGCGCAGATCCCGCAGCCGTCGCTATCGCGAACGCGCGCCGCGGCGAGGTTCGCAAGGCGCTCGAACGCCTGCCTGCGCGGCAGCGCACCGTCCTCGCGCTGCATTACTTCGGAGAGCTCTCGCTGCACCAGATCGGCGAACGGCTCGCGATATCACCGCAGCGGACCTCGCAGCTGCACCTGGCTGCGCTTCGCAATCTGCGGAAGGGCTTCGATGTTTCGGCCGCGGGTTGAATCGGAGCGCGGCCGCGCTCTCGTCGCGCCGGTCTTTCAAACGCCCGCACTCTACCCGGTACTGCCCGAAGACGAGCTCGAGACGCCGCCGCTGCCGCAGGATCATCCGCCGTGGGTGAAAGACGCCGCCGCCGTCTCGAAGCGCGCGCGCCGGCTGATCGCGAGCCTAAAGCCGGTAGTCGTACGCGTCCTAAACTTTTGGGACCATCACGTGCGTTCCATCGTCGTACGCGGGCGGACCGTGAGCGTCGACGCCGGCGGAAGCTACCGCATCGACTGAGAGCCTCCTAGGTGCGTTCGAGGACGGCGTCGATGATATCGGCCACCCGCGCGGACGCCGCCCTCGCTACCGCCGTGACCTCCGCATGTGTGGTATCCAAAGCGCCGGCGCTGTTGGTGATCAAACTCAAGCCGAGCACCTCCATGCCGTGCGCGCGCGCTAGGATCGTCTCGAGCACCGTCGACATGCCGACGGCATCGGCACCGATCGTTCGCAGGAAGTGCGACTCCGCAGGCGTTTCATACGTAGGGCCGAGGAGACCGGCATAGACGCCTTCGCGAAGCTGCGCGGCACCGGAAGCCTTCGCGATCTCGCGCAGGCGCGGTGCGTAGGCGTTCGTCATATCGACGAACGGGTTTTCGAGGCCGCGCCCGAGCAGCGGATTGCTTCCCGTCAGGTTGATGTGGTCGGCGATCAGCATCAGATCGCCCGGACGGTACGAAGGGTCGAGCGCTCCTGCGGCGTTGGTGACGACGAGCAGCTTCGCGCCCGCCTCCGCCGCGAGCGCAACGCTGTAGGTGACGTCTTGCGCGCCGAACCCTTGGTAGAGATGGACGCGCCCCGCGAAGACGAGCGCGCGCTTGCCGCGCCACGTCCCGACGAGCGCCTCGCCGACATGCCCCGCGAGCGGCGCGACCGGCATCCCGAGTTCCGCGTAGGGCAGCCGCGTGAAGCGCGCCTTCTGCGAGACGGCGTCGGAGAGCCCGCTCCCCAGCACGATTGCCACCTCAACCAAACCGCCGCTCTCCGCGACAATCCGCTCCGCACCCGCTGCCAACCGATCCCGCATCACCAACTCCTCCGCGCCCGTTGTGTTACGCCCCGCCCCGCCCGTGTCATCCTGACAACGGTGGGGCGTGGAAGAGGTTTCGGCCGGTCATCTGGGCGGGGATGGGCAGGCCTGCCAGCGCGAGGAGCGTGGGGGCGACGTCGCCCAGGCGGCCGCCGGGCGTGAATTCGCCGGCGATGCCGTGCGCGATCAAGACGAACGGAACGGGGTTGGTCGTGTGCGCGGTGAGCGGGTTGCCGTCCTTGTCGATCTTCCGCTCCGCGTTGCCGTGATCGGCCGTGAGAGCGAGCAGCCCGCCCGCCTGCAGCACCGCGCCGGCGAGCCGGTGCAGGCATTGGTCGAGCACCTCCAGCGCCTCGATCGTCGGCTCCCATCTGCCGGTATGCCCGATCATGTCGGCGTTGGCGTAGTTCATGATGATGACGTCGTGCTTGCCGGCCGCAATCG
>JAKAPQ010000132.1 GCA_021806945.1 bacterium | reverse complement strand
GGAGACGGCGCTCTCGACTACAGCGCCGTCGCGAAATTCTATGAACGGATCGCTCCAAAGCAAACGGGGGACGTTTAACAAGCACCCCGACTTCAACAAGAAGATTCTCGTGGTGGACGACGAGGCGACGATTCTCCAGACGTTGCGGTACAATCTGGAGCGCAGCGGCTATGCCGTCTGCACCGCGAGCGACGGACGCAGTGCCGTGGCGATGGCACAACGCGAGGAACCGGATCTCATCGTTCTCGACATCATGCTTCCCGTGCTAGACGGCATCGAAGCCTGTAAGGAGATCCGTAAGACGAGTTCGGTGCCCATCATCATGCTCACGGCCAAAGATCAGGAGATCGACAAAGTGCTGGCGCTCGAGCTCGGCGCCGACGATTACGTCACCAAGCCGTTTGCGCTGCACGAGTTTCTCGCACGCGTCAAGGCGCGTCTGCGCCGGCCTCTGCCGTTGCCGCACGAGCACGAGGAACCGATAGCGCTCGGCGGCATCGTGCTCGATCCCTCGCGCCAGCAGTTGACGGTGCGCGGCGCGCACGTCGCGCTCGCGCCTAAGGAGTTCGCGCTGCTCAAAGTGCTTATGGAAAACCAAGGGCGCGTGGTCACGCGGCAGACGCTGCTCGATAAGGTCTGGGGATACGATTTCGAAGGCGAACAGCAGACGGTGAGCGTGCACGTTCGATGGCTGCGGGAGAAGATAGAAGAAGACTCGCGCAGCCCGCGGCACATCATTACGATCCGCAGCCGCGGATACATGTTCAAGGAGTAGGTATCGACGCCGCCCTGCTCGCGCTCGCCGCGTTGCTGGTTGGGGCGATCCTCGGATTCGCCGCGCGACCGCTGACGGCGCGGCGCGTGCCCGAGGAGCGCGATCCCGCGCCGCCGCGCGAGGCCGAATCCAAGCCGGTGGGCGATCGTTTCGACGCGCTGGTCCGCGCGCTGCCGCTCGGCGTGGTCATGCTTGACGCCGGCGGCCGCGTGCGCTTCGCCAACCGCGCCGCTGCGGCGATCTTTGGTTTCGAAGTATCGCGCGTGATCGGTATGCATGCGATCGAGGCCGCCCCCTCGATCGAGCTCGAGCGGCGCGTCGCGTCGGCGTTGCTGGGGGAGGCGTCGATGGGTCCGCTGATCGTGGCGGGGAAGACCGGCAACCGCACCTACGCCGTCTCGGTGTATCCGCTCGCAGATCCACCGCCGGACGTGAACGGTGCGGCCGAAGAGATTCGGGGTGCGCTGGTGCTCGCCGAAGATCAGACGGAGATTCTCGCGCTGGAAACGGCGCGCCAAGAGTTCCTTACGAACGTATCGCACGAACTCCGCACGCCTCTCTCGTCGATTAAACTGATGCTGGAGACGGTCAACGAATCCCCCGACGACGAGGCTCGAGATATCTTCGTACCGCAAGCGCTGGCACAGGTCGATCGTTTGGCGTCGCTGGTGCAGCGTTTGCTGGAGCAAGCCCGCACGGAATCGGGCGTGCTGACGCTCAACGTTACGGAGATCGACCTGGAAGCGGTCGCGCGCCCGATCGTACGGTCGTTCGATCCGCAAGCGGCGGCCAAGAACGTGCGAATGGATCTGCGCGCCGAACGACCGGTACTCTTCGAAGCCGATGCCGAGCGCATCGCGCAGGTGCTGGTGAACCTCATCGACAACGCATTGCGCTTCACGCCGAGCGGCGGATCGGTGACGACGAGCCTCAACGTCGATTCCGGCTACGCCGTCATCGCGGTGAGCGATACGGGAATCGGCATTCCGTATAGGGATTTGCCGCACGTCTTCGAGCGGTTCTACGTGGTCGATCGTTCGCGCGCGCGCGCTATCAGTGGCGCGGGACTGGGGCTCTCCATCGTCAAGCAGATCGTGGACGCGCACGGCGGCAGCGTGACGGCGGAATCGATGCTGGGCAGCGGAACGAAGTTCGTCGTGCGCATCCCCGTCGCGCAGAGCGCGGCGGGCCGGTAGTGCAATTGGGCGAAATGGGCGCGATGCGTACATTTTCGATTACCGGCATGGATTTGAGCGGGTACATGGTCAAGGATGCAGCGCGCGCGATTGCCTTCTATCGCGAGGTACTCGGGCTCGAGCCCGCGAGAGTCTATCCCGACAACAGAGGAGCGGAATACGAACTGGCGGACGGAACGACCTTCGGCCTGTGGGGCGGCGGCGGATTCGTGATGCCGTTCCAACCCAGCAACGGCATTCTCTTTGCGGTCGACGATCTCGCCGCCGCCGTTTCAGCGGTCAAGGCTCGCGGCATCCTTGTGCTCATGGAGAACGAAACGCCGGTCTGTTCCATGGCGATGATCGACGATACCGAAGGCAACATCGTCACGCTGCACAAGCGCAAGCCTACGTAACGCTTCCGCAGCTGCCGGATCTCGTCGCGCGCATCTCCGTCGCGTTAATCCGGCCATAACTTCGTCCTAACAGGTTGCGGAAAAACCCCCGCCGCCGTCTCGAACCCGCCTGTTCCGCCGAAAGCTTCGTCGCTCTTCGGTCACAACGCTACGGCGTTGCTTCCTCATCGCTCCTCGTTTCGACGAAACATTCGGGCCCGATTCGGACACCGCGGGTTTTTCCGTAACCTGCTAATGCGCGTGTGTTTAGCTGCGCGTATGTGGATGCAGATCGACGTGACCGGTCTCGAATCTCCGCTGCGCGACGATCTCATCGCGTTCGTCGGTGAGTTCAGCGCGCGCATGACGTTGGCAGAGGCGCGGGAATGCTTCGAAGAGGCTTTCGAAGTCAGGGCCCGCGACGGGGACCTTAATACTCCTTAATATTGAATTAAGGAAGTCTTAGGGAGGCGGTGCGTACGATTCGCTGGTGTCGGCCGCAGCACCGGAGGAAGCATGCTTCAGGCGCCGGATCGGGAAGATCGACCGCTGATGTACGTCACGACGACCAAGAGCGCGCCGGAGCCATCCGTTGCGACGAAGCTCCAGATCGAGCGCCTGAGCGTGTTCTACGGAAATTTTCAGGCGATTAGGGACGCATCGCTGGAGGTTCCCGAGAACTGCGTGATGTCGCTGATCGGTCCGTCGGGTTGCGGCAAATCGACGTTCATACGCGCCGTCAACCGCATGCACGACCTTTCGCCCGACACGCGCGTCGAAGGCAAGGTGTTGCTGGACGGCGCGAACATCTACGCACCAGGCGTCGATCCGGTGACGATCCGCCACCGCATCGGCATGGTCTTCCAGCGCCCCAATCCATTCCCGAAGACGGTCTTCGAAAACGTGGTCTACGGACCGCGCATCCACGGCATCGGCAATCGAAAGAAGCTCATGGAGATTGCCGAGCGCAGCCTACGGCATGCGGCGCTCTGGGACGAGGTCAAAGATCGTCTCGACAAATCGGCGCTCGACCTTTCAGGCGGCCAGCAGCAGCGCATGTGCATCGCGCGGGTGCTTGCGGTTGAGCCGGAAGTCATCTTGATGGACGAACCGGCCTCGGCGCTCGACCCGATCGCGACCAGCAAGATCGAAGACCTCATCGGCGAGCTGCAGCGCTTTTACACGGTCGTCATCGTCACGCACTCGATGCAGCAGGCGGCCCGCATCAGCGATTACACGGCGTTCTTCTTGATGGGCGAACTGATCGAGATCGGCACGACCACCGAGGTCTTTACGAAACCCAAGGACAAGCGGACGGAAGATTACATCACCGGCCGGTACGGGTAGCAGGTAGCAGGTAGCAGGTAGCAGGTAGCGATGCGCGAGTTAAACGAGCGTTAGCTGCGCCTTAACTTGAACCGAGTACGATGTGCATGCATCACGCGGCGCGAGTGTGGCTTGCATTCCCGCCTTTCTTTAATGAGAGTGTCAATCGTGCTTAGATATCTGACGAGTCTGGTACTGTTATATGTGTCGTGCGTGACGTTCGGCACCGCTGCGGCATCCGCGCAAGCCTCGCCGGCGCCGCGTGCGACCGCCGCGCCGAGTCCGTTCGCATACGCTGGATACGTCCGGTCGTACTATTTCACGCGCCAGAACGCAAGCGCCGGCGTTAATTTCGCCAATCAGGCCGCGTGGAGCACGGCGCTGAACCTGTACGGCGCCTACGATCTCTCGCACAGCGGCTTTTCGCTCGGAGCGACCTATCTTTATGCGAACCCGCTGGGGAGATGCACGGCGGCAGTCTCGCACCTATCGCCGCCTTGCGGGAAGCTCAGGCCGCCCGCGCTCAACCCCGACGACACGCTCCCAGCCTTCGAACTCAGCACGCTCTACGAAGCGTACGTGCAATACCGCGGCGGCCGGACCTTCGCGCGCTTGGGCGATCAGGTTATCGATACGCCGTTTGCGAACGGCTCGGATTCGCGGCTGAAGCCCGCGGCCTTTCAAGGCGGTTACCTCTCGTACCGATTGAGCGCCCACTGGACCGGTGCTGCGGCCTACGTGACGCGTTTTGAGAGCCGCGCCGCTTCGGCGTTCGAGAGATCGACGCTGCTCACGAGTCACCCGGCCGACGCGCCGGGCGTGCCGGGCAATACCTACGCGCCGGGCGGCGGACCGATCGCGACGAGCGGTTTCGGATACGCGCGGTTTGGGTACGCAGACGCCGGTTTCGCCGCCGGCCTGCACTATTATGCGATGGCCGACATCGCGAATCTCCTGTGGTTCCAGGGCCGGTATGCTTGGGAGCACGCGGGGAGCAAGCCGTTTCTCGCCGTGCAGATCGGCGGCGAACGCAGCATGGGGACGGCGGTGCTCGGCAAGATCGCGGCGACGGCGTACGGCGTTCAAGCCGGATTCTCTCCGGCGCGCGGAGTGACGCTCACGCTCGGATACGACGACGTTCCGGCGAAGAGCGATGCGATCGCGCTCCCGGCCGGCGTGTCGTGCGGAGCGAACGCGCAGATTTCGGTCAAACCGGGTACGAGTTTCGCGTATTTTCTTCCGGCGGGCGGCACACCCAACTGCACGAACGACGGGAACGGCACGGTGACGGTCTACTATGGAGGTATCGCAAGCCCGTATACGGACTCGTATGCGACCGATCCATTGTTTACCACTAGCATGACGCAAGGCATGGTCGACCGGCGCAGCCCCGGCCGCGGCGTAAAGGTCGCGCTCGCTTTCGCGTCCGCCGGCGAACGTTTCAAGGGTTCCGTCAGCCAGGCGTACTATACGTACGGAGAGACCGCCTTGGGAACGTCGCCGACGCGCGAGACCGACGTGGACGCGCTGTATTACTTCAACCGCGTGGGCAAGGGGCGGTATCGCGGCTTATTGTTTCACGAACGCTACGGCGAGCGCACGCAGTCGAATACGCATCTCTACGGCGGCTCGCCGCTCTTCAAGTACTCGCGCACGCAAATCGAGTACGATTTCTAGGTGGCATTCTGAACGGTGCGTTTTACGATCTAACGACGGCTCTGCTGGAACGCAAACTCTTTGCGGGGCTGCGGCGCGACCTGCTGGGACAGCTGACGGGAGAGATCGTCGAAGTCGGCGCCGGTACCGGTGCCGACTTCCCGTACTTTGGAGCGGGCGCCCACGTGATCGCGATCGAGCCCGATCGCTCGATGGCCGAGCGTGCGCGGCGCCGCGCCCGTTCGGCTGCCGCGCGCATCGAGGTGCAGATCGCCGACGATACGTTCCTTGCTGGCATCGCGCCGCGTAGCGTCGATGCGGTCGTCTTTCCGCTATCGCTTTGCACGATCGACGCACCTTCGCGAGCCTTGGAGCAGGCGCGCCGCGTTCTGAAAGGTTCGGGTCAACTCGTCGTTTTGGAGCACGTGCGCTCGGAGGGGCGAGTCGGCCGTTTTCAAGATGCCGTCGCGCCGCTGTGGAAGGGCGTGGCCGGCGGCTGCCGCCTCAATCGGCGGACGCGCGATGCGATAGCGGAGGCCGGCTTTGCGGTCGACGGGTTACGGATGCGGCGTATCTCGCGGTTCTTTTTCATCCAGGAACTGCTGTACGGGAGCGCACCTCCGGCAGCGTAGGGCGGCGCGCGGCCGGGGCGAATACTCCCGCCCGTCATGTTTGCACCGCAAGCTGCCGACCGGAGCG
>JAKAPQ010000013.1 GCA_021806945.1 bacterium | reverse complement strand
TCATGATCCATCGGATCGACGACAACGATGGTACGCTCTTCCTTTCGGAGCGCCGGGCGCGCGCGCTGAAGACCTGGGAGAAGGTCATCGAGTCGCACGACCACGATGAGGTGATCGAGGCGACCGTCACGCAGGTCGTAAAGGGCGGCGTACTCGTCGATCTCGGCATGCGCGGCTTCGTGCCCGCATCGCAGATCCGCCGGCAGCCCGTGGGCAACCTCGACGAACTCGTCGGCCGGAAGCTTCGCCTCAAGGTTATCGACCTCGACCACAAGCGCCACCGCGTGGTGCTCTCGCAACGCCTCGTGCTCGAAGAGGAGCTCAACGCCAAGAAGCAAGAGCTGCTCGGAACGCTGGAAGTCGGACAGATTCGCGAAGGCGTCGTCGTCCGTCTAGCCGAGTTCGGTGCGTTCGTCGATCTCGGCGGCATCGATGGTTTGATTCACAACAGCGAGCTCAGCTACGCGCGCATCAAGCATCCCTCCGAAGCGGTGAAGATCGGCGACGTCGTCAACGTAGAGATCATGAAGTTCGACCCGGATGCCAAGAAAGTAAGCCTTTCGCTGAAGCACGCGCTGCCCGATCCGTGGGACGAGCACGCGCACAATCTCTACGAGACCAACAGAATGACGGCGCAAGTCGTCAAGGTCACGCCGAACTATCTGCTGGTGGAGATCGTGCCGGGCGTGCTCGCGATGATCCCAAAGGGCGAGTTCGATCCGGGCGCGCAGTTCAGCCCCGGCCAAGAGGTCGAGGTTACCTTGCTGACCATCAACCAGTCGACGCGCCGCATCACCGCGTCGATCCAGCACGTGGCCGACATTCCGCTCGAAGAGATCGAGAAATACGTCGTCGACGAGGACGTTCCGCTGGGGACGATCGCCGACTCCGAGCCGCCCTCCGCCGTGGAAGCACTCCCCGAGTAACGGTTTTCGGCGGGCACGAGAGTGCCGCACGGCGATGGGCGTACGCATAGGGCTCACGGGGGGGATCGGTTCGGGGAAGAGCGAGGTTGCGCGCCTGCTCGAGTCGTTCGGCGCCTTTCTCATCGATACGGACCTCCTTGCGCGCGAAGCCGTCGCTCCCAACAGCGACGGCCTGCTCCAGATAGCGCATTCGTGGCCGCAGGTCGTGCGCGAAGGCGTGCTCGACCGTTCGGCGCTGGCCGAGATCGTCTTCCGCGATCCCGGCGCGCTCGCGCGGCTCAACGAGATCGTGCATCCCCACGTACGGCGCCTCGCCGCCGAGCGCGAGCGGTTTGCGAAGCCCGGACAGCCCATCGTTCATATCGTTCCGCTGCTCTTCGAGACCGGGTACGCCGATTTGGTCGACAAGTCCATCGTCGTTACGGCATCGCAGGAGCGGCGCATCGCGCGCGTCGTCCGGCGCGATCGCGCCGGCGAAGGGTTGATCCGCGCGCGCATCGCGGCGCAGATCGATCCGGACCTGGCGCGCGCGCGCGCCGATTACGTCATCGAGAACGACGGCGATCTCGAGCGCTTGCGCGAGCGCACCAAAGCCGTGTACGAAGCCATCTTACGATGACGTACCGTGATCTGCCGAACGGAGATGGCGGTCCCAGAGCGTGCGCGCGAAGTCAACGAACTCCGCGTCTGCCATTCTGCTGAAGCGAGCCTCCGCCGCGGCTCCGAAGCGTGCGGTTATATCGCGCGTCACCTGATGGGCGACTCTCTGCGTTAGCGTCGTACCGAGCATGCGGCCGAACGAGAACGTATCTTGGCCCGACGTTCCGGCTCTAACGAGGGCGAGCGCAAGAGTCTTGCCCGCAAGCGAAGCCGGCGGTGGGAACCCAACGTTGTCCTGTCCGGCACGCTGCCACGCGTCGTTGACGGCGAAATCGTAGATTCTTACGAAACGGTTAAGGTTACGTGCCCCGTACGCTCGGCGTAACCGAACGAATTCATGCTGCACGGTGCGTTGACCGAACATCGCCTCGGAAGCGCGTACCGACGAAAAACTGCCCGGGCCGCCGCCCGCGTCCACGAACGCGGAGCCGACGCTTAGCATGGGTGGCTCGCCTGCGGAAGCGGCCGCCGTAGTCGCAGCGGTGATGAAGCCGAAACCTGCGATCATGGCAGCGATCGCTGCCAGCGAGCCAAGTTTGTAAAACGGTGTGTTCATGGATCTCACTCCTATCGATTGCAATAGCCCTCTTATTCCGCGTTGTTCTATAGAGGTAAACCTTGCGCCACGGGAGCGAGGGGTGCGGAGCGCATGACGTCGAGGAGCAGCGCTCCGCTGCGGAGGCGGACGACGTAGCCGCGAACCACGACGGGCGTATCCTGCGGCGTGGCCGGCAGACGCCGCGAGAGCGCGATCGAGCCGCTGCCGTCGCGCAGCGAGGCTCCTCCCGCGGCGACCGAGCCCGCGGTCGTTACTTGGTCCTTACCGGCGAAATGACTCAGCGCCGCGATCGGAAGCGGCGGAGCGAACCTTACGACGATCCGTTCGCTTGCGGCGTACGGTTCGTCGAGCAGTCGTACGCGCAGCGTATAGACCCCCGGCGCAACGCTCCGGCCGTCGATGGTTTCGTTCCAGACATAGGTGCCGAGTGTCGTGAGATGGGGTGCGATCTCCCGCGTATGGGCGATCGCCACCGCGTGATTGGCTGCAGCGTAGTCCCACACGACGGTCTTCCCCGAGAGCACTTGGATGTCGTAGAGGTTCGAGGTCGGGAAGCGCGCGAGGAACGGTCTGCTGGTGCGGTTGTCTACGGAGATCGTGACGGCGAGGCCGCCGAGCAGATCGTACGAGTTGCGATTGAGGTTGACGCGAATCGAGATCGGACCGGAGGCGCCGAGAAGAACGGCCGCTGCTAGGAGCGCCGGCACGAAGGAGCCGCGCACCGTCGCGCCGGTACGGGCTATCGGGTTGAGGTGCGTCGAGATCACGCTTGGATAGTCCTGTCTGCCCCGTCGTTTAGCAAGCGGTCGTATGGGTAATTGGGTCCTAGACATATTCTCTATCGAGGTGCGAAACCACATGGCGATTCAAGACGAGGTGCAGGTGCGCCATTCCGGCGGTG
The DNA here is from genome assembly GCA_021806945.1 of bacterium. GTDB lineage: Bacteria > Vulcanimicrobiota > Vulcanimicrobiia > Vulcanimicrobiales > Vulcanimicrobiaceae > JAJYFL01. Next base: position 23,949 of record JAKAPQ010000013.1, on the reverse strand, counting down.
GGATGACCGTGCAAGAGGCGGGCAAGCGCGGGGGCGAGCGCGTCAAGGCCAAGTATGGCACGGAGTTCTACGAGGCCATCGGCCGTAAGGGCGGGGAGGCGACCAAAGAAAAGTATGGCCCGTCCTTTTACGAGGTGATCGGCCAAAAAGGCGGGCAGAAGTTAAAGCGCAAGCCGACCTAAGAGCCCACTATGGCAAAACCTAAGGACGGGCCGGATGACGGGTCGGGCGATATGTCCGTTCGCGATGCCGGGAAAAAAGGCGGCGATACCGTCCGGGACCGTTACGGCTCGACGTTCTACGAAGAGATCGGGCGTAAAGGCGGCCAGGTGACGCGCGAGCGCCACGGTGCGGAGTTCTACGAATCGATCGGCCGGAAAGGCGGTCGGGTCGTCAAGGACAAGTACGGTACGGGTTTCTACGAGCAGATCGGTCATAAGGGCGGCCAAAAGGTGAAGAGCTTGGTCGCCGAGGCCAAGAAGAAGCGTGCCGAAACGGAACGCGAAAAGGGCCCGTCATCGTGAGAGGTGCATGCCGCCGTGCACGCCTTCGAGCGTGACGAGTCCTTTCTTGAAGTCGACGGTGATGGAATCCACCTTGAGAACCTGGCCGCGCGTGCGAACGATGCTCGGGTGGGGCATCGCGAGGTGTTTCAGCCCGTCTTCCCACTCGACCAGATCGGTATCGAACGAGCGCCCGTCGTTCGCTTTTGCATTGGCCGATTCGATGTGCACGTCGCCGATGGCCGTAAAATCCAAGGATGCCGTGTTGATCGAGACTTCCTGCGCCGATATGCGCAGATACGGTTTACCTTTGCGAAAGAGTATGCCGTTGTGGATGCCGGTGATCGTGGCTACCGATCCGTTGGGCGATTGTTCCGCCCGCTTGTAATCGAAGCTCCACGACTTCGTGTCGATGCGGTGGTTCGAGACGTGCCCACCTTTGAGGACGATCGGCTGCGAATTGGGCGCGTCGGGCACGGGCTCGCGGCCGGCCAGAATGAAGCCGACCGTGAGGAACGCTGCGAGGGCGACGCCGGCGGCGATCGCCACCGAGCGGACGCCAATTTTAATCTTCACGGTTGACGCTCCGCCGGCGCCGCACGAACGGCGTTCCCAGAACCAGGACGAGATAGAGGGCGAGCAGCGTCAGCGCGACCGGACGCGGTCCGATGCGAGCGAAGAAGGAGCCCGGCGGCCTGCCGACCATTCCGAGCACGACTGCCCGGTGGTCGAGCTGCGACCGCGCCGTCCATCGCCCATCGGGTGCGATGATCCCGCTGATACCGGTCGCGGCCGCGCGCACGACCCAGGTTCCGCTCTCGATCGCGCGCAGCTGCGCGATCTGCGCGTGCTGGTACGGACCGGAGGTCGTTCCGAACCACGCATCGTCGGTGGCGACGACCAAGAGTTGCGCCCCATTGCGGAGTTGGCTGTGTGCGAGATCGGCAAACGCCGACTCCCAGCAGATCAACGGCGCAAACGAGAGTGCGGCGGTCGGGTAGACGGAGTCGGCAGTGCCCGACTGAAAATTGCTGATGAACGACGTCTCCGGAAGCCAGTGCAGCCACGCTTTGCCGGGGAACGACTCGGCAAACGGCACGAGTTGCCGCTTGTCGTAGATGCCGACGAGCCTGCCGAGCGGGCCGAACACGTAGAGGGCGTTGTAGTATCCGTTCGCACGGTAATCCCAGCTCCCGACGACCAGCGTCGTGCGAAGGCGCCGCGCGATGCCCGCGAACCGCGCCATCAAAGCCGGATCGTAGTCGAGCGCGGTAACGATGACCGTCTCGGGCCACACGACCAGTTGTGGGTGAAATGGGGCGACCGTGCGCGTGAGCGCGGTGTAGCGTTGGATAGCCAGTTGGAGGGCTCCGGGCTTCATCTTGAGGGATTGGGCGATGTTGCCTTGTACGGCGGCAACGCGCATCGTCGGCGGCGCCGCCGCTCGGGCGGGCCAGGCCGCCCAGCAGAACGCCCAGGCGAGGGCGATCGCGCCAAAGACGACCGCGGCGCTGCGGTAGCGCCGGCGGGCGATCGCGCTCGCGGCATACGCGCCAATCGCACAGATGACGAACGTCACGCCGTAGGTGCCGGCATAGGCGGCGAAGACGCGCAGCGGCGTATCGGCTTGCGTGTAACCGAGCTGTTCGAACGGTACGCCGAGCGGCCCGATCGAGCGCAGCCACTCGAAGACCGTGAAGGCAGCGGCCGCGGCCAAAGGTGCGAGCGCGGGTGGGGCAAAACGGGCGGCGACGGCGCTGCTCGCGGCGGCCAGCGCGAAGGCGAGACCTTCGGTCAGCGCGACGATGACCGGTACGGCGACCGCGAAACCGCCGATGAAGCTGCCGATCGTGAACGATATCCACCAAAACGTGACGGCGAAGAAGACCGTTCCCGAGAGCCAGCCGGCGAAGAAGGCTCGTTTCCAGGAGAGGCGCTGCCAGAGCCAGAACAGGCCCGCCGCTCCGACCGGTGCGAGCCACGCCTGACCGGCCTTGGGAAATGCCAGCGCAAGGGCCACCGCGCTCGAGACGGCGATGCCGAACTCGAGCACGCGCTCCGAGGGATACATGATTCGTAGATTGGGTCTCGTCTTATTCACCATAGCGCTCGCGCTGGCGGCATGCGGGCGCCAGGTCACGCCAAACCGTACCTCGCCCGGCGGAAGCGGCAGTGGACTCGCTGCGGGCTCCATGCAGGTCAAGTTCCAGACGCAGGGTCAAATGGATTTTGCGAACGTCCGGTACGTCATCATGTTTAATACGAGCGGGACCGGCGGAGAACCTTATGCCAACGGGTACCAAACGAATTATCAGAACTACTCCTTTGCCTTGGTGGTCGGAGGGAGCGGCAACAGCGTCGCACAGCCGGTCCTCTATCAGTACATCCGTCAAACCGGCCCCGGCGGTGCGATCGCGATCGTTCCCTACCGGCTCTACTACACGCCGCAGCAGCTGACGTTTCTTCCAAATAGCAATGGGCTCGGCACCGAGTTCTCCATCACGTTCGACCGAACGCTGTTCTACGGCATCTCGGTGACCCCATCGCCATCCCCGACCGCAACGGCGAGCGCGAGCGCATCCGCCTCGCCGTCACCTTTGCCCTCGTCCTCGCCGCCCGCGGCGACGCCCCAGCCGCAGCCGACGACCGCCGCTCAGAGCACGTGGTACGTCAATTTCTTTACGACCGATACCTCCGGCAATCCACTGGACGCCTTCGGCATCGGAGGAGCGACCGATCAGTCTTTCGTCTGGTCGATCGATATAACGAAGATCTTCGACCAGCAGCAGTTCGTGGGGCAAAACGCTACCCAAGCACCCTATGCGAGCGCCCAGATCTCGATCGGCGAGATCGCAAACAACCCGTGAATGTGAGCCGCTATGTTTGAAACGATCGCCTGCGGGCACGAACTCTGCAACTGCGTGATTATGGCCGCCGTCGGCGACATTCAATACTGCAGCGACGACTGCAGGAACGTGGTCGAAAGCGACATCGAGTCCGATGCGTGCCCGTGCGGGCACCCGCCCTGCGACGCGGCCTAAACCGACCCGTGCCGGCTCCGAGCCGGCAGGCTGCTCCCGCGGTGGGCCGCCGGACGGAAATCGGACGCCTGGTTCTGTAGGATGATCCTAACTTTCTACAAGGGGATCCAGCATGAAATCCTTCCTTTGCTTCGCGATGCTGCTTGGGATCGTGGCCTCGAGCCTCTTCGCCAAGACGCCCGCAGCAGCCGCGCCCGCGCTCTCCGGCCAGTGGACCTGTCTCGCGTACGGCGCGCAAGTCAACTGGTTTCAGAACATCGTGTTCCATCCCAACGGAACGTACGCGCTCGGCGATGCCCGCAAGCCGTACGACCCCGGACGCTATTCGATCGACTCACGCAACGTCGTGCATTTCCTTAGTGGCGGCGACGACCTTTTTCTGGGGCTCTACAAAGATCGTGCAGTCTATCTGAAGTCCAAGACCGATTCGGGACCGTTCGAAAAGCGCGGCTTCGACGTGACCTTTAAGTGTGGGCGCAACAGCAGGCAGTAGAAGCGAATCCTAGGGTCCGCCGAAGTTTAGACTCCCGGTCGGGATGATCGGTCCCTGCGTGTTGATGCCGAAATTCGCCGTATGCGACGGGAAGGCCAGCACTTCGAGCGAGACGTTGATCTGGCGCGAAGCCTGGTTGTACTGCACGCGGATCTCGTAACAGTCGCCGATGATGCGGTTGTAGTAGATGGTCTTGTTTTCTATGCGGCCCTTGTTCTTCCAATCCACGTCTCCGGCGAACTGAAGTTGGGCTCCGCGGCCGAATGGCGTTGAGAACTGCACGTTGGTGCTGGAGAAGCCGAGGCCGGAGCCGGGTGAGAACGCGCCGCCGAGCAGCACGTAGGATTGATACGAGGGCCGCAGTGCGAGTTGGTAGGAGACGGGCTGGGCCATCCTGTTGAAGTTCGTTGCGAAGCCCAGCGTCAGGTTGTAGTAATCGCCGTTATAGAACCGCAAGATATCTTGCGCGCCTTTGTAGTTCTGGGTCGGCTGCTGGTCCAGGAACTGAAACGGCACCGAAGCCGGGCCGTTGTAGTTGCTTTCGTTGTAGGTTATGGCGTTCAGCAAGTGGTCGCCGATCGGCGTCGAGAGGCTCATGTTCTGGCGGATCGCGGCCTTCAGGTCTCCGGTTCCGTAGGCGAACTGGTCGACGTTCACGGTCGACTGGAAGTCGCTGCCGCCGATCTTATAGAGCACGGGACCGAAGACGAAACCGAGATCGGCGCGCGTGGTCGTGAAAGAATTGCTCGGCTCGTTGTATTGCCCTAGCGTGAACTGAGTCGTAATCGGAAACACGAAATGCGGAAGGAAATTATACGGGCGAATCTGCAGCTCGGGCAGCTTGTTGATGCCGTACGGCTGGTTGGCGAAGGTCTTGTCGAAAATCAGTTGGTAATCGGCGCCCTTGGTGCTCCAGTGGGTGAGCGTGTCGATATGTCCCGACGAGTTGGAACTGAAGAATCCGCCGTAACTCGACTGGCTGCGCGAGTACGAGAAGGTCGAGCTCTGCTGCAGGTTCGCGGTAATCTGGCGCTGGTCGGAGAAGCCGAAGCTGTCGTTGACTTGCTGCGAGCCGGTGGAGTTGCGCGAATACTGATAGGTCTGCGAAGCGCGCGCCCCCGCATGCACGATCGAGGCGCCGATGGTCTCGGTGGCGGGCAGACTCGTGAGGGCCCCGAAATTATCGTTGTACGCAAACGAGAAGTTGCCACGCACCGTACGCGAGAAATTTTCTAAGTCTTGGACGTTGATCGTGTTGGTCGTCCGGCCGATACGCTTATCCTGTTGCTCCTCGTAGTCGATACTGGTCTGGCGTTTGCCGTCCTTGCGCTGCAGGAACGCAACGTACCCGAGGTTCAGGCCCTCCTTAGAGTAGTACTCAACCCTGTAGTAGCCGTAGTAGTACTGATCCTTACCGAAGCCGATCTTGGTGCGGACGTACCATCCCTGGTACGAGTTATAGCCGATCTCCGGGAAGAACGAGGGTCTCTGGCGCGGCCCGACGACCTGCCGCAGCGGTATGACGATACGCGGCAGAAAGAAGACGGCGGCCGCCCCGAGCCACAGCACGGCTTTGTTGATGACGATGCGGTTACCGGGATAGACGTCGATGGTGCGTCCGGTGATGTGGTAGCCCGAGCGCGGGCGCGCGCAGGTCGTGACGAATGCGTAGTCGCCGTGCGCGACCCCCTTGGCGTTGGACTTGAGTTTGCGCGCGTTGAAGTAGACCAAGCCCTGCTCGACGCCCTGGGAGCTCTCGCCTCGGCCGTTGACGAGCGTAGCCTTCTGATCGATCGTGTCGAAGGTGATTTGGTCTGCGTAGAGCACCGAGTTCTGTTCGCGGTTGATGATATACGGGCTGCCGCTCACCACGATGGTGCGGACGCCGTCGTAGTGTGCGCGGTCGCCGACGAGAACTTCGTCCTGATAGAAGATGTGAACGTTGCCGATGGCATCGCCGGGCGTGCCCGGCTTCGTGCCGCCGACGAATTTGTCGGCGAGCACCGCGATGTCGCCGGGATGCAGCGTCGGCAGCGGCGTCGGTCCGGCGGCCGTGGGCGCGGGCGACGGCGTCCCGGTCGGCACGCCGACCGGTGCGATGGTGGGCGGTGGGGCGGAGGAGCGAATCAAGTAGACCGGTCCGCTCGTCGCCGACGCTTGCGGCGTCTGCAGTGGAATCGGCGGGGGCGTCACCGGCGCGGCGGCCGGGAAGGGCGTCGCATAGAGCTGCGTCTGGCCCCCCAGGGGCGCGGGGAAGGTCGGCGTCGGCTGCGGCGTGGGCGATGCGGTAGGCGCCGGCGACGCGGCCCCGGAGTCGGCCACGAGCGCGCCGCGCGCGCGGGCCGCGCAGCTCTGGCCGTTCAAGAGCGCGAGCGCGCGCCGCTGCGCGAGCGAAGGCGACCCGAAAGCAGCCGGCGCCGGCGCCGGCAGATACGCGGCGACGAACGATAGCAAACATGCGAGCGCCAATCGAGGGCGGCGAGGGCCGTTGTGGTCGGACAACACGCGGTTAGTGTTCTTCGTACCAGAGCAGTCCGAGGCCCGCGAGCCCGAAGACGACGTTCGGCAACCAGGACGCGAGGTACGGGTTCACGCGCCCGGTGCTGCCGAAGACCGCGGCCGCGTCGGACATCATGTAGTAGACGAAGAACGCGAGAATCGACAGCGCGACGCCCAACATCCGCCCTTTACTGCCGAAGCGGATAGCCAGCGGCAGCGCGATAAGCACGCCGATGAAGGCGGCAAACGGAAAGGCCGTCTTGTTCGCGAGGCTGACCTGCAGATTGCCGAGGGCTTCGCCGCCGACGCCCTGCGCTCGCAGCGCGTTCACCTCGTTCTTGAGCTGGGCGCTCGACATCGTGTAGGCGTCGCTGTTCGCCGAGCTCATGAACGCCGCGGCGGTCTCGCCCATAGGCAAGCCGATCGAGGCCTCCTTGGCGTGCACCTGCGAGGTCAGGTAGCCTTGCGCGTTGTAGCGCGTCTCGACGACGTCGTGCAGCACGAGCGTCGCGCCGCGGACGGTCGCGCTCTTGGCCTGCAGCGTCTCGTTAAAATACCCGAACTTTCCGGGTTTGAAGATCTGCACCCCCACCATCGTCTTGCCGTCGGGCATGACCTGGCTCACGTAGAACACGTCGTTGGTGTCGGGATCCTTGCGGAAGAACTGCGGTTCGACCGGCAAGGACGATGTATGGTAGACGATTTGATAGAACGTGCGCGTCGAGAGGTCGACGGATTTCGGCGCGATGTACTCGTTCATCGCGTACGAGAGAACGAATGCTAGAAAACCGAAGATCAGCGGCGTCAGGCAGATGCGCCACAGCGGGACGCCGGAGGTGCGGATTGCGTCGATCTCGTTGTCGCCGACCAGCCGCCCCATGCCGAGCAGCGTCGCGAAAAGGGTCGCAAACGGGAACGCCATCGGGATCGACTGCGGTACGCGAAAGATGACGAAGCGCAGCACCAAGAAGAACGGCGCGTTCTGCTGGATGATGTACTTCGCCGCCAGAAAGAAGATGTTGAACGCCCAGAACAGGAAGAACGCGGCGAACGCAAACAAGAACGGGCCGATGAACTCGCGCAGGATATACGCGTCGAGAATTGGGAGCCGCAGGCGAGGTAGCGATACGAGCGGCGCGCGTTGCGTTCCGGAGAGCGACGCCATAGGCTAGGAGGCTGTCGGAGTTAAGCGCGTTTCCATCTTTGGGCCGCCTTTTGCCCGAATACTGCGTTGCTCATCAGTCACGAAGCTACGGCTTCGCTCCCGCAGGCCACGGATGGCCCAGTGCCTGCGAAGCACAGGATGTGCGGGAGCAGGCTTCTTCGCGCCTCGTCTCCGAACAAAATTCGGCGCCAAATCTGGAAACGGCTCAACTCCGACATCCGTCTAGCGGGCTTAGTAGTTTCGGTAGGCGTCGAGCACGCGCACGACGTACGCACGCGTTTCGGCGAAGGGCGGAACGCCGTGGTACCGGTCCACGGCTCCCGGCCCGGCGTTGTATGCCGCGACCGCCAGCTTCACGTTGTTGCCGTAGCGAGCCAAGAGTTGGTGGAGGTACCGCGTGCCGCAATCGACGTTCTCTCGCGCGTCGAAGGGGTTCTCCAGTCCGCAGGCCGCGGCGGTGCCGGGCATCAGTTGCATCAGGCCTTCCGCGCCGGCCGAACTGATCGCGCTCGGGTCGCCGGCAGATTCGGTCATTACGACGGCGTTGACCAGGCCCGCCGGAACGCCGTCGCGGGAGGAGGCGGCACCGACCAGCCGGGCAATCTCCTGGGGAGCGAGCGCGTGCGGGGCATACGGCAGGTAGCCCGCGCCCCCGCATCCGCAGAGCAGGCTCAAAAACGCCACCGTGCCCAGCAGCCTTTTCATCTTAACCCCACCTTCTCTCTGCGCCCCGCAATCGGCCTGCGCGGCTCATCAAATGCTCATCGGCGCCCTTTGGCGTGGGAGGTAAGCCGGGGGGGCTCGCGTACCAGGTCCACGATGCCAGTGATAGCGGCCGGCCTTACCTGTTGCCTTCTTACCGGTCACGTAAACGCGCCCTCCGGCCGCCCGCTCGGCGGCGCCGATGTCGTCGTGCGCGGCACGGTTAGCCGCTCGGCCGTCACCGGCGCGGCGGGCACCTTCACCGTGCGGGTCGTTCCCGGGCGCTACGATCTCGATGCCCGCGCGAAAGGCTACGCGCCGACCAGCGTCGGCCCGTTTCTGGTCCGGCGCTCGGAGCGGATCGAGGTGACGCTCGAGCCGCTCGACGCGCCGCAGCTGCGCGTCATCGGCAGCGTCCGGGTCGATGGGCGCCTCCAGCCGGTCCGCGACGCCATCCCGGCGGTGAACGTCACGCGCGCGCAGTTGCAGCGTGCCGGCATGGCGCGCGTCGTCGACGGCTTGAATCTGGTGCCCTCGGTGACGTTCGCGCGCCCGGACGGTGGGTCGTCGAGCACGTTCAGCACCGTTGCCTTGCGCGGTCCGGACCCATCGGAGACGCTGGTAGCGCTCGACGGGCAGATCCTCAACGACGGAAACACCGGGGATCTCGATCTATCGCGCTTCCCGGTTGCCGACTTCTCGAACCTCTCCGTGGTCGAGGGGCTCGGGCCCTTCGACCAGGAGGGAAGCAACACCATCGGCGGCGCGGTCGATTTGGTCTCGCTGCAGCCGACCCGCCTGCCGCACGACGCGTTCTCGGCAAGCGATGGTTCGTTCGGCCGCTCCGAACTGTGGTACAACGCCACCGGTTCGCGCGGCAAGTTCGGCTACGCCTTTGGCCTGGACGATCAGCAAGAGCGCGGATACGTGAACCAAGACGTGGTGCTCTGCACCGGCGGCTTCGACCGCGCGAAGCCGCAGCCGTGCGCGGACCCGGCGTCAACCCACTTGGGCTCGGCCGTCGCGGCGCGTTCGCTGCTCGCGAATATGCGTTACGATTTCTCGCAGCGCGCCGACGTCGGACTGCGCATCTTCACGCTCGCCGACGCGCGCGACCAGAGCGGAGCGGTCAACACGCCCGCCGATCCCAACGCCGAAGGTGCCGGCGCCTACTTCGTGGGCCCGGGCAGTTCGAATATAGCGCAGCACATTCGTGCCTACGACCTGCACGGCCGCGCGGCGCTCGGGGCCGGTTCGCTGATTGCCGACGCGAGCGTTTCGAATGACGATCTGGAACTGCTGGGCGGCGGCATCTCGCCGTACGACATCTCGCACCGCGATAAGCGGCAGACGCTCTCGCTCTCGTGGGAGCGATATCTCAGCGACGCCGAGCTTGCCTTCGGCGGATACGTTCGCGGCGAATCGCTCACCGAGGCCGGCGTGGCGGGCGTGCAGTCGCAGTCCATCGCGTCGTATTTCGCGCGCGCCGGCATCCACCCGACGCGCAACCTTCGATTGCAAGCCGGCATCTACGCCTCGCACTACTCGACGTTCGGCTCGAACCTCGACGGCCGCTTCGGCGCTTCGTACAGCCTTGATCCGCGCACCGTCGTTCGCTTCGCCGCCGGCACGGGATTTCGCGCGCCGCTGTTGATCGAACGTTACGTTTTCCCGGTGAGCGCACTGCCGCTGGACCAAAACTGCGTGGCGACCGGTCAAGGGAACCCGGCCGAACGGCCCGAGCACGCGACCGAGTACGAACTCGGGTACTCGCACACCTACGCATCGGATGCCAACCTCAACGTCTCGCTGTACCGTACGAACCTGCGCGATCCGATCGAGACGTTCTATCCGCTCGGCGCGCGTTGCCCGGCTGCGAATCCGCCGCCTGTCTCCTACCCCATCAACGTCGGAAACGTCGTGTACCAAGGTGCGGAGATCCGCTACGTGCGCGACTTCCGCGACCTGCAAGTGACGGCGCGCTACGGCCTGAACGTCGCCTATCCGTTCGATCTTCCCGCATCGGTGAGCAACCCCACCTCCGGCGGCAACCTCGTCGCGAACCAGCAGTTCTTGAACATCCCTCAGCAAGTAGCTTCGCTGCAGTTGGATTGGACGCACGGCTCTTGGCACGCCGCGCTCGATACGGTGATGCGCGGCAAGAACAACGAACTCAACCAGGGACCGTACGCGACGGTCGACGCTGCAGGCGGCCGCGAGTTCGGCCGCATGGACGTGACGCTGGCCGCGACCAACCTCACCGATGCGGTTGCCGGTAAGTTCACGCTGCCGGGGTTCGGCGTCCCGTATCGCGGTGTCGTCGGCGTGGGCGGGAGGGGCGCACCGGTCTACGGTTCGCTTCCGACCGATGCGTTCTTCGTTGAACCGCTCGGCCTGCGGCTCATCGTGACGGTACGCGGCTAGGAAAGTGCGTAGCGCGGCAATGCCGGTTTTGTTTTTCGGCCACGGGAATCCGATGAACGCGATTACGGAAAACACGTACGCGAAGAAGTGGAACGCGATCGGGCGCGGGCTGCGCAAGCCCACTGCGGTACTTGCCGTTTCCGCACACTGGTACGTCGACCACACGGCGGTGACGGTCTCGCCGGCTCCCCGCACCATCCACGATTTCGGCGGTTTCCCGCGCGAATTGTACGAAGTACAGTACCCGGCGCCCGGCGACCCGCGGCTTGCCGAGCGAGTGCGCGATCTTCTGGCGCCCGACGTGCCGGTCGCGTTAGACGAGCGCTGGGGGATCGACCACGGCACGTGGTCGGTGCTCGTTCACCTCTTTCCCGATGCCGACGTGCCGGTGGTGCAACTCAGCGTCGACGAGAGGAAGCCGCCGCAGTTCCACTACGAGGTCGGCAAGCGGATCGGGGCTCTGCGCGACGAGGGCGTGCTGGTGATCGGCAGCGGGAACGTGGTGCACAACCTCCATGCGTTTGCCTGGGGGCGGCATCCGGTCGAGCCATTCGACTGGGCGGTGCGGTTCGAGAGCCGGGTTCGCGACTTGCTCCTCGCGCGCGACGACGCGCCGCTGCTCGACTATGCGTCACTCGGAGAGGACGCGCTGCTCTCGGCGCCCACGCCGGATCACTATCTGCCGTTGCTTTACGTCCTCGGGGCGCGCCGCGAGAGCGACACGATTACGTTTCCGGTCGAAGGCGTCGATGGCGGATCGATCTCGATGCTCGCCGTCGACCTGCGATAGCGCGCGGGGCATCGGAATCCAGCGCGAATCCATGCCAAATATCGAGCGCAGGGTCGCTGCTCAAATTACCTCAGTCTTGCAGACTACCAGCGCTCACGATTCTTTGGCGCCGTTGCACGATCAGAGCTGGTTCCCGTCATCGTGTGGATGCGAGAACCGCTGGATCACTCTTGGAGGTCCGAATCCCTCCCCGGAATACGTGTACCGTCCGCTTGCATCGCTGGAGCCGCGTAACATGCACGTTTGCGCGAGCTTCGTTCCGTCGTCCGTGAGGTACTGCACGACCAGCGCGGGGAATTGCGTGAATGGATCAGACATTCGTGAGCTCAGGAGGGATCGTGAGATTGCTCACGCGCGCATCGCGCAAAGCGTCGTGAAGGACGACAGCATTCCCGAGAGTGGCAATGTCGCGTAGAGTACGCTCGATGCTTGTTGTTGGGAGCCCATCGACGAACACGATTTCGTGCTCCGCAATATCTGCGTGGTGAACGACCAAAAATCGCGGGCGAGCTCGCTTGATCCGCAGATCGCGCGGCACGGTGATATGCGTCTCTTCAGGGTTCACATCCGAGAGTTCGTGCAACTTTAGCGCGGTGTAGTGGGAGAGCGTAGCGTTCACTCGAGTGCGAACCTGCGGCCATAAGATGGCCTGCCAAAGGTGGGCGTGTTCGTCGAGAATCGTTCCGACCGTGCTCCAGTCGCACTGTGCCTGCTTGGCCGGAACGGTCCCGAAGCGTACCTCCTCCGGCGTCGGCCTTGTGGCCGGGCGAAGCCTGCGGGCGAAGTCGCGCAACGTCGGATACGGGATATCCACGCCGCGACGCTTCAGGTCGCGGACCATCTTGGCTGCCGGCACGGTTGGAAGGCGCTCCTTCAGCCAATCCGCATACTAGTCGAGGTGTGATTTGCGTCGCCGTACGGCGACGGTCGGCTCGGCTTGAGCCCGGCGCAGCTTGCGCGCCGTCTTGCGGTCGATGCCCAGGTTGGCGGCGATCCGCGCGAGCGGTACCCCTTGGGCCTCCAGGACCTCTACTTGCATGCACAATCCCGTTACGATTGGATGGGCCTCCTATCGACTTGCTGGCTGATTCGGGGGTTCTGTTCGCTATGGGGTGGGGAATCTTGGGCCGTCGAAGTGGGGATTTTTACACCGTAACCGACAACAACTATACAGGAACGGCTCAACGGGGAAATTCGAGGGGGAGCGCGTCGTACGCGTTTCCCCACAATGAAGACTCGGCAGAGCATCTCATCGGGGCGCTCCTAGCAGGGGTGGCCGAGGCCTGGCAGGAGTGTGTCTACCGCGTCATGCAAGAGTTTCGCGAGTGGCTGGCGACTCGAACGGAAACATCAGGTACGGGTGCCGCGCTGTCGATCGCGAGCCAGATCATGATTTCCACCGAAAATGGAATTACAGCACTTTCGGGGCTTAATTTTTGCGAAAACGCAAAGCCCGATGTGAAGGAGCGGTAAGAGCGTTAAGAGCGCCAAGAAAGCTTAGAGATTATGCGTTCTTGCTCAGCATCTTAGTACCATCTTCGAAGATAATTGCAAGGACCGTGCATTTAGGAGCCAGATAGTCCCACTCTGTGAACCTAAGCCGCTGGTGGTCGTCCCTAAATTCGTTGTATTCCCAGAAGCGCGTATCCGTCTTTCTCGTGCCAGCTCGAAGCGGTTCCTGCCCTTGAAAAGTCAACGCAAGTATGTGCTGATCAAATAGGTCGAGAAATTTAACGGCGCCCTTAAAGGCTTTGATCCTGGATAACCCACACTGCGCGATCTTATTGCCGTCGGCACCGTCTATCGATCTGTTGAGCTTAGCCGACTCCCAGAGCCTATCTGTGTATTGGCAGACCGAGGATGGCGGCTTCCAGTTTCACGGTGAAGGGTGGTAGGGACTGCCTTCATGTTCATCAACCCAATGCAAAAATAAGCGCTTTTCAAAGCGGCCTCGCTCGGCCGCTCTCTCTAGCATCGTGTCTTCAACCGCCGCCATTCCGATGCCGGTTGCCTCTGCCAGTGTTGTGATAACCTCCAGCACGTCGGCCAACTCTCGAAGGAGGTCTTCATCGTTTGAGGTGTTTTGGGCCTCGGTTGCCTCTTCGAGTAACTTGCGCTTAAGCTCGGCAAGAAACCGTTCAGCGGAAAGAGTGGATAGCTTGCACGACTTGCCAGATTGCTCAATGATTTCAGGGATGCGGTCGCGGACGAGCTTGTTGTACTGGGGCATTGGCACCTACTCGATAAGCGATAGCGTGGATAGAGGGTCAGGAAGGACGGACAGCTTGGCTACCAGCCATTTTCGAGGAATGGCTAACGACGCAGCATCGTAAACGTTCCTCACGTAAGTTGCACGGGCTTTGGCCGTCCGTCCTGTGGCTACGACCAAATGATCTTTGATCGGGTGATTGCTCGCGATATAGTATTCGTTTCGCCGATACAGCGCGTCCAAGTATTCTTGCGGCGGTATATTATCGCTCTTGCGTAGATTGCAAGATTGATGTGCCAAGACCAGATTCCAAATCTCATCGTGCTGGATGTAGGCACGAGGAATGAGATGATCGACATGGGCGTTATCAGTTTCAAGAAGTTCTCCGCAATAGAAACAGCGACCATTTTGGTACCCCCAGAGAACGGGACGCGCGCTCGTAACCGCCAGCCTCTGGAAGGCACTGGCGTAGATGATTTGCTCGCCATCCGTTCCGAGAAGTGCGGGAGAATAGTTCGGTTCGAATGCCGTTTCGAGTAGGGACCAGCGACTGTCCAGTTCCGAATCAAGTTCAGCACAATGTGATGACTTTGCTAGCGCGATCAGGGAATCGTCCAGAATAAGGCGGTACGTCTCCTGATGATAGAAGGGGCTTCCCAACTGCCCCACCGGCAGTGTGTGAAACCGTGGGACCACGTCATTGAAACCGTCTCGCGCTACGATCTCAATAGCTCGATTGCGCTGCAGCACGTTTGCTGACACGCCGCCCACCACGCGCTCCATGAGGGTCTTACGGCCAGATACATTCAACTGGGGACGAGCGGCCTGAGCAAGACGCTCGATGTACGTATCGAGGAACGCCTCCGCTAACTCTGGCATATTGATAGTCGTGTGTTCTCGCCTTGCCAGATCGAGCAGAACTTTACCCAGAGCGATCTTGTACGTCGCAACGTTTCGTCCGTACAAGATTAGCGCTCGCCACTGGTCAATAGGCTGCATATTGGATTGTACGGAACAGGGGAACGCACTCCCTATGATCAGGATTGGAGAGTGGCGAGCCCGAGCAAGAGGCCAGGGGAGCCGCTCACCCCAAGGTTGCCAAGAATCCGGGGAGGTTGCCGCGGATGGCTACCAAATGGCAACCGCTTTTGATCAAAAGATCGCTGCGCCTGTGCCCTTCCAGGGGAACAGGGACGATCTCGTCGGCCACCGCGATTGCGGTCACTTTGCCCGCAGGCTCCGGCCTTGCCTCGGTTCTACGAGACTTAGACCTATACGATAACCCCTGGCTCCCGATTCAGCGCCTATCCCATGTGCGCCCAGCGGAGCAGGCGATGACAACGGAGACGGCATCCGGCCGCGCGCGTCTGCGCGTACAGCGAGTTCGTCAGCGCCGATCCCGGCCGGAAAATGATGAACGGCTCGTCGCATAGATCGGCGACGCCGATGCGCGTGCGCTCGGCGAATCGGTGAGAGGGCGCGACGGCGATCGTGAGCTCGTCGGTGAAGAGGGATTCGACGCGCATCTCGCGCAGGGCGCCGGCCGTCGCCTCGCCCATGTCGCCGATCGCGAGATCGACGCTGCCGCCGCGCATCCCGGCGATCATTGCGTCGGCGAGGCTCTCGCGCAGTGCGATCTCAGTGAACTGAAGATTGCGGTGGCGAGGGGCTTGCGCACTTGCCATTCTGTCTGTATTATTACAGACAATACAGAAGGAGTCAAGCCCCACCCCATGTCATCACGTCGACCGGCAGACAGCATCAAGCGCGCCCGCGAGCGAATCGCCGGCATTCGCGAAGCCATCAACGCCGTAGACTCCCTGTGCTCCGGCACGCTCTTGCGGCGCACGAAGTTGTGCGGTAGCCCGAGTTGTCGCTGCGCTAACGATCCGAGTGCGCGCCACGGACCGTACTACGAGTGGGGGCACATGAAAGACGGCCGTCTCGTCAATCGAATGGTTTCGCCGGAGCAGGCCGCCGCTCTGCGCCTTGCCATCGCGAACTACCGAAGGGTAAGAACGCTTCTACGAAACTGGGAGACCGAGACGGAACGCCTCATCGACCTTGAGCATCCGCGCTCAGAGTGACGCTACGCGGCCGCTAAATTCGATGGATATGCCACCCGCGACGTGCGGGCGTGTCCAGTGTAAGGACACATCATTCAGTCGGTGAGAGTCCGACCGAGGCAAAAGACTCATGCCTCGTAGCTTGAGAGGCATCGTGGATGCGAAAGCGAGACGATGAAGCCCTCTGACAGTATGCTCGAAAGGAGTATATGCGACATACCAGGTTGCAACGTACAGTGAACGCAGACGTAGCCTCGTGACTGGGAAACTCCGGTGGCCGAGACGGTCCGCACACGCGCGAAGGCAGCAAGAGCCGTTCGAAACGAGTCCGAAACGGCGGCTCTCACCGGCGGGGTATCAGCGGCGACATGGTATGAAGGATGACGTGGAAACTGGAGAAACCCTCGACGCCCGGCGAAGAAATCTTGCCGAGGAGACGTCCGCTATAACCGCGAGTGGGAAATGCGGGCATAGGCGTCAGGGTGGCGGATCGGGTCGTAGTACCGTTGATGAGCGTGCAGCAAAACGCGCTCGGAGGGAAGGGCCCGGACCGGCGAGTGGTTCGTTCGTTGAGGTGAGGCATGGGTGAGATGATAAAGGCACCCATCAACGTGCAGGAACTGAGACGGCGAATATACCGAAAGGCGAAGTCTGACAAAGCTCACCGCTTCTGGGGCATTTTCGTACACGTTACCAAGATCGAGATCCTCAGAGCGGCGTACCGCATCGCCAAAAGGAACGGCGGAGCCCCGGGCATCGACCGTCAAAGCTTTGACGACATCGAAGCAAAGGGACTCGAAGCATTCCTTGCGGGGGTTCGATACGATCTTCGAAACGGCAAATACCAACCCCAACCGAACCGCCGGGTAGACATCCCGAAGGGCAACGGCAAAACCCGAACGCTTCAAATCCCCTGCATTCGCGATAGAGTGGTGCAGGGCGCACTGAAGCTCATCCTCGAAGCGATCTTCGAGGCGGACTTTTGCCCGAACTCATACGGATTCCGCCCCAAGCGATCACCGCACCGCGCCTTGGCGGAAGTCCGGCGCAGTGTGTTACGGCGCATGTTCACGGTGATAGATGTCGATCTATCGAAATATTTCGACACGATTCGGCATTCTGTGCTGCTGGATAAGATCGCCAAGCGTGTCCAAGACCCACGGGTCATGCATCTCATCAAGCAGATCATCAAGGTCGACGGCAAGATCGGGGTGCCGCAGGGCGGCCCGTTCAGCCCGCTGGCGGCGAATATCTACTTGAACGACGTTGATTGGACATTCGACGCGATACGGCGTAAAACGGCTGAAGGCAACTTCGAGGCCGTGAACTATCATCGGTTCGCCGATGATATTGTGATAACCGTCAGCGGACACCCCACCAAACGAGGCTGGGCGGAACGCGCCCTGCAACGGCTTAAGGAGCAACTCGTATCTCTCGGGGTCGAGTTGAACCAAGAGAAAACGAAGGTGGTGGATACGTGGAAGGATGAGTCGTTTGGATTCTTGGGATTTGACCCACGTCGTGTACGCAAACGTCAGGGAAACGGATACTACATCCTCATGACTCCGAAGAAGAAAACCCGCCTGGCAATCAAGGCGAAAATCCGCGAGGTTATTCGCAACGGGGGAGCAACCCCCGTGAAGAAAATCGTCGCCGACATCAACGCCGCACTCGCCGGATGGGTAAACTACTTCCGAGTCGGAAACGCGAGCTGTGCCTTCAGCGAAGTGCGCAGCTACACGGAGATGAAGATTCGCACGCTCTTGACGCGGCGGAAACGACGGACGAAAAGGGGCATCGGATGGCGACGATGGAGTAACGTATACCTCTACGACGTACTGGGACTCTACCTGGGTTGGAAACTCCAACCTCTGCCCAGCGCGGAGAGCTTTACGCGAAAGTGACCGCTCTACGATAAGACCCATAACCCTTTCGATGAAACTTGCTGGGCGAGCTGCTTGAGGGAAAACCTCACGAGCAGTTCCTATGGGGAGGGACTGGAAACGGAGCGAGCGGCAATGCTCAGACACCGCGCCAGTCCCTTACCCGACAATGTAAGAAAGGCGTGCCTCCCGGTGCGCTTTAAGCCGGCGGATACGATGCAGCCACCCGGTCAAAAGAACATTATAACTGCTTCATCGGCTCCTCGGCGGACACGCGCGAGGGATTATAGCCGGTTGGTGGAGTTGGACTGGGCGAGTCCGCGACCTGCCGTATGAACGTCAGGAACCTGGAAGACAGATATAAAGGCAGCTCAAGGAGCTATCGTCGGAAGTGCGCCTCCTGGCTCGCGGCCGGCGGGAAGCGGCCGGAATATCAGGCGTGTGCACGCCAGCCCTGCGTCGCGAGTCCCAGAATTCCCGCTTTCCTCTGTAGATTCCCGATTACTCATGGAAGCGGCGTCTGGAACCTACACAGCGGCCCTTGCGCCGGGCCCTCCCGGGGCGTATAGTGGTGCAAAGTGGTGCATTATGGTGGCCAGGGGAGGGCTCATGCACGCGGATTTGCCGCGCTTTACCGGTTCGGTCGAGCACGCCCTCGATGAAAAGGGCCGTCTCATCGTGCCCGCGCGCTTCCGCGAGCGCCTCGGAGCCGGCTTCGTCCTCACGATTGCCCAGCCGGACCCCTGCCTAGCCTTCTATCCTGCCCCTACCTGGGCTGAGTTCTGCCGCCGCTTAGAGGAGGTTCCCCGTAAGGACGACAGCTATCGCCGGCTCGTCCGGCACCTCTTCGCGCACACCGAGGAGGTCGCTTGCGATGCCCAGGGACGCCTGCTGATTCCGGGTCCGCTGCGCGAGTATGCCGGAATCGAGCGTGAGGTCGTCTCGATCGGGTCCCTGACCCGCGTAGAGGTCTGGGCGAAGGAACGCTACGCCGCCCACGCGCTGCCGGATGGCGAGGTCGCTGAGTTCATGGCGCAGCTCGGGCTTTACTGATGTGCGCGCATGAGCCATGTGCCGGTCCTATACGGTCCCGCCTTGGAGTACTTGGCGATCCGGCCGGGTGGGACGTATGTCGATGCGACCTTTGGTGCCGGCGGCCATACCCGTGGGATCCTGGAGCGTTTGACGGATGGGCGGGTCGTTGCGCTGGATGCGGACCCTTCCGCTGCAGAACGAGCGCGGGCCATCACGTCGCCCTCGTTCGCTTTCGTGCAGGCCAACTTTCGCGATCTGGATCGGGTACTCGACGAGCTGGGCGTGGGGCAGATCGACGGGATTCTGTTCGACTTGGGGGTTTCGTCAATGCAATTCGATGAAGCGGAGCGCGGGTTCTCCTTCCGCGAAGCCGCGCCGCTCGACATGCGCATGAACCCGAACTCCGGGCCCAGCGCCTACGATATCCTGATGACGGCGAGCGAACGCGAGCTCGCGGATATCTTCTTTCGCTACGGGCAGGAGCGGGCGGCGCGCAAGATCGCGCGCGTCATCGTGCGGCGCCGCGCGTCGGGAACGATGCCGACGACCACGATCGATTTCGCCGGCATGGTGAGCGGGCTGCTCCAGCGTCCCGGCAGGCGCGAGCGCATCCATCCGGCCACGCGCGTCTTCGCGTCGCTGCGCATCGCCGTCAACGACGAACTCGGCGCGCTCAAGGAGGGCCTTTCGAGCGCGGCGGGCCGGTTGCGCGGCGCCGGCCGCATCGTCGCCATCAGCTTTCACTCGCTTGAAGACCGCATCGTCAAGCATGCGTTTCGTGAAGACGAACGGCTGGAGGCGATCACGCGCAAGCCCGTCGTTGCCGGCGAAGCGGAGACGGAGCAAAACCCTCGCGCGCGCAGCGCCAAACTGCGCGCGGCGCAACGGAAGGCCAGTTGAGGTGTACGCATGATCGCTCAGCGACGAGTCGACGAACGACCCCGCATAGCCAACGCACGCAGCGCGACGACGGCGACGGAGCTGCGCCGTTCGCACGCCGTCCGATCGCGGTATGCCGGGTTGCTGCGCTTTTCCGCCGCGTTGTGCCTCGCGCTCCTGGCGGTGATGGCCTACGTTACCCTCACGGCGAATCTCACCGGGCTCAACTACGCCCTCGGGAGGGCGGAGCGCCAGCGAACGAGCTTGCAGGACGAGACGCTGCGTCTGGACGACCGCATCGCCGCGCTGCGCTCGGACGACCGTCTCGCGCGGATAGCCGCCGAGCTCGGCATGCGCGAGCCGCAGCAATTCGCGAAGGTCGCGCTGCCGCGGTCCGCAACGGAGCGTAAGGCTCGGGGGCGCGTCGCCGTACTCTCGACCGTTGCGGACTGGTTGCGCGCGAAGTAGCCGGTAGGCAGGCACGGTGCACCAGCGACACTTCGCGCGCGTCGGACCACGGCGTGCTAAAGCCGCCTTTTACATCTTCGCAGCCATCGCACTCTACCTGACCTGGCGTCTCTACGACGTCCAAGTCCTGCGTGGTCCGCTTCTCGCGAAAGAAGCGCTGGCGCAGCGCTCGGATACGATCGACGTCTACGCCCGCCGCGGCAGCATTCTGGACCGCGAAGGGAACGTGCTCGTACGCTCGCTGCCCTCGGAGAGCGTCTACGCGGTGCCGCACGATTTGACCGATCCCAGCGCCGCGATCGCGCGGCTGGGAAAGATCTTCGGCCCGCTGGACCCGCAGCTCGTCGCGATGCTGCGCGACAAGAATCTGGAATACGTGTGGGTAGCGCGCAAGATCTCCTACGATCAGGTCCGCGCGGTTCGGGCGCTGAAGATACCGGGCATCAACTTGGTGCGCGAGCGGACCGGCCGCAGCGTCGATACGGTGGGCACGATGGCCTCGACGGTACTCGGGTTCGTCGGCATCGACGACAACGGGCTCGACGGAATCGAGTATGCCTACGACGGGCTGCTGCGCGGGCGGACGGGCAAGATGACGATCGAGACCGACGAGTTCGGTCGCCCGATTCCCTTCGGCCACCGCGACGTGCTCGTGCCCGCCAAAGCCGGTTTGTCGCTGGAACTCACCATCGACTCGTATCTGCAGTACGTTGCCGAGACTGCGCTGGCGGCGCAGGTGAAGCAGTATCACGCGCGCAGCGGCACGGCGATCGTGATGGACCCCAACACCGGCGCGGTTCTCGCGCTCGCGAACGTTCCGGATTACGACCCGAATCGCTTCTGGCGGTTTCCGGCGCGAGACCGGAGCGACCGCGCGGTGCTCGACGCCTACGAACCCGGCTCTACCTATAAACTGGTTACCGCCGCCGCCGCCATCGAGAGCGGGCGCGTTACGCCGACGATGCGCTTCGAGTCCGCCGGGCCGATCGTCGTGGGCGGCCGCACGATCCACGACGCGGTCGACGGGCTTACGCCGAGTCCCAACGGGAATACGCTCGAAACGATCGTCGCCGACTCGCTGAACGTCGGCGCCGCCGAAGTGGCCATCCACATCGGCGGCCGGGCCTTCTACCGCATGGAACGGCGCGCCGGCTTCGGATCGCCTACGAGGATTGGGCTCCCGGGCGAGAATCCCGGCATCGTCCCGCCGCCGAGCCAATGGAGTGGCAGTTCGCTAGCCACGATGGCCTTTGGCCAAGGCGTCGCGGTAACGCCGCTCGCGTTGACCCGGTACTACTGCGCCATCGCGAACGGCGGCCTGCTCCTGCGGCCGCGTCTGCTGCACGCCATCCTCGGGCAGCACGGGCAGGTCCTCTACACCTATCCTCCGGAGGTCGTGCGGCGCGTCTTCTCCCAGAAGATCGCCCGGCAGTTGCGGCAAATTCTGCGCGCGGTCGTCGTACGCGGGACGGGCGACCCGTCGGCTCAGATTCCGGGCTACACCACGGCCGGGAAGACCGGCACCGCGCAGATCGCAGAGAATGGCGCCTACCTCTCCGGGGCCTACGTCGCATCCTTTATCGGGATGATTCCCTACCATCATCCGCGGTTTGTCATCCTCGTGAAAGTCGATCGGCCCGAGGGCTCGATCTACGGCTCCGAAGTCGCGGCTCCGGCGTTCGTGCGGATCGCCAAGGCCGCGATGATCCACGCCGGCATCCTGCCCGAGCTCGCAACGGCACACCGAGTCCACGGCAGCCGCTTGGTCAACGCACCCGCCGGGGCGAAACCGTGAGCATGACCTCCACGCAACGCCGCCTCTCGCTCTCCGAACTCCTAGCCGCGCTTCCGCCGGGCACGCGGACGCTGGGCGATCCCGATCGCGAGATCTGCGCGCTGACGGCGGATTCGCGCGCCGTTACCGCAGGCGCGCTGTTCGTCGCCCTGCGCGGCGAGCGTACCGACGGCCACCGGTTCGTCGGCGAAGCCGTTCGGCGCGGCGCCGCCGCCGTGGTGATGGAGGAGCCGCAGCCGCTCCCAGCCCACGCGACGGGGATCGTCGTCGCCGACTCTGCGCGCGCGCTCTCCCATCTCGCCGATACGTTTTACGGGCACCCGAGCGGCGATCTCGAGGTCGTCGGCGTGACCGGAACCAACGGTAAGACGACCACCGCGCAGATGATCGGTGCCATCTTGAACGCGGCCGGCATCGCTGCCGGCACGATCGGTACGATCGGAGCGCGTCTGGACCAGAGGCGGTGGCCGCTTGCAAACACCACGCCGCTCGCGCACGATCTGCACGCGCTGCTCGCCGAGATGCGGGAACTCGGAGCGCGAGCCGTTGCGATGGAGGTGAGTTCTCACGCGCTCTCGCTCCAGCGCGTGGCGGACGTGCAATTCGCCGTCGGCGCGCTGACGAACGTTACGCGCGACCATCTGGATTTCCACGGAACGATCGAATCGTACGCGCTCGCGAAACGGCTCCTCTTCGAGCGTTCGCGGCGTTGCGCGGTCAACGTCGACGACGAGTTCGGCGCGCGCTGGGCGGCAGAGTTCCGCACGCGCAAACCGGTGCGCACCTACGCCATCGGCTCCCGCGATGCCGACGTGCGCGCCGAAGCGATCGAGGTGCGCGCCGACGGCAGCACCTTCCGCGTCGGCGGCGCGCGCTTCGAACTGCGAATGCCGGGGCGTTTCAACGTTGCCAACGCTCTGTGCGCGATCGCGGTAGCCCGCTACTTCGATGTAACCAACGCGACGGCCGGCGAAGGCCTGCTCGCGATGGAGCGCGTTCCCGGCCGCATGGATTGCGTGCGCGGCTGCGGCGTCGACGTCGTGATCGACTACGCGCACACGCCGGATTCGCTCGAGCGCGCGCTCCAGGCGCTGCGCGAGACGACGCCGGGCCGGTTGATCCTCGTCTTCGGTTGCGGCGGAGATCGCGATCGCGGCAAGCGCCCGGAGATGGGCGCGGTTGCGGCCCGGCTTTCGGACGTCGCCTACGTTACCTCGGACAATCCGCGCGGCGAGGATCCGCAGGCGATCGCCGGCGAGATCGTGAGCGGTATCGGCGGCGGCGCGCACGTCGTCGAACTCGATCGCCGCAGCGCGATCGAAGCGGCGATCGAACAGGCACGCCCGGGCGACGCGGTGCTCATCGCCGGCAAGGGGCACGAAGACTACCAGGTCGTCGGTTCGCGCGTTCTGCCGTTCGACGATCTGACGGTCGCACGCGAAGCGCTGGCGCGCCGGGAGTTGCAAACGTGAGGCTGACGGCGGAGCGCGCGGCGAAGGCGGCCCGTGCGGTCGCATACGATGCGGAACGTTTTCCGGCGCACCTGCGCGTCGTCACCGACACGCGAACGCTCGTACCGGGCGATACGTTCTTGGCATTGCGCGGCGAACGCTTCGACGGGCACGCGTACGTGCGCGAGGCGCTGGACCGGGGCGCGGCCGCGCTGATCGTCGACGATCCGCAAGCGCGCGTCGCCGGCGTTCCGACGCTGCTCGTCCGCGACACGCTGCGGGCTTATATGGATCTGGCCGGCGCCGCGCGCGAGCAGTTCGAGGGGCGCGTGATTGCGATAACCGGCAGCGCGGGCAAGACCACGACCAAACACCTCCTGGCGCAGCTGCTCGCCGCGCGCTACGGTGAGGCGCGGGTTTTGGCGTCGCCGGCAAACGAGAACAACGAGATCGGCGTGAGCAAACTGCTGCTCGCCGCCGGCGCGCACGACGTCGTCGTCGTCGAGATGGGCGCGCGGCGGTACGGCGACGTTGCGGCGCTGGTCG